>NZ_LOSU01000036.1:0-396494 GCF_001522185.1 Burkholderia sp. RF2-non_BP3 | reverse complement strand
TCGCCGCCGACAGCCCGGCGGGGCCGCCGCCGACGATCACGACGTCGTATTCCATCGATTCGCGCGGGCCGTATTGCTCGATGAGGCTTGCGGGGGTCATTGGCGTTCCTCTAACCGTTAGAATGCTTTTATTCGGGAGCGTATTGTCTGCGAAACGAAACGCTTGCCGCAACAGCATGCGCGTAGATTAGCACGATCGTTCTATTTTTTGTGCTAGGGTTATGCTGCGTGGGACAGGGCGCCCGCGGCGGCGAAACGACATCGAAAGGGGATGTGCAATGGGTCGATCGATCAATCTGGAAGGCAAGGTCGCGCTGGTCACGGGCGCATCGAGCGGCCTCGGGCAACGCTTCGCACAGGTGCTGTCGCAGGCCGGCGCGAAGGTCGTGCTCGCGAGCCGCCGCGTCGAGCGCCTGAAGGAGTTGCGCGCGGAAATCGAGGCGGCGGGCGGTGCCGCGCACGTCGTGTCGCTCGACGTCACCGACGTGCAGAGCATCAAGGCGGCCATCGCGCACGCGGAAACGGAAGCCGGCACGATCGACATCCTCGTGAACAATTCGGGCGTCTCGACGATGCAGAAGCTCGTCGACGTGACGCCGGCCGATTTCGAGTTCGTGTTCGACACCAACACGCGCGGCGCGTTTTTCGTCGCGCAGGAAGTCGCGAAGCGGATGATCATGCGCGGGAACGGCAACGGCAAGCCGCCTTACCGGATCATCAACATCGCTTCGGTAGCCGGGCTGCGCGTGTTTCCGCAGATCGGGCTGTATGCGATGAGCAAGTCGGCGGTCGTGCAGATGACGCGTGCGATGGCGCTCGAATGGGGCCGCCACGGAATCAACGTCAACGCGATCTGTCCGGGCTATATCGATACCGAAATCAATCATTACCTGTGGGAAACCGAGCAGGGCCAGAAGCTGCAGTCGATGCTGCCGCGCCGGCGCGTCGGCAAGCCGCAGGATCTCGACGGGCTGTTGTTGCTGCTCGCGGCCGACGAGTCGCAGTTCATCAATGGCTCGATTATCTCCGCCGACGACGGCTTCGGCCTCGCCTGAGTGGATGACATTCAGCAACAAAGAAGACTGCAATGAGCGAATATTCCCCCGTATTTGAAATGTCGATGCCGATCCGCTGGGGCGACATGGATGCGTTCGGCCACGTGAACAACACGGTCTATTTCCGCTACATGGAACAGGCCCGGATTTCGTGGTTCGAGCAACTCGGCATCGCGGGCGGCAATGGTGAGGGGCAGGGGCCTGTGATCGTCACGGCGTCGATGGAATTCCTGAAGCAACTGCACTATCCGGGCGACGTGATCGCGAGGATGTCGGCCGCGAAGCCCGGCCGCAGCAGCTTCGACACCGGTTTCGAGCTGACGCGCGCGGACGATCCGGAGCACGTCTATGCGCGCGGCAACGCGCGCTGCGTATGGGTCGACTACGCGCTCGGCAAGTCGGTGCCGTTGCCGCAACTGCTGCGCGACACGATCGAGCGCGCGCTCGCGGCGAAGGTCGGCTGAGCGCGGCGGCACCGAAGCCGGCGCCCGGGCGCCGGTGTGTCGCCATTTTCCATTGATCTCCCGAATCGGCCGCTTCACGCGGCCGATTGCCATTCCGGGGTGCTTTTACTGGCCGAGCAGGCGCTGCAGCAGTTCCGGCGTATTGTTCGTGCCGTACTTGCGCATCAGCCGCGCCCGATAGATGTCGACCGTGCGCGAACTGATGTCGAGCACGCGCCCGATCTGCTTGCTGGTCTTGCCGGTCGCGAGCTGCGCGGCGATCTCGCGCTCGCGCGGCGTCAGCTCGACGGCGACGCGGCGCGTCGCGCTCAGGTCCTCGAACGTCCAGACGCCGGCCGCGAGCGGTGCGGTGCGGTCGAGCGCGCGGCCCGTCACGTGGCACCAGAACAGCTCGCCGTCGGCTCGTTTCATGATTCTGTCATCGGCGTAGGTGCCATTCGCGATCATCACGCGCGAAATGCGCTCGCCGATGCGCTGGAACTCGTCCGGCGATGGATAGAGCACTTCGTACGACTTTCCGATCAGATCGGCCCGCGCACAGCGGAAGATCGACGCGAGCGCGTCGTTGCAGTCCTCGATCACGCGGTCGCGCGACATCACGAGGCCGAGCGGCGCGAGGTGAAAGGCAGTCTGGTAATCGAGAGCGGGCATGGCGCAGGCAAGCGGAGGCAAACGCTTATGTATTTTTGCGTATTGTGCCGCATCCGCGCCGCATCGTACCCTTTCAGGCATCTCGCGGCGCCTTGTCGCGATATAAAAACAGCGCGCTTCGACGCAGGTATCGCCGTGCATGCATAGAATGATGCGGCGGGCTTGCGGCCCAGTGGGCGCGTGAACCGGTTTTGCTGGTTTCCATAGAGGAAGGGACATACAGATGAACAAAGTCTATCCAAGCGCGGCTGCCGCGCTGGAAGGGATCGTCCGCGACGGACAGACCTTCGCGGTGGGCGGCTTCGGCCTGTGCGGGATTCCCGAGGCGCTGATCGCGGCGCTGCGCGATTCCGCCGTCAAGGGCATCACCTGCATCAGCAACAACGCGGGTGTCGACGGCTTCGGTCTCGGCCTGCTGCTGGAAACGCGCCAGATCAAGAAGATGATCTCGTCGTACGTCGGCGAGAACAAGGAGTTCGAGCGCCAGTATCTGGCCGGCGAACTCGAACTCGAATTCACGCCGCAAGGCACGCTCGCCGAGAAGCTGCGCGCGGGCGGCGCCGGCATCCCCGCGTTTTTCACGAACACCGGCTACGGCACCGTGATCGCGGAAGGCAAGGAAACGCGCCAGTTCGGTGATCGCCACTACGTGCTCGAGCCGTCGCTGACGGCCGACGTCGCGCTTGTGAAGGCGTGGAAGGCCGACAAATCCGGCAACCTGATCTATCGCCGCACCGCGCGCAACTTCAACCCGATGTGCGCGATGGCGGGCAAGATCACCGTGGCGGAAGTCGAGGAGATCGTCGAGAACGGCACGCTCGATCCGGATCAGATCCATACGCCGGGGATCTTCGTGCAGCGAATCGTGTTGAACGCGACGCCCGAAAAACGCATCGAACAACGCGTCGTACGCGCGAAAGGAGACTGACATGGCCTGGAATCGTGACCAGATGGCCGCGCGCGCGGCAAAGGAACTGCAGGACGGCTTCTATGTGAACCTGGGCATCGGGCTGCCGACGCTCGTCGCAAACCACGTGCCGGCGGGCGTCGAGGTGTGGCTGCAGTCGGAAAACGGCCTGCTCGGCATTGGCCCGTCGCCGACCGAGGACGAAGTCGACGCCGACCTGATCAACGCCGGAAAGCAGACCGTCACGACGCTGCCGGGTTCGTCGATCTTCTCGTCGGCCGATTCGTTCGCGATGATCCGCGGCGGCCACATCAACCTCGCGATCCTCGGCGCGATGCAGGTCAGCAAGACGGGCGATCTCGCGAACTGGATGATCCCGGGCAAGATGATCAAGGGGATGGGCGGCGCGATGGACCTCGTCGCGGGTGTGAAGCGCGTCGTCGTGCTGATGGAGCACGTCGCGAAGGGCGACCAGCACAAGATCCTCGACGAATGCAATCTGCCGCTGACGGGCGTCGGCGTGGTCGACCTGATCATCACAGATCTTGGCGTGATCGAAGTGACGCCGAATGGCCTGAAGGTGCTCGAGCTCGCCGACGGCGTAAGCGTGGAAGAGATCCAGACGAAGACGGGCGCACCGCTCGATGTGAGCGCGGTCGCGTAAGCAACCGCTTTTCGGCACGACTCTCGACGCCCCGCGTTCCGCGATGGAACGCGGGGCGTTTTGTCATGGCCGCATACGCTACGCGATTGCACCGCCGCCGTCGATCAGCACCGTCGAGCCGGTCGCATAAGGCGTTGTCGCCAGATACACGATCGCATTCGCGACGTCCTCCGGCTGGCCCACGCGGCGTGCCGGAAGGCGCTGCGCGGCGCCCGCGTACATCGCGTCGCGCGCATCGGGCGCGAGCTTGTCCCACAATGGCGTCGCGATCAGGCCGGGCGACACGGCATTCACTCGAACGGGTGCCAGCTCGAGTGCAAGGCCGCGGGCGAGCGCCTCGAGCGCCGCGTTGATCGCGCCCTGCAGGACCGACGATGCGTTTGGCCGTACGCTGAGGTAGCCCGACACGAACGTCAGCGAGCCGCCGGGCGCGATATCGATCGAGCGTGCGACGCGGTATGCGCCCCAGAATTTGCTGTCCATCGCGGCTTGCGCGTCGGCAAGCGGCAGCGCGCGGACCGGGCCCGTCGCCGTCTTCGCCGCCGAAATCACGACGTGGTCGAACTGTCCGGCGCGCGCGCAGAACGCATCGACGGCCGCCGTATCGGTGATGTCGAGCGCTTCGGCGCGGACTTGCGCGCCCGGCGCGACATCTGCATTGAACCGGGCCGGGGCGCGCGATGCAATCGTCACGACAGCGCCCCGTTGTGCGAATGCGTTCGCGGCGGCGGCACCGATGCCGGAACTGCCGCCGACGACGAGTACCTTCTTTCCAGGGAGTGAATCGTTCATGGTGGTCCTTCCGAAGTGATGAGGTGAGCGCAATCCGGTCAGATCGTTTCGGCTTCGCGCAACGTCGACGGGCTGTGCAGGGCAAAGCGGGCAATGTCGTCCTTGCGCATGAACGCAACGCCCGGATGCGATCGAGCGTAGTGCAGGAATGCGTCCCACGCACGGACCATCTGCGGCGTGCCGCTGATCCGGTCGTGCGCGCTGATCGACATCAATCGCCGCCGCTGTCCGGCTTCCGCGTACAACTGGTCGAAATCGAGCTTGATCTGCTCGAGGAACATCGTCGGCGAATAGTTGCGGCCTTCGATCAGCAGGATGTCGTTGTTGCGCAACGTGTACGGAACGACCGCGAAATCGCGACCGTCGACGGTTTCGATGAAGGGCTCGTCGCGGCTGACGTCGTCGATGTGATACACGTAGCCGAGTTCCTGCAGCAGCGGCAGCGTGTTCGGTCCGCGCCGCAGCCAGTTGCAGTTGTAGCCGATCGGGCGCCTGCCCGTCACTGCTTCGACCATGTCGCGGGCTTCGGTGAGGAAGCGGCGCTCGTCGTCGCGATTCATCGCGAACTGCGATCGCCAGGTCGGGCCGTGCGCGGCCGCTTCGTGGCCGCGCGACACGATCTCGCGTGCCAGTTCGGGATGCCGGCGCGCGGCCTCTCCGATCATGTGCGACGTGACTTTCACGCCATGCCGGTCCCACAGGTCGAGAAGGCGCGGAATGCCTTCGCGGTAGCCATATGCGAACCACGTGGCCGAGGCCAGATCGACCGGCACCGACGACGGGAATTCGACGGACGGGAACGGACTGTCCGCGCCCTTGGGCGGTTGTCCGCCGGCCTCGAACTGCATCGAGATCGAGATGACGAGGCGCGTGTCGTCCTGCCAGAACCCGCCGGTTACTGCCGATGCGGGGCCCGGTGTCGGGGCGGCCGTCGCCGACCCGGAGGCGCCCGCGGCCATCGCGATGCCGGCTGCCAGCCCGGCGCCCGCTTGTGCAAGAAACGTGCGGCGAGCCGGATGCGTTGTCGAACCGTGATTGCGGTGAGTCATCGTTTCCTCCGTCAGCCGACGAGCCCGAGCTGACGCATCAGCGTCAGGTTGTCCTCGATGTGCCAGTTTTCCGCTATCCGGCCGTGGTCGATCCGGTAGATGTCGGTCGCGATGAAGTCGATCGCCTGTCCGCTTCCGATCGTTCCATTGAACGTGCCGGTGAAATGTCCGCGAAAGTGCAGGTGCACGACGACACGGTCGCCCGCCACGATCATCTGTTCGATGTCGCAGCGCAGGTCCGGGATGGCCGTACGCATCGTGCCGGACGCGGCGAGCGGTCCCGCTACACCTTGCTCACGACCGGCCGGCAACGTTCGGTCGACGAAATCGGCCGCGAGTGCGGCGCGGGCGAGGGCGGCATCACCGGTATTCCAGAAGGTGCCGTAGCGACGCGCGGCGAGGATTTGCGCACGTGCCTGCGTAGCCGGCACGTCGGCCGCGACCGTCAGGCTGTGCGCATCGAGAAGGTCGGCGGCGCGGGATGCGGCAGGCGACAGCGCAACGACGCAGGCCGCTGCAGCGATGACGCGGCTGATCGGGCGTGCGATCGAAGGAAAGGGGATCGACATGGTTTCGGGTGTCCTCTGGATGGCGTCGTGGGGCGACGCGGTACAGGTATGGTAGGTTTCCGTTTCGAGCTGAAATACGGGGAAAAGGCGAATGGATTATTCGAAAAAAGGAAAGGGCGACGCAGGGCAGGTGCCGCGATGCTGATCGACGATCTCCCGGCGCTCGATACGTTCGCGAGAATCGTGTCGGCCGGCAGCCTGTCCGCGGCGGCGCGCGAGCTTGACTTGTCGCTGTCCGTCGTCAGCAAGCGGCTCGCGCATCTCGAGTCGCAGCTCGGCGTGCGGCTGCTGCACCGGACGACGCGGCAGCAGGCGCTGACCGACGACGGGGCGCAGTTCCATGCGCAGGTGCTGCGCATCCTGGCCGAGGTCGATCGCGCCGAAACGCTGATGAGCGACCGTCGCGGCACGGTCAGCGGCGTGCTGCGCCTGACGGCGCCCGGTGAGCTCGGCCGGCTGCGGATCGCGCCGCTCGTCGCGGCGTTTCAGCGGCAACATCCGGAGTTGATCGTGCAACTGATGCTGACCGACGCGATCGTCGATCTGCTCGCGCAGGACATCGACGTTGCCGTGCGGATCGGCAGCCTTGCCGATTCGACGATGATCGCGCGCGAACTGGCGCCGAATCATCGCGTGCTTTGCGCGTCGTCGAGCTATCTCGCCGTGCACGGGCTGCCGGCTCATCCGGCCGAACTTCGTGCACATCGATGCATCGTGATGGGCGACCAGCCTCGTACGGAGTGGCGGTTCGACGGTGCACAGGGCGCAGTGGCGGTCGAAGTGACGGCCGCGCTGCTGACGAACGACGGTGGTGCGGCTCGTACGTTGGCATTGGAGGGCGCGGGCATTGCGCTGAAGTCGATCTGGGACGTCGGTGCCGATCTCGAGGCCGGCCGGCTGGTGCGTGTGTTGCCGACATTCGCGGCGCCTGCGGCACCGCTCCATGCCGTCTATCCCGGTGGCCGTCACGTGCCGCTGCGCGTGCGGGCGTTCGTCGATTTCCTGCGCGACCAGTTGCGTGAGGCGTGGCGCCGCAGTGCGTGAGCGGTCGCGAAGAGGCGTCGGATGACCGCGGCCGCGTCACGGCCCGTCGTTGCGAAGCGGTTTACAATCGTTCGCATCGGGCGGCGCGAGTGTTGCCCGCCGCACCGCCCCCGTTCGACAGGATGCCAACGATGCCAACAACCTCAGCGAATCCTCCGGTTCCCCGTCAGCGACGCGTGCAGTGTGCGAGCGCCGCCGGCCTTCACCATGTCGCCTATACCGAATGGGGCGACCCCGCCAATCCTCGCGTGCTGGTCTGCGTGCACGGCCTGACCCGTTCGGGGCGCGACTTCGACCGGCTTGCCGCCGCGTTGTCCGATACGTATCGCGTCGTCTGCCCCGACGTCGTCGGGCGCGGACGCTCCGACTGGCTCGCCGATCCGCGGCTTTATGCGATTCCGCAATATGTGGCCGACATGGTCACGCTGATCGCGCGGCTCGACGTCGAGTCGGTCGACTGGTTCGGCACGTCGATGGGCGGCCTGATCGGCATGGCGCTCGCGGGGCTTCCCGGTTCGCCGCTGCGCCGGATGATCGTCAACGACGTCGGCCCGCGCATCGAGCCCGATTCGCTGACGCGCATCGGCGAATACCTCGGCGTGCAGCCGCGTTTCGCGACCGAACAGGAGGGCATCGACTATCTGACGTCGCTGTCGCTGCCGTTTGGCGCGTTGACCGACGACGAATGGCGCGAGATCAACGGGCCGTTGCTGCGCGAGCTGCCCGACGGGGGGTGGACGATGCGCTACGATCCGCGCATCGCCGAGCCGTTCAAGGCGACGACGCCCGAGCTGGCCGCGCTCGGCGAGGCCGCGCTGTGGCGCGCGATCGAGACCACCGACGCGTCGCTGCTCGTCGTGCGCGGCGAGCGTTCCGACCTGCTGTCGCGCGACACGGTGGCGGAGATGGTGCGTCGCGGCCGGCACGTGACGCAGGCCGAGATCCAGGGCGTGGGCCATGCGCCGGCGTTCATCGGCGATGACCAGATTGCGCTTGCCCGCCGGTTTTTCGTCGAAGGCGGCGCATAAACGCGTCATAATATGCGGTTCGGCGGCACGCGGGCCGCGTCGTCGCCGATTCTCACCCACTCATACGACCGGAACATTCCATGGCAGTCATTCGTCACCACGTCGGAGCGCGCCTCTCCGAAACCGCGATCCACAACGGTACCGTGTATCTGGCCGGCCAGATCGCCGAAGACACCACCCAGGACATCAAGGGCCAGACGCGCGAAGTGCTCGGCCACATCGACCGCCTGCTCGCCGAAGCGAACAGCGACAAGGCACATCTGCTGTCGGTGCAGATCTACATTTCGGATCTCGCGAACTTCGAGGGCATGAACGCGGAGTGGGACGCGTGGGTCGCGCAGGGCAATACGCCGCCGCGCGCGACCGTCGAGGCGAAGCTCGCGGATCCGGCGCTGCTCGTCGAGATCGTCGTCGTCGCCGCGCAACGGAGCTGAGCGAAGCATTCCGATGACAGCAATGCGCCAGGCCGTGCGATGACCGAGTCCGTTTCCGCTTCTTCCGTCGCAGCACCGTCGTTCGACGACGTGCTCGCGTTCGTGCGCGAGCGTGCCGGTGACGCACGCCTGTCGTCGGGCGAGCTGCTGGCCGATCATTCGGCGGGCACGGCGTCGATCATGCGCACGCTGAACGTCGATCCGCACGCGATGCAGGCGGCCGCGCTGTTCGTGCTGACGCCGCACCTGAGCGATCCCGAGCGGGAGCTGACCGAACGTTTCGGCGAAGAGGTCGCGCGGCTCGTATCCGACGTGCGCAAGCTGCTGCGGCTCGGCACCGTCAGCCTGCGCGCGGCGCAGAACGCAATGCCGGACGCCGGGCGCGACGCCGCCCAAGAGCGGCGCACGCAGATCGAGGCGTTGCGCAAGATGCTGCTCGCGTTCGCGCAGGACATCCGCGTGGTGCTGATCCGGCTGGCGTCGCGGTTGCAATCGCTGCGCTACTACGCGGCGGCGAAGATCGATCCACCGCCCGACGTCGCGCGCGAGACGCTCGAGATCTATGCGCCGCTCGCGAACCGTCTCGGTATCTGGCAGCTGAAGTGGGAGCTCGAGGACCTCGCGTTCCGCTTCGAGGATCCGGTCACCTACAAGCGCATCGCCAAGCTGCTCGATGAAAAGCGCATCGAACGCGAGGCGTACGTCGCGCAGGCGATCGAGCGGCTGCAGCACGAGCTGGCGGAAGCGCACATCCCGGCCGACGTGAGCGGGCGGCCGAAGCACATCTACAGCATCTGGCGCAAGATGCGCGGCAAGGAGCTCGATTTCTCCGAGCTGTACGACGTGCGCGCGTTCCGCGTGATCGTGCCGGACATCAAGGATTGCTACGCGGTGCTCGGCATCGTGCATCACCTGTGGCAGCCGGTGCCGAAGGAATTCGACGATTACATCTCGCGTCCGAAGCCGAACGGCTACAAGTCGCTGCATACGGTCGTGATCGGCGACGACGGCCGCGCGTTCGAAGTGCAGATCCGCACGCAGGAAATGCACCGTTTCGCGGAGTACGGTGTCGCCGCGCACTGGCGCTACAAGGAGGCCGGCGCACGCGGCTATGGCGGCCAGTTCTCGGCGAGCGACAAGTACGACGAGAAGATCGCGTGGCTGCGCCAGCTGCTCGCATGGAAGGACGACGTCGAGGACGGCACGGAAGTATCCGGCGACCAGGCGTGGGCTCAACTGCGCGAGACGTCGCTCGACGACGACCACATTTACGTGCTGACGCCGCAGGCGCGGGTGATTGCGTTGCCGCAGGGCGCGACGCCGGTCGATTTCGCGTACCACCTGCACAGCGAGCTCGGCCATCGCTGCCGCGGCGCGCGCGTCGACGGCGTGATGGTGCCGCTGAACACGGCGCTCGCGAACGGCCAGACGGTCGAGATCGTCGCGGTGAAGGAGGGTGGGCCGTCGCGCGACTGGCTGAACCTGCAGCTCGGCTACCTGAAGAGTCCGCGTGCGCGGCAGAAGGTGCGTGCGTGGTTCAACTCGATCGAGCAGGAAGAGAACATCGCGCATGGTCGCGCGCTCGTCGAAAAGACGCTGCAGCGCGAGGGCAAGACCTCGGTCAATCTCGACAACCTCGCCGCGAAGCTCGGCTTCAAGTCGCCCGAGGAACTGTTCTCGGTCGTCGGCAAGGAAGAATTCAGCCTGCGCAACGTCGAGCATGCGCTGTCCGATGCGCCGCCGCCCGAACATGCGCCCGAGGCGCCCGCCGATTTCGAGAAACGCAGCAGCGGGGCGAGTGTCGCGCACGGCGCGTCGACCGGCGTGCTGGTGGTCGGCGTCGATGCGCTGCTGACCCAGCTTGCGCGCTGCTGCCGTCCGGCGCCGCCGGACCCGATCAGCGGCTTCGTGACGCGCGGCAAGGGGATGTCGATTCACCGCAGCGACTGCCCGACGTTCCGGCGCATGGCCGAACGGGCGCCGGAGCGCGTGTTGCAGACGACCTGGTCGGCCGACGTGCTGGGCGGCCGTGGCGCGTCCGTCTATCCGGTCGATCTGATGATCGAGGCGAGCGACCGGCAGGGCTTGCTGCGCGACATCTCCGAAGTGTTCGCACGCGAGAAGATGAACGTGGTGGGCGTGAAGACGCAGAGCCGCCGGAATGCGGCATTCATGCAGTTCACGGTCGAGGTGTCGAATTCCGCGCAGGTCCAGCGCGCGTGCACGCTGCTCGGCGAAGTGCCGGGTGTCGTGCGGGCGGGGCGCAAGACGTGACGTCCCTGTAAATGGGGTTGGAGCGCGATCATTTTGCTGCGACCGCATAAAAACGCTTGCCAAGTGAACGGTAGCTCCATATAATTTCAGCTTCTCTAGGCTCGTAGCTCAGCTGGTTAGAGCACCACCTTGACATGGTGGGGGTCGTTGGTTCGAGTCCAATCGAGCCTACCAACGAATTGAGAATGCCCGGTTTCCGGGTGTTCGATGCAGTAAATAACTCAACGCGAACAAGGCGAATACGGTTATGACACCGCGAACGTTGACCGAAACCTTTTCGGAGCGACGCTAGTCGAGGAACCCTTTCGCCCTTTCAGTTTGAGTGAAGTATCGAATGCGGCCCCTCGAAAGCGGGGCCGCATTTTTTTTGTCGCGAAATTTTCGCGCGTGACTTTGATATCGCGTGCTTGGTCTGCCGCCCACTGTCGGCATCACGGAGATTGCTATGGTTTCGATACGCTTGCCTGACGGCTCAGTTCGACAATACGAGCATCCGGTGACAGTTGCCGAGGTTGCGGCCTCGATCGGTCCCGGCCTTGCGAAGGCTGCGCTTGGTGGCAAGCTCGACGGCGAGCTGGTCGATACGTCCACGGTCATCGATCGCGATGCGTCGCTCGCAATCGTCACGGACAAGGATGCCGACGGTCTCGACATCATCCGTCACTCGACCGCGCACTTGCTTGCCTACGCGGTGAAGGACCTGTATCCGGATGCGCAGGTGACGATCGGTCCGGTGATCGACAACGGCTTCTACTACGACTTCTCGTATAACCGCCCGTTTACGCCCGAAGATCTGGAAAAGATCGAAAAGCGCATGCAGGAACTCGCGAAGAAGGACGAGCCCGTGACGCGCCGCGTCGTGTCGCGCGACGAGGCGGCCGGCTATTTCCGCAGCCTCGGCGAGAAGTACAAGGCCGAAATCATCGAATCGATTCCGCAAAGCGACGAAATCAAGCTGTACTCGCACGGCGGCTTCACGGACCTCTGCCGCGGCCCGCACGTGCCGTCGACCGGCAAGCTGAAGGTCTTCAAGCTGATGAAGGTCGCGGGCGCGTACTGGCGCGGCGACTCGAAGAACGAACAGTTGCAGCGCATCTACGGTACGGCCTGGACGAAGAAGGAAGATCAGGATCAATACCTGCACATGCTCGAGGAAGCGGAAAAGCGCGACCACCGCAAGCTCGGCAAGCAGCTCGACCTGTTCCACATGCAGGAAGAATCGCCGGGCATGGTGTTCTGGCATCCGAAGGGCTGGGCGTTGTGGCAGCAGGTCGAGCAGTACATGCGCCGCCGCGTGAACGAAGCCGGCTACCTCGAGATCAAGACCCCGATGATCATGGACCGCTCGCTGTGGGAGGCGTCGGGCCACTGGCAGAACTACCGCGAGAACATGTTCACGACGGAGTCGGAGAAGCGCGACTACGCGATCAAGCCGATGAACTGTCCGGGTCACGTTCAGGTGTTCAAGCACGGCCTGCGCTCGTACCGCGACCTGCCGCTGCGCTACGCGGAATTCGGTTCGTGCCATCGCAACGAGGCATCGGGCGCGCTGCATGGCCTGATGCGCGTGCGCGGCTTCGTGCAGGACGATGCGCACATCTTCTGTACGGAAGACCAGATCATTGCCGAGTCGATCGCGTTCAACAAGCTCGCGATGAGCGTGTACGGCGATTTCGGCTTCGAGCACATCGACATCAAGCTGTCGCTGCGTCCCGAGCAGCGCATGGGTTCCGACGAAACGTGGGACCGTGCCGAGCAGGGGCTGCGCGAAGCGCTGACGGCCTGCGGCCTGTCGTGGGAAGAACTGCCGGGCGAAGGTGCGTTCTATGGACCGAAGATCGAGTACCACATCAAGGACGCGCTCGGCCGTTCGTGGCAATGCGGCACGCTGCAGCTCGACATGATGCTGCCGGAACGCCTCGGTGCCGAGTACGTCGCGGAAGACAACAGCCGCCGCCGGCCCGTGATGCTGCACCGTGCGATCGTCGGTTCGATGGAGCGATTCCTCGGCATTCTGATCGAGCACCACGCTGGTGCAATGCCGGTCTGGCTCGCGCCGTTCCAGGCAATTGTGCTCAATATCGCCGAAAGTCAGGCGGAATACGCACAATCTCTGGCCCAAACGTTGCAAAAACAAGGGGTTAGAGTGGCGGCCGATTTGCGCAACGAGAAGATTAGCTATAAAATACGCGAGCACACGCTGGAAAAGGTGCCTTATCTCCTCGTCGTGGGCGATAAGGAGCGTGATGCGCAAACGGTAGCCGTGCGTGCCCGTGGCGGCGTCGATCTTGGCGTTATGCCGATCGAAGCCTTCGTTGAGCGTCTGCAGGAAGACCTGCGCTCGTTCAAGTAACCGCCCTGGCAGCGCGGCTCGTTTTTTTAATTTTTAGAGGAAACGTAACATCGCTACTGATAAGTCGTCGCATCGCATCAACGGTGAAATCACTGCGCCGGAAGTGCGTCTGGTCGGGATCGAGAACGAACCGCTCGGTATCGTAAAACTCGCTGATGCTTTCCGTAAATCGGAAGAGCTGGATGTTGACCTGGTGGAAATCGCGCCGCAAGCGGTTCCGCCGGTCTGCCGTCTGATGGACTACGGCAAGTTCAAGTATCAGGAGTCCAAGAAGCAGCACGAAGCCAAGCTGAAGCAGAAGGTCATCCAGGTGAAGGAAGTCAAATTCCGCCCGGGTACCGATGACGGTGACTACAACGTCAAGCTTCGCAATCTCGTGCGCTTCCTCGAAGAGGGCGACAAGACGAAGATCACGTTGCGTTTCCGCGGCCGTGAAATGGCTCACCAGGAGATCGGCATGCGGATGCTTGAGCGTCTGCGCACGGATCTCGAGGAAGTCGGCCAGGTCGAGCAGATGCCGAAGATGGAAGGGCGCCAGATGATCATGGTGCTCTCGCCGAAGAAAAAGAAGTAACGGGCCCGCGCGCATGGCGCGCAGGTTCGAAAGTGGTTCGGTGCGTTGCCCGGTCAGGGCGGCGCGCCAACAATGACGGCGGCTGCGCAAGCGGTTCGCCGTACACAAGTGGACTGGGTTTCGAAGGGCGGGTCAAGGGCGCAAGCCAACCGCACACCCATCGCCATCAAATAAACTGGAGTTGTTCGTCATGCCTAAGATGAAGACCAAGAAGAGTGCTGCAAAGCGCTTCGTGGTGCGTCCGGGCGGTACCGTCAAGCGCGGTCAAGCCTTCAAGCGTCACATCCTGACCAAGAAAACCACGAAGAACAAGCGTCACCTGCGCGGCGCAACGGCAGTTCATGATTCCGATCTGAACTCCGTCCGCGCAATGCTGCCGTTCGCGTAACCCCTCAACTGATACTCCAAGGAGAGAAACATGCCTCGAGTCAAACGTGGGGTAACCGCACGGGCCCGCCACAAGAAGATCATCAACCTGGCCAAGGGTTATCGCGGCCGTCGCAATAACGTCTACCGCATCGCCAAGCAGGCGGTGATGCGCGCTGGTCAGTACGCGTACCGCGATCGCCGCAACAAGAAGCGTGTGTTCCGCGCACTGTGGATCACGCGTATCAACGCGGCAGTTCGCCAGCACGACATGACCTACAGCGTGTTCATCAACGGCCTGAAGAAGGCGTCGATCGAACTCGACCGTAAGGTCCTGGCCGACATGGCGGTGTTCGACAAGGCTGCTTTTGCTGCGATCGTCAAGCAGGTGAAAGCCGCCGTTGCAGCCTAATTGCGAAATTAGCACTGCGTGGTTAGTTGCAGCGATGTTCCGGTAGTTTCGGCCGCTGCAGCGAAAACGGGGCTCTTCCGAGCCCCTTTTTTGTTTGGCGGGCAGTTTCGCTCGCCAAGACCGAATGACGTTGGAAATGATGGGATCTATGGATCTGGACCAGATTGTCGCCGACGCGCAGCAGTCCTTTGAACAGGCTGCCGACATCACCACGCTCGAAAACGAGAAAGCACGATTTCTCGGCAAGTCGGGTGCGCTGACCGAGTTGCTCAAGGGCCTCGGCAAGCTCGATCCCGAAGCACGCAAGACCGAAGGCGCACGCATCAACGTCGTGAAGCAGCAGGTGGAAGCCGCGCTGACCGCACGCCGCCAGGCGCTTGCCGATGCGCTGCTGAACCAGCGCCTTGCCGCCGAGGCGATCGACGTCACGCTGCCGGGTCGCGGCGCTGGTGCAGGCAGCCTGCACCCCGTGATGCGCACGTGGGAGCGCGTCGAACAGATTTTCCGCTCGATCGGCTTCGACGTGGCCGACGGTCCCGAAATCGAGACCGACTGGTACAACTTCACGTCGTTGAACAGCCCGGAGAACCATCCGGCGCGTTCGATGCAGGACACCTTCTACGTCGAAGGCAAGGACGCCGACGGCCGCCAGCTGCTGCTGCGCACGCACACGAGCCCGATGCAGGTGCGTTACGCGCGCATGAACCGCCCGCCGATCAAGGTGATCGCACCGGGCCGCACGTATCGCGTCGACAGCGATGCGACCCACTCGCCGATGTTCAATCAGGTCGAGGGGCTGTGGATCGACGAAAACATCAGCTTCGCCGACCTCAAGGGCGTCTATACCGACTTCCTGAAGAAATTCTTCGAGCGCGACGACATCCTCGTGCGCTTCCGTCCGTCGTATTTCCCGTTCACGGAACCGTCGGCCGAGATCGACATGATGTTCGAGCACGGCAAGAACGCCGGCAAATGGCTCGAGATCTCGGGCTCGGGGCAGGTGCATCCGACCGTGATCCGCAACATGGGCCTCGATCCCGAGCGCTACATCGGCTTTGCGTTCGGCAGCGGCCTCGAGCGCCTGACGATGCTGCGCTACGGCGTGCAGGATCTCCGGCTGTTCTTCGAGAACGACCTGCGTTTCCTGCGCCAGTTCGCATAACGCACGCGCCGCGCCGCCATGTGCCCGCGCATGCCCGCCGGACGTTTCCGACGGGGCCGGGCGCCGATCTAACCTGTTTCGAACGTAGACATCCATGCAATTCCCTGAATCCTGGTTGAGAACCTTTGTCGACCCGCAGCTGACGACCGACGAACTGTCGCACGCGCTGACGATGGCGGGGCTCGAAGTCGAATCGCTGAGCAAGGCTGCGCCGCCGACGTCGAAGATCGTCGTCGGCCGCGTGCTCGAAGTCGTCAAGCATCCGGATGCGGACAAGCTCAATGTCTGCCAGGTCGACGCCGGCACCGGCGCGACGCTGAATATCGTGTGCGGCGCACCGAACGTGGCGCCCGGCATCAAGGTGCCGGTCGCGCTGGTCGGCGCGGAATTGCCGCCGGCGGAAGAGGGCGGCAAGCCGTTCGCGATCAAGCTGTCGAAGCTGCGCGGCGTGGAGAGCCAGGGGATGCTGTGCTCGGCGCGTGAGCTGAAGCTGTCCGAGGACCACAGCGGCCTGCTGATCCTGCCGGAAGACACGCCGGTCGGCCAGGACATCCGCGATACGCTCAATCTCGACGACACGATCTTCGAAATCAAGCTGACGCCGAACAAGGCCGACTGCCTGTCGGTGTTCGGCATCGCGCGCGAGACGGCCGCGATCACCGGCGCGCCGCTGACGCCGGTCGACATCCGTCCGGTGCGCGTCGAGCTCGACGAAACGCTGCCCGTGCGCATCGCCGCCCCCGATCTGTGCGGCCGCTTCTCGGGTCGCGTGATCCGCGGCGTGAACGCACATGCGAAGACCCCGCAATGGATGGTCGAGCGCCTCGAGCGTTCGGGCCAGCGCAGCGTGTCGGCGCTCGTCGACATCTCGAACTACGTGATGTTCGAACTCGGCCGCCCGTCGCACGTATTCGATCTGGACAAGATCCACGGCGGTATCGAGGTGCGCTGGGGCAAGCGCGGCGAGTCGCTGAAGCTGCTGAACGGCAATACGGTCGAGCTCGACGAAACGGTCGGCGTGATTGCGGACGACCGTCAGGTCGAAAGCCTCGCGGGCATCATGGGCGGCGACAGCACGGCCGTCACGCTCGACACGACCAACATTTACCTGGAGGCCGCGTTCTGGTGGCCGGACAGCATCCGTGGCCGCGCGCGCAAGTACAACTTCTCGACCGATGCGGCCCATCGCTTCGAGCGCGGCGTCGACTACGCGACGACCGTCGAACACGTCGAGCGCATCACGCAGCTGATTCTCGAGATCTGCGGCGGCAAGGCCGGCCCGGTCGACGACCAGGCAGTGAACCTGCCGCAGCGCGCGCCGGTGAAGATGCGCGTGTCGCGCGCGAACCGCATCATCGGCGTGAAGATCGACGCCGACGAGATCGCCAACATCTTCACGCGCCTGCGCCTGCCGTTCGAGCGTGACGACGACGCATTCCTGGTCACGCCGCCGTCGCACCGCTTCGACATCGAGATCGAGGAAGACCTGATCGAGGAAGTGGCGCGCATCTACGGCTTCGAGAAAATCCCGGCACGTCCGCCGGTCGCGACGAGCGAGATGCGCGCGACCAACGAGACGCGGCGTTCGATCCATGACATCCGTCACGCGCTTGCGGCGCGCGACTACGCCGAAACGGTCAACTTCAGCTTCGTCGATGCGGAGTGGGAGCACGACTTCGCCGGCAACGACAACCCGATCCGCCTGCTGAACCCGATCGCGAGCCAG
Source organism: Burkholderia sp. RF2-non_BP3 (assembly GCF_001522185.1). Lineage (NCBI taxonomy): Bacteria > Pseudomonadati > Pseudomonadota > Betaproteobacteria > Burkholderiales > Burkholderiaceae > Burkholderia > Burkholderia sp. RF2-non_BP3. Next base: position 378,970 of record NZ_LOSU01000036.1, on the reverse strand, counting down.
CTGTCGGTGATGCGTACGACGCTGTTCGGCAGCCTGATCTCGGTACTGCGCCACAACCTGAACCGCCGCGCGGATCGCGTTCGCGTGTTCGAGACGGGCCGCGTGTTCCTCGCCGATCCGTCGGTGAAGGTCGGCGAACTGACCGTCGAAGGCTACACGCAGCCGAAGCGTGTCGGCGCGCTCGCGTACGGCCCGGCGGTCGACGAGCAGTGGGGCGTCGCGACCCGCGCAGTCGATTTCTTCGACGTGAAGGGCGATCTCGAGGCGCTGCTCGCGCCGGCCGCCGCGCGCTTCGTGAAGGCCGAGCATCCGGCCCTCCATCCGGGCCGCAGCGCGCGCATCGAGGTCGATGGCCGCGCGGTCGGCTGGATCGGCGAACTCCATCCGCGTCTGATGCAGAAGTACGAGCTGCCGCACGCGCCGGTGATGTTCGAAATCGACGCGGATGCGCTGATCGCACGTGCGCTGCCGGCGCCGACCGACGTGTCGAAATTCCCGCCAGTGCGGCGCGATATCGCCGTCGTGGTCGATCAGGCGGTCGAGGTTCAGGCGCTTTTCGACGAAATGAAGAAGGCGCTGGCCGAAGACGCCTGCCGATTCGTTCAGAAGGTTGTACTCTTCGACGAATTTCGTGCAAAATCAAATACTTCCGGTGGTCTCGCCGCGCACGAGAAGAGCCTTGCCTTCCGCGTGACGCTGCAGGACGCGGCCGGCACGCTGCAGGACGAGGTCGTCGATCAGGCGATCCAGACGCTGGTCGAGCGGATGGCTCGTGCTGGTGCCCGCCTGCGCGGCTAAGGAGAGGGGCCGTCCGTTCGAGGGCGGCGCTTCCCCATCGTGAGTTTTGGTTTAACGCGCTGTATGGCAGATATGAACGACATGACCTCGAGTGAATTCGAAGCCCTCCTGACGGCGCAACGCAGTGCCATGAACCGCGACGCTTCGGCGCCGGCGTCCACCGAGACGCCGACGCTGACGAAAGCGGAACTGGCGGAGCTGCTGTTCGACAGCGTCGGGCTGAACAAGCGTGAAGCGAAGGACATGGTCGAGGCGTTTTTCGAAGTGATCCGCGACGCGCTCGAAAACGGTGAAAGCGTCAAGCTGTCGGGGTTCGGCAACTTCCAGTTGCGCGACAAGCCGCAGCGTCCGGGCCGCAATCCGAAGACGGGCGAGGCGATTCCGATCGCGGCTCGCCGGGTGGTAACCTTCCACGCGAGCCAGAAGCTGAAGGCGCTGGTCGAAAACGGCGCGGAGTAACGCCCGCGCGCCGACGTCTCCGCGCGGCCGCCGCGCACCCTTTACCGACGGTTAACCGACGATGACCACTACGGTTGAGAAAGTCGTCTTGCCTCCGATTCCCGCGAAGCGCTACTTCACGATCGGTGAAGTCAGTGAGCTGTGCGGGGTCAAGCCGCACGTTCTGCGTTACTGGGAGCAGGAATTCACGCAGTTGCGACCGGTGAAGCGACGTGGCAATCGCCGGTACTACCAGCACCACGAAGTGCTGCTGATCCGGCGGATTCGCGAGTTGCTGTACGAACAGGGGTTCACGATCAACGGGGCGCGCAACCGGCTCGATTCACCGGCCGGCGAGCGTGCTGCAGGCGCGCCGGTCGAGCCCGACGTGCAGGCCGCCGATGCGCGTGTATCGGGCAAGCCGGGGGCAACGGTCGACGTGATCGCGCTGCGGCAGGCGCTCCTCGACGTGATCGACGGACTGAAGCACGACTGAGCGCGACGCTCGGATCGACACGAAGCCCGGTTGGCGAATCGCCACCGGGCTTTTTTCATGCGCGCGTGCCTGCCCGGATCAGCGCGATGCGAGCGGATTCGGCTTGCCCATGTCGACGACCAGCGTGCCGTCCGGCAGCATCCGCACCGAGCCTTGCGCGACCTGGCTGCGGTAGCTGTACAGGTCGAAGCGCATCGGGCCTGTCTCGGCCGAGTTCCGGATCAGCGCGCGCACGTTCAGTTCCAGCACGTTGAACATCTTCATGTCGCCGCCTTCCATCCACATGTAGCTCGGCGCGTCGATCTGCGGCCGCTTCGGCGTGGGTGCGTCGGCAACGCGCCGGAACGTGAGGCGCAGTCCGTCGCGTTCGACCGTAGCCTGGCCGAGCTTGCCGTTCAGCACCGGCGGCGGAAAGACGGTGTACTGGTCGAGCACGAGCGTGTCGCCGCGCAGTTCCGCGCCGCGGCGCTGCAGCGGCGTCAACGACGCGAGCTCGATGCCGAGCGAGCGAAGCAGCTTCGCCTGCGGGATGCCGAGCACCGATACCTGCGACGGCCGGAACGCGAGGTGCCGGTCGTCGAGCACCGAAAGCGAGCCCTTCATGTCGGTCGGCAGCCACACGCCGGGCACGTGATTCCAGAGCTTGATGCCGCCCTGGACGTGCAGGTCCTGACCGTCCGCGCTCAACTGCAGGTCGTTCAGCGAGCGCGGCGAGTAGTCGAGCAGGTAGTTGTTGAAGAGCGCCGACATCGCCTTCCACGATTCGACGACCGTCCCGCCGAGGATGCGGATGTCGTACTGGTTCGGATCGTCGAGGTCGACCGGTTCGCCCGGCCGTTTCGCGACGAGCTGGACGTCGAGATCCTCGACATGGAAGCCGATGTCGCCGGACAGGTTGAAGTCGACATTGTGCAGATGGATCGTCGGGTTGCGGTTCGACACGTGCCGTTCGTTGAACGGGATGGCCGACGAGCGCCGCATCGCAACTTTCTGCATGCCGGGCTGCGCCGTGCCGGCCGCGAGTGCAAACGCTTCCCAGTGCTGGCGCGAGTCGTGCAACGCGGTCTGCTGCGCGGCGAGGAAGCTGTCGTTCAGGCGAGCGGCCGCGTTGCCGAGCGCGGCACCGCTCGCGGGGCCCGCGTACGACGGCATCCGGATCGCCATCGCGCCGCTTTCGTCGAAATTAAAATAGCCGGCCGATACCTGGTCGCGATAGTGATACAGGTCGAACACGAAATGCTGGTCACGCTTGGTCGGATCGACGGGGCCGATCAGGATGTCCGCGTTCATCGGCATCGAGCGCATGAACTTCACGTCGCCGCCGCGGATGTACATCGCCTGTTGCGGCGCGTTCGCGGGCAGCGCGAAGCCGGCGTGCGAGCCGTCGTCGAGCGTCAGGTCGAGGCCGGCCGGCGTCACGCGCAGCGCGGTGATCCTGATCTTCAGCCGTGGCGGCGGCATCAGCTTGTCGACCGACATCACGAGGTCGTCGCCGGCGAGCCGCGCGATCGGCGTCTCGACCTTCAGCAGATCGGCCATCTTCACGTTGGCCGCGCGCATCACCGGCTGCGCGTTGATGCCCGATACGCGCACGCCGGTCGGGTGGAATACGAGCTGGCTGCCGTCGCGGATCGTGAGCGTGCCGGTCAGCGAGAACGGCACCCAGCCGTCGCGCTGCATCTCGCCCTGCAGATGGATCACGCCGTCGCCTGCCGACACCGCGAGCCTGCGCAGCGGCGCGTTGCGGTAACCGAAGATGTACGTGTTGAAGAGGGCGGTCAGCTTCGCGTTGTCGAGCGTGACCGTGCCTTCGTGCACGTCGATTTCGAAACTCGTCGGATCGTCGAACACGATCGGTGCGCCGGCCTGCGTCGGCACGAGTGTCGCGGACAGTTGATGGATGAAGAAGCCGAGGTTGTTGACGATGCGGAAATCGACGTCGCGCAGGAACGTCATCGCACCGTTCTGGCCCGAGTCGCGCAGCGTGAACGGGCGCGGCTGAGTGAGGCTGAGCGACGCGAGCGACGGCACCGTGCGCGCGATCTGCTGTTCGCGGGCGAGGCGTTCGGCCTTGGTGCGCTCGATCTTCGTCGATGCGACGGACGTGTTGCCGTCGCGCTGCGCGGCCGGTTCCGCACAGCCGGCGCAGAGCAGCGCGAGCGCAAGCGCGCCGCAGCCGAGCGCACGAGAGGCGCCCGGTGAAACCGGCGCGGCCGCGCGTCGCGAGCCGGCCATCCAGTCGAGAAATGCCAAAGGCGTGCGATGGCCGCGCCGGACCGCATTCCGCATCGTCTGTCTCCATGTCTTGTCGTGATCGGCGAGGGCGCACGGCCGATGCGCGGCGCGGACGTCGATGCCGTGCAGTGTGGCATAGCGCGCTAGAGCGGCGTAACCAAACAGCGAGCGTCCGGGCAGGACCGGCCGGCGCGCGACGGGACAATGGATTCGCGGCGGCGGAGCAGAAAGATCAAACGGTCGTTTGGTTTTGCGGTCGAGGCGGGGGCGCGCGTTGCGCCGGATCGGCAAACCCGGCGTCGGCGTTGGCTGGCGCGGAGTGACATGCCGGATGAAGGCGATGTCCGATCCGGGGGGCAGGCGGGAGTGGCTGACGCGCCAGTGCTTTCGCCGCCTGCACGACCGATCAGACCAGCATGCTCCGCCGGATTGCATTCTGCGTCGTCTGGTCCAGCTGCAGGCCGTTTTCGATGTACGACGTCATCGAGCCGTACGATGCGACAACCTGGTCGAATGCCGCCTGCAGATAGGTCGCTTGCGCGCTCTGCAACGCGGCCATCATGTCGGCCGCATCCTGCCCGCCGCTTTTGCGCGCCTGTGCGACATAAGCGGCGATCTCCGACGCGCTGTAGACGTTGGTCAGCAGATAGTCGGCGAGGATCGTCTGCAGGGGGACACCGAGGATCGTGTGCAGAATGGCCGTCGCCCAGCCGGTGCGATCCTTGCCGGCCGTGCAGTGGAAGACCAGATTGCCACCGGACGCGGCAAAGCCGGCGAATAGCGTGTGGTAACTCATCCGTGCCGTTTCCGACGTCACGAACGCCCGATACATGCTTTGCATGAAGGCCGCGGCAGTCGCACCGTCGGTCGGGAGCGCACCGATACTGGCGACGCCGAGCACGCTGAGGTTCTGCCAGGTGGCGCCGGCCAATGGCGCATCCGGCTGCGCGTGGATCTCCGCGGTCGTGCGCAGGTCGCATACGTGCGTGATGCCGAGCGTATCGACCGTTGCGAGGTCGGCCGCCGACAGCGCGAGCGCGGACGACCGGTAGATCGCGCCTTTCTTCATCGCTGCACCACTCGCGGTGGCATAGCCCGCTCCGTCCGGTCCTCCGGTGTCACGAAAGTTCGCTGCCGAACCGAGCCTGGGCGTCGTGACGGGGGCGACCGCGATCGAATCGCCGCCGCACGCGGACAGAAGAGGCGTGCCTCCCAGCATGATGCCAATCGTGCCGGCACCCAGCCGGAGAAAGTGTCGACGGGAAATGTCGCTTTTCTGAGTCATTCACTGGCCTTTGTCTGAGACGGTGACGGGACGTCGCGACCGCCGTTGCGATCGAAACCGCCGCCGCCGGCGTGCCGCGCAGCGCGGCGAAGCGGAGACGTGCCATATCGATCTGCATGCAGTCGGACGATGTGCCGTGCGCGTTGATCTCGCACCGGCCAAGCGCACGGTAGCGATCCGCGACGAATCGGCCATCGTCCTTTTCGATTAAGGCGCGACACAGGTTGCCCGTGCGAATCGCGCAACTTGCCGTACGTGCGACGGCGGCGACGCGGTAAGATCGGCGTCAGTGGCTGGATGGATCAAAGCATGGTGGCCGACACGGGGGAGGCGTCATGGATCTGAAGGAGCTCGACGTATTGGGAGCGGATGTAGGCGATCACTGGTACTACGCGTCGAAGGCGAGCGCGATCCGTCGGTTTCTGGGCACGTCGGACGCGAACCGCATACTCGACGTCGGTGCCGGCTCGGGTTTCTTTTCGAAGCATTTGCTCGAGCGCACGCAGGCGACGGAAGCATGGTGTGTCGATACGAGCTACACCGACGACACCGACGGGGAGGCGGCCGGCAAGCCCGTCCATTTTCGCCGGGCCGTCGATCGGTTTGATGCCGATCTCGTGTTGCTGATGGATGTCCTCGAGCACGTCGACGACGATGTCGGGTTGCTTGCCCGCTACGTGGCGGGTGCGCCGAAGGGCAGCCGGTTCCTGATCACGGTTCCCGCGTTTCAGTTCCTCTGGAGCGCGCATGACGATTTTCTCGAGCACAAGCGCAGGTATACGCTCGACGGTCTCGAAGATGTCGCGCGTCGTGCGGGGCTGGAGGTCGAGCGCGGCGCCTACTACTTCGGCCTCACGTTCCCGCTCGCGGCGGCATTGCGACTGAGCGAGCGGGTGCGTCGGCAACCGCGCGAACCGGCGTCGCAGTTGCGCCGACACCATCCGGTCGTCAACGGTTTGCTCAAGCTGATCTGCCGGGCCGAGTTGCCGATGTTCCGATTCAATCGGATGGCGGGCCTCACGGTCATCTGTGTCGCGCACCGGCCGTGAGCATGGGGCGGATCGCATGGCCGGACCGTGGTATAGCCGGATGCGCGTTGCCGCCCGTGTCGAAGCCGGCTTGCTCCGTTGGGTCATGTCGCAAAAAATTTCGCAGGAACATGCACAAAATGCATGCGACCCGTTCTAAAGCGGCCAACTGTCTGTTATAATTTTTTTCTTTCGGGGCGTAGCGCAGCCTGGTAGCGTACCTGCATGGGGTGCAGGTGGTCGGAGGTTCAAATCCTCTCGCCCCGACCAGACAAAGAACCCGCGTCAGTTCAAGCTGACGCGGGTTTTTTCTTGCCGGTCGCTTTTTTGCACATCCCGGCGCGGCCCCGGTAAAATGCAAGGTTGATCCACGGAAAGCGCCGTGATTTAGCGGAAGAGGATTCCCCGAACATGACTGATCTTCGTCTTACCATGCGGTTCGCTGCAGTGCTCGCCACCGGCGCGCTCGTTGCCGGTTGCGGTACGTCGTCGCCCACGAAAGTGGACTACAAGAGCGATTCCAAATCGAAGGAAGCGTCGCTCGCAGTGCCGCCCAACATGCTCGACGAGACGGCCGATCAGCGTTCGCTGCCGCCACAGGGCGGTGCGACTTCCCTGTCCGCACTTCAGCAGGTCCAGCACGCGGCGCCCACGACGGACACCGTCGCGCCCGCCGTGGCCGGCATGCATATTCAGCGCGACGGCACCGAGAGCTGGCTCGTGATCGACGGCAAGAAACCCGCCGACATCTGGCCGCAAGTTCGCCGTTTCTGGCAGGAGCAGGGCTTCCTGCTCGTCGTCGACCAGCGCGATAAAGGCGTGATGGAAACCGACTGGAACGAAACCCATCCGCAGATCAACGACGGCCTGATCCGCAGCGTGATCTCCAAGGCGATGGGCAATTCGTACGTGACGGCCGAGCGCAACAAGTACCGCACCCGCCTCGATTCGGCGCCGAACGGCGGCACCTACGTGTTCATTAGCCAGAAGGGCATGCGCGAGGCGATCACCGGCGCGAACAACGATTCGAGCAAGTGGGAAGCGAAACCCAACGATCCGGCGCTCGAGACCGAATACCTGAAGCGGCTGATGGCGGTGCTCGCACAGAACGAGCAGCGCGCGAAGAACGGTGAGCCGCCGATCGCGAACATCAACGACAACACGGTGCCGAAGGACAAAAAGGCGGATACCGACGCATCGAAGGCCGCCGCCGCGGCGATCGCTGCGCAGAACGTCGCGCGTACGTCGTCGCAAGCGAACGACGTCGATTCGGCCGCGGTGCCGTCCGAGGTCACGCTCGGCGAGCCGTACGACCGGTCGTGGCTGCATGTCGGCCTCGCACTCGATCGTGCGAATTTCACCGTCGACGATCGCGATCGCACGAAGGGGCTGTATTTCGTGCGTTATGTCGATCCGAAGGATCTGAGCTCGGCCGAGCAGGGCTTCTGGAGCCAGCTGTTCCACGGCAAGAAGGAAAAACAGGCGAAGCAGTATCGCATCAACGTGAAGGCGCTGACGCCCGACCAGACGCGTGTGGCAATCGTCGACGACTCGGGTGCGATCGATACGTCGGGGCCGGCCCGGCAGATCATGGGGCTGCTCGTGAATCAGCTGCGCTGATCGCGGTACGCTCCCGCTCTTCGAAAAAGCCCGCCTTCCGGCGGGCTTTTTTCATGGTCGCGCGCGACTGCCGATTCTGGCGTGTGCGGGACGTTCGCGCCCCTCCGTCGTGACGTTACGTAACATTCGTGCGTTACGGCGGAAGAACGGGTGTTACATCACCGTGACCTCGGAAAATATCCTTATGGATCAATGGCATGCTTTCGAAAGTGCGCCTGGCACGCAAACTGCTTTATAAGTGCGAATCGTTAGGACAGGGAGGATGGCGTCAGAGACCGGGCAGGCGTCGCGAGCGCCTGATCAACGGTTTCGACGTCTCAGATGCCGGCGCTGCGAGCGTTGGCGTAACCGATGACGATCCGCGCCTCGCGCGGATCTCGATGGCCCCGTCGCCTATCCTCGTAGGGCGACGGTTTCGCCCGCGCTTCTTCTGAAGCGCGGGCAATTTTTTTGGTGGAGCCGCAATGCGACACATGGCGATCCGGCGCGTGCTGGATTCGCTGATTCGCAATCTTTTCTGAGTGGGGAGCTGGCGCGATTCGCCGTGCGCCGGGACGGCCGGGTGGCTTTGGCTGTGCATGCGCATGCCGCGCACTGAGTTGATCGGTCCGGAATCCGCGTGCTGTCGAAGCCCGCATGAGCAGGCTGGTGCGGCCGGACGCGTTGCCGGCCGCCGCGGCGCGTCAGTGCGACGCGCTGGGTACGTCGAGAATCAGGATGATCGTCCAGTCGGCGTCGCCGTCGTGGTGATACTGACGTTCGGCGACGATAAACGGTTGCTGCTTGCCTTGCGGACCGAGGAAAATTACGTCGCCCTCCATCGGCAGGCACTCGATCGGCGGCAGCGCGAGGAAGGCGTCGTCCGAGCCGCGCGGCATCAGTTGCTTGATCTTGCGAGTGGCTGCGTCGGTCCACTCGATGTCGAGTTGAATGTTGCTCATGCTGTCCTCCGCACCGGGGTGCGCACGGGTGGAAAATTTCGGTGCGCGACTTTAGCACAGCGCGCAGGCGCCGCAACCAAAAAAAGCCGAACCCGGTTGCCCGGATTCGGCTTTTCGCTTGTGCGGTGCCGCCGAACTTACTGGCTGGCAGCGTCTGCCGGAGCGGCCTTGGCGGCCTTCTTGCCAGCCTTCTTCGCTGCCTTGTGGTGAGCAGCCTTCTTGCCGTGGTGCTCTTCCTGCATCGCCGGCTGTGCAGCCTCGGCTGCTTGCTGCTGTTGCAGTGCCTGTGCGCGCTGCTCGATCTCGGCGATCTTGGCCGGGTCGGTGATGGTCTGGATTTGCGTGCTCTCTTGCGCATACGCTGCGCCAGTCAGCGCCGACATCGCGACCAGAATAGCCAGGGACGTCTTCTTCATTGCTTTACCTCCGCTAAGTGGTGATGAACCCGAATGTTGCCGTTTTGTCTGGCGACTGCAATCGAGTGCGTGTCGAGTGTAACAAAAGTGACGGATCAATGTGCACCGGATCGGTGTGCAGCGCAAGGCCCCGTTGAAGTCGCGCAACACTTCGTGCATTCCGTCATGCGCATGCCATCCCGCGCGGCGCAGTCGTTTTCGCGTTCGCTGCACGCGTCGCCATCAAAACCAGCCGAGCCACCGGTAGACGTGGAACTGCGCGATGCCGATCAGCTCGTGCAATGCCTGATTCGCGTCTTCCAGGTTGTGCCAGCGGGGCAGCCAGCCCGTTTGCGCGCGCCGGCGATTGGAATAAACGGGCTGCGGATCGATGCCGAAGCGGCGGAAATCGAGCAATGCGCGACGCATCTGGTAGGACGATGCGACGAGAATGCGCGAGTCGTCATGTTGTGAGCGTAGTATAGAAGCGGTGAATTTCGCATTTTCGTAGGTGGTACGGCTGTCCGGCTCGAGAACGAGGTCGCCGGGAGCGACGCCTTCCGCGATCAGGCGGCGCCCGTAGACGGCCGCCTCGGTTTCGCCGTGATGTTGAGGGTCGCCGCCCGACATCACCACGGTGCAGCGGGTGGCCTGCTCGCGGCACGTGCGATAGAGCGCCGCGGTCGTGCGGATGCGTGCTTCGCCGTCGGGCGGCGGCCGCAGGCCGGTGTCGCTGCGCCGTGTGCCGATGCCGATGATGATCAGTGTGGTGCGGCCGTGCATGTCGGGGCGCTCGACCGGCGTCACGCCCGCCTCGGTCCATGCGATGAGTGGCGCGGTGAGCCAGCCTGTCGCGAGCAGCCAGAGCAGCGCGACGCTGGCGATCGCGATGAGTCTCCGCCGCTTGCGGAAGAGCATGAAACCGATGAAGAGAAGTACAAATGAATCGAACAGAATCAATTTGATTGGGGTATGGTGTCTTTTTATGGACGGCTGACGATCCGGCCCTGACGCGACGCCGAACGTCGGCCCCCAGAATCGGTGGCGGTATCGGCGGGTGGAGCTCCCGCCCGGCGCGCCGCTTCGCATTGTCGCTGCACTTTAAGAAAGAATCGAGATGGCCACGTATTCCAACGAAGCGGTGCTCGACGCATTGAGACGAGTGCAGTACCGCCAGGTACCGTGGGCGCGCCGCCCGGGCGTGTTCGAGTATCTTCGGTCGCTGGGGCTGATGGACACGGTCAGGCAGAAGACGGTTGCCCCCGCGCCCGGTTTCCATGCGCCGGTCGACATCGCGGTGCTGACCGATAGTGGTCGGGCCGAATGCGCGCGCCTCGAGCGCGACGAGAAATTACTTTCCTGGACCGATCGCCGTATGGACGACTACGCGTTAAGCGAAGCGAGCGCCGTGGCGATTCTCGAAAGCCGCCTGTAGCGGCGCACTCCTGACCTCGCGCCGTCGTCGGCGGCATTCAAAAAAAAGCCCGTATCGCGAGGATACGGGCGTACCGGATACTTTTGCTGTTGCCACGCTGTGCTCATGGCAACGGATGTGACTCGTCGTATGTCGAGCAGTTCCCGGATTCGGGAATTTTCTTTGACGAAATCCTGTGGACTACGGATGACGCGGCAGCTCTGTCGGCTGCGAGCCGATGCGCGCGCGTGCGTTGCTGGCGATGTCGCCGCGCAAATCGCCGCGCGGCACGGTCTGTCGATTGAGCGACGTGGCGGGCGGTTGCTGGCGAAGGGTGTTTCGGTGATCCTGCTGGCGGTGGGGCGGCTTCGCGCGATCGTCGGCGTGAGCGGGGGCGGTCAGCGCCAGCGAAATGACAATGCCGCATGCGACGAGCAGTGACATTGTTTTCATGGCGGGGCTCCCTTCAAGCCATCGGCGCGGCTTGTTGATATGACGCTAAGGTAAGCGCGGGAGTGCAGGCTTGCTGTAAATAATAGTAAATAGATGTATCGCGGCGCGACAGCGGTAATCGACGACGACGCGGGCGCCGCGCAAAGCGCGTGGCGCCGAAAGAAACCGGGCGGCCGAAGCCGCCCGATCGAGCATGCGTTACGCCATCTTCACGGGGGCGCGCCAGGATTCCGGATTGGTCCAGAAGGCGCCGCGCAACCGGTCGCGGCTCGGCGGTGCAGGCGGCTTCGCCGCGCTTGCCCCGATGCGCCCGCGCAGCGAGATCTGGCGGCCGCTCGTGCCGAGGCGCTTGACGATTTCGGCGAGCGTCCCGTCCGCCTGCCATTCGTCGAAGCGACGGCGGCAGGTCGGCGGCGACGGATAGCGACCCGGCAGCTTCGACCAGCCTTCACCGGTCGACAGTACCCACAGCACGGCGTTTACCACCGAGCGGGCCTCCACGCGGGGGCGGCCGCGCCGTTCACTGCGTGCGGGTTCCGAGCAAAACAGACCTTCGACCAGCGCCCACTCGTTATCTCTCAAATCGTCGAACAGCATCATGTCCTCACCTCAGCGAAGCTAACTCCGGTGCGCTGCCCTGCGCCGCGCACTCTTCAAGCACTCGAGTGTCGAGTGCCGGGTGGGGGCGTCCGGTTGACCGGCAGCGGCGTTTCTGCCTTCCGTCCGACTCGACCTGCGCCCTGTGCGTCAGGTAAAGCACGATGCGTGCCATGTCGGAGGCGATTCCCTCGAGAGCCGCTTGGCAGCGGGCTAACGGCTAAGTCAGCTAGGGGCGTATAAGACGCCAAAATAACCCGTCAGCAAATCAGGACAATCACCAATCTTGTGCAATTCGCCCGCACCACGTGCGTTTCCGTGGATATTGCACCGCAGCGAAACATGTGCGGCCGGTGCGGCATTCGTCAATCGACGCTGATTTCGTGCATTAAAATCGTGCATCGATATCGACGATTGATGAGGTGAGGGGATGAACGTTACGCTGCGCCAGCTTCGCGTATTCATCGAGGTTGCGCGGCTCCGGAGCTTCAGTCGCGCGGGTGACGAGATCGGACTCACGCAGTCCGCGGTCAGCCGTTGCGTGCGCGAACTCGAGGCCGAGCTCGGGCTGAAGCTGATCGACCGGACGACCCGCGACGTGCAGTTGACCGACGTCGGGGGGAACCTGATCGCGAGTGTGTCCCGCCTGATCGACGATCTCGACGACACGCTGCGCGAGATTCGCGAGATCGGCGAGCAGCGGCGGGGGCGCGTGATCGTCGCCGCGAGCCCGACGATTGCGTGCCGGCTGATGCCGCGCGTCGTCGCGGCCTGCGAGCGCCAGTTTCCGTTCGTCACGCTCGGCCTGCGCGACGACGTGCAGAGCGACGTGCTGCGAAAGGTGAAGTCGAGCGAGGTCGATTTCGGCGTCGTCATCGGGCCGCTCACCGTTGCCGATCTCGTGTGCGAACCGTTGATGACCGACTCGTTCTGCCTGGTCGCGCGCGCCGATCATCCGCTCGCGGCGCGGGCCGAGGTGCCCTGGACGGCGCTCGATGGCGAGCGCCTCGTCCTGCTCGACCACGCGTCCGGAAGCCGGCCATTGATCGACGCCGCGCTGGCAGCCCATCGGGTGAACGCGACGGTCATGCAGGAGCTCGGGCATTCGGCGACGGTATTCGGGCTCGTCGAGGCCGGTGTCGGCGTGAGCGTGCAGCCGTGGCTGTCGCTGCCGCTGCCGGCGGGATCGTCGCTGGTCGCGCGGCCGCTGACGCCGCGTACCGAGCGCACCGTCGAGCTGGTGCGCCGCCGCGACCGGTCGCTGTCGCCGGCCGCGCAGGCGATCTGGGAACTCGTGCGCCAGATGCCGGCGCGGGCTGAAGATCTCGACTGAGGGTGCTGATCCGGCGCGCACGCCGGTACACTACGCGGATCGTGTTCCTCGGTGGCGGTTCTCGATGACGTATTCCGCAGATGTCGGCCCGGCGACGGGCGAGCCGACGGCACGCAGCGCGGTCCGCGCGCTGCGTCCGTCGCTGATCAGGGAAGTCGCGAACGCCGGCTTCGGCGTGCCCGACGTGCTGCCATTCTGGTTCGGTGAATCCGATCGCGTGACGCCGGCATTCATTCGCGACGCGGCTGCCGCGGCGCTGCGCGACGGCGCAACCTTCTACACGCACAACCTCGGCACGGTATCGTTGCGTAACGCGATTGCGGCCTATGTGAGCGCGCGTCATGGCGCGACCGCGGCCGATGCGATCGCCGTGACGAGTTCGGGCGTGAGCGCGCTGATGCTGGCCGCGCAGCTGCTGGTCGGTCCGGGCGATCGTGTCGTCGCGGTCACGCCGCTCTGGCCGAACCTCGTTGAAATCCCGAAAATTCTCGGTGCACAGGTCGAGTGCATGCCGCTCCGCCATGGCGATGAGGGCTGGGGGCTCGACATCGACCGGCTGCTCGCGGCGCTGACGCCCGGCACGCGAATGCTGTTCGTGAACTCGCCGAACAATCCGACCGGCTGGATGATGTCCCGCGACGACCAGCGGGCCGTGCTCGCGCATTGCCGGCGTCACGGCATCTGGGTGGTTTCCGACGAGGTGTACGAACGGCTCGCGTTCGGCGCGGACGGCGCGCCGTCGTTTCTCGACATCGCGTCGCGCGACGAGCGGGTCATCGTCGTGAATTCGTTCTCGAAGGCCTGGGCGATGACGGGCTGGCGGCTCGGATGGCTGGTCGCGCCGGCGTCGATCATGGGCGATTTGTCGAAGCTGGTCGAATACAACACGTCGTGTGCGCCGGGTTTCATCCAGGCCGCGGGGGAAGTCGCGCTGCGCGACGGCGAATCGTTCGTGCACTCGTTCGTTGCGGCGCTGCGTGGCGCACGCGACCACCTGGTCGCCGCGCTGCGCACGTTGCCGGGCGTCGATGTGCCGCCTCCGCCGGGCGCGATGTACCTGTTCCTGCGCCTGCCGGGCGCGGACGACAGTCTCGCGTTCTGCAAGTCGTTGGTGCGCGAGGCCGGGCTTGGGCTGGCGCCGGGGCGCGCGTTCGGCCCGGAAGGGGAAGGGTTCGTGCGCTGGTGCTACGCGTGCGATCCGGTGCGGCTCGACGCGGGCGTCGAGCGCTTGCGGGCGTTCCTTGCGCGCGGCGCGGGCCTGCGTTGAAGCGGGGGCGGAGCTGCTGCGGCGTGCGGGCGACGGGCCGTTCGGCTCATCTTTACGCACCGGGCAATTTTGCGTAAGATGGCGCTCAGTCACGCGGTTCCGTCGTTGAGCCGTGCTGTTCCGTCCGGTTTGGGCCTGGCTTGAAGTTGGTTCGCCGCCCCCGGTTCGTGCTCCCATCAATATGACCGATCAGAATCGGGCGAGCGCGTCTTCCGTTCCTTTCGTCTGTTTGTTGATCCGGTTCGTTTGACCACAGGGTCTGGCCTAGCTGCATGAATACCCAAGAGGCGAAGATCGTCCTCGAGACTGCCTTGATCTGCGCGCAAGAACCGCTGAAACTCGGCGATTTGCGCAAGCTCTTTGCCGACGGCGTGTCGGCTGACACGGTCCGCACGTTGCTCGAAGATCTGAAACAGGATTGGTCCGGTCGCGGTGTCGAACTGGTGGCGCTGGCAACCGGATGGCGCTTTCAGAGCAAGCCGGCGATGCGCCATTATCTGGACCGGCTGCATCCCGAGAAGCCGCCGAAATATTCGCGCGCGGTGCTCGAAACGCTCGCGATCATCGCGTATCGGCAACCCGTCACGCGCGGCGACATCGAAGAGATTCGCGGCGTCACGGTCAATACGCAGGTGGTCAAGCAGCTCGAGGATCGCGGCTGGATCGAGGTGATCGGGCATCGCGACGTGCCGGGACGTCCGGCGCTGTACGCGACGACCAAGCAGTTCCTCGACGATCTCGGCCTGAAGGCGCTCGACGATCTGCCGGCGCTCGAGGAGCCGGCCGCGAACATCGAGGCCGCGCTGCTCGCGCAGCAGGCGATGGACTTCGATGGCGACGCGCCGGTAGCGGACGCGGTGCCGGAAGCCGGCGAAGCGGCGGCCGACGTGTCGCACATGCAGCCGGATGAATTGCCGGGCGACGCCGCAGCGGAAGGTGCGGCGTCGCAGGAAATGCCGAACCGCGATACGCTGGAAGCTGATCGCGTTCAGATGGAACAGGGCGGCGCCGAAGTAGCGCCGGCCGGCGAGCAGCCCGAGCCGCTGCGCGCGGAAGGGAACGAGGAAGATCGCAAGCCGGCCGCCGACGCGGTTGCCGGAGACGGAGCGGAGGCGGCCGGCGACATGCCGGGCGAGCCTGGCCACGCTGACGCCTCACGCTCCCGTCCCGCGGACGGCGAACTGCTGGACGATACGTCCGACAGCCTCGCCGATGCCGTACGCAGTGCCAGTGCGCCCATCGGCGCCGACGCACTGCCGGACGACGAAGCAGAACCCGAACAGCGCCGCGCCTGATCGCGGCCGACTTCTTGCCGCGCCCGAGCCGGGCGCGAGACCTGACATTTTGAGGTTGTTTTGACTGATATCCACGATATTGAATCGTCCGCGCCTGCCGTGCAGGCCGCGCGTGCCGACGATGCGCCGGAGCAGGATGCTCCGGCCGCGGGTGGTGACGAGCGTCCCCGCCGCGGCCTGCGGCGCGGCCCGCGCAGCCTGATCGCGCGCCGCCGCGCGGCGGCCAAGTCGAAGGGCGAAGGCGAGTCGCAGGGCGGCGAAGGCGCGGATGCGCAGCCGGCCGCGGAAGCTCAGCCCGCACGCGCGCCGCGCAAGGAAGGCGCGGCCAAGGGCGGCCGCAAGCCGGCCGGCAAGCGCGAAGGTGCGGCCAAGGGTGCCCAGGGCGGGCAAGGCGGTCAGGCGCGGCGCGGCGGTTCGGCGAAGGCCGAGGGCGTCGCAGCGAAGGCCGACGGCGATGCGGCGTCGCAGGACGACCTGTTCGCCTATGTGACGTCGCCGGCGTTCGATGCGGACAATTCCGCCGGCGGCAGCGGCGTACGGGCGCCGATGCTGCGTCGCGGCCGCAACCAGCCGACGAACAAGCGCGTGCTGTCGCCGGACGACGACGCGCCGAAGCTCCACAAGGTGCTCGCGGAAGCCGGCATGGGCTCGCGCCGTGAAATGGAAGAGCTGATCGTCGCCGGCCGCGTGTCGGTGAACGGTGAGCCCGCGCACATCGGCCAGCGCATCATGCCGACCGACCAGGTCCGCATCAACGGCAAGCCGGTCAAGCGCAAGCTGCCGAACAAGCCGCCGCGCGTGCTGCTGTACCACAAGCCGACGGGCGAGATCGTCAGTCACGCGGACCCGGAGGGTCGTCCGTCGGTGTTCGATCGCCTGCCGCCGATGAAGACGGCGAAATGGCTCGCGGTGGGCCGTCTCGACTTCAACACCGAAGGTCTGCTGATGCTCACGACGTCGGGCGATCTCGCAAACCGTTTCATGCATCCGCGCTACAGCGTCGAGCGCGAGTATGCGGTGCGCGTCGTCGGCGAACTGTCCGAAGGGATGCGGCAGAAGCTGCTGCACGGCGTCGAACTCGATGACGGCCCGGCGAACTTCCTGCGCATCCGCGACGGCGGCGGCGAGGGCACGAACCATTGGTATCACGTCGCGCTGGCCGAAGGCCGCAACCGCGAAGTGCGCCGGATGTTCGAGGCGGCCGGCCTGATGGTGAGTCGCCTGATCCGTACGCGTCACGGTCCGATTCCGCTGCCGCGCGGTCTGAAGCGCGGTCGTTGGGAGGAGCTCGACGAAGCGCAGGTGCGCAAGCTGATGGCGACCGTCGGCCTGAAGGCGCCGTCCGAGGAAAAGGGCAAGCGTGGTGGTGGCGGGCAGGCCGAGCGTCGCCAGCCGGATCCGATGCAGACGTCGATGGGCTTCATCGGCCGCGAGCCGGTGCTGACGACGCATGGTCAGCTCGATCAGCCGCGTCGCGGTGGCGGTCGACGTGGCGCCCCGGGCTTGCCTGGCCTGAGCGGCTACGGCAGCCTGCCGGTTTCGCCGTCGGGCTACGGCAACCGCTCGGGCGGCGGTCGCGATGTCGATGGCAATCGTGCGTCGTATGGCGCCGGCCCCAAGCGTGAAGGCGCGGGCGGCAAGCGCGGCGGCGGCAAGGGCGGCAACCGCAATCCGAACGGCAATCGCGCCGAAGGCGCCGGCAACGGTGGCGGTGGTGCGCGCGGCGGCCAGCGTCCGCAGCGTAATCGCTCGCGCGGTCGCTGAGCGTTTCCGGCGATCGGCGGCGTGAAGCCGCCGGTGTGCCCGCAATACTGGCGCGAGTCGGGTTGCATCGGCATCTCGCGTTGCGCGGTTTGCTTTTGACTGTATATATACGCGCTGCCGGATTGTGCCGCCTGGTCGGACAGTCCGGTTTCGCATTTTTGGTCGGTAAAGGCGGGCTGGACGCTGCTTTTACCGGCTGGCTTGGCGTTTGCGCCAAAAATCGCTATAATCGCGGAGTCGCTGGGCGTACGGATTCAATGTGCGGCTCAGGTGCGACCACCAGTAAGAAGATGGGCGTTCCGCCCATTTTTTTTTGCTGAAACGGTTAGGCATCTCGGGTAGCGCTTCCTGCGCCGGCTAAGGCGCGCGCCCGCGGGTGAATCGCGAGCGGCGGGCGCGAACACCTGAGAGGACACTGTGCAACTGACGGAACTGATAGAAACCACGGTCACCGGGCTCGGCTACGAGCTGGTGGATCTCGAGCGCACCGGGCGCGGCATGCTTTGCATCTATATCGATCAGCCTGCCGGCATCTCGCTCGAAGATTGCGAAAAGGTCACGCGTCAGCTCCAGCACGTCTTGACGGTCGAAAACATCGATTACGAACGGCTCGAAGTCTCGTCACCGGGGCTCGACCGCCCGTTGAAGAAGCTGGCCGACTTCGAGCGCTTCGCCGGCAGCGAAGTTTCCGTGACCTTGAAAAAGCCGCTGGACGGGCGCAAGACGTACCGGGGCATTCTGCACGCGCCGAATGGCGAAACGATCGGTTTGGAATTTGAGAGGAAGAAGGGCGAGGCAGCCATGCTGGATTTCACGCTGGCCGATATCGACAAAGCCCGCCTGATTCCGCAAGTTGACTTTAGGAGCCGCAAATAATGAGTCGCGAAGTGTTGATGCTGGTGGATGCGCTGGCGCGCGAGAAAAACGTCGACAAGGATGTGGTGCTGGGCGCCCTCGAGGCTGCGCTCGCGTCCGCTTCCAAGAAGCTGTTCGACGAAGGCGCCGAAATCCGCGTCCATATCGATCGCGAAAGCGGCGAGCACGAAACCTTCCGTCGCTGGCTCGTCGTGCCCGACGAGGCAGGCTTGCAGGAACCGGATCGCGAGATCCTGCTGTTCGAAGCGCGTGAGCAGAACCCCGACGTCGAAGTCGGCGAATTCATCGAGGAGCCGGTGCCGTCGATCGAGTTCGGCCGTATCGGCGCGCAAGCCGCCAAGCAGGTGATTCTGCAGAAGGTGCGCGATGCCGAGCGCGAGCAGATCCTGAACGATTATCTCGAGCGCGGCGAAAAGATCATGACGGGCACGGTGAAGCGCCTCGACAAGGGCAACTTCATCGTTGAATCGGGCCGTGTCGAAGCGCTGCTGCGTCGCGACCAGCTGATCCCGAAGGAAAACCTGCGCGTGGGTGACCGCGTGCGTGCATACATCGCGAAGGTCGACCGCACCGCGCGCGGCCCGCAGATCGAACTCTCGCGCACGGCGCCCGAGTTCCTGATGAAGTTGTTCGAGATGGAAGTGCCGGAAATCGAGCAGGGCCTGCTCGAGATCAAGGCAGCCGCTCGCGATCCGGGCGTGCGCGCGAAGATCGGCGTGATCGCCTACGACAAGCGGATCGATCCGATCGGCACCTGCGTCGGCATCCGCGGTTCGCGCGTGCAGGCCGTGCGCAACGAGCTCGGTGGCGAAAACATCGACATCGTGCTATGGTCCGAGGATCCCGCCCAGTTCGTGATCGGCGCGCTCGCGCCGGCAGCCGTCCAGTCGATCGTCGTCGATGAAGAAAAGCACTCGATGGACGTCGTCGTCGACGAAAACGAGCTGGCTGTCGCGATCGGCCGCAGCGGTCAGAACGTTCGCCTTGCCGGCGAGCTGACCGGCTGGCAGATCAACATCATGACGCCGGACGAATCCGCCCTGAAGCAGGGTGAAGAGCGCGATCGACTGCGTTCGCTGTTCATGGCGCGTCTCGACGTCGACGAAGAAGTTGCCGACATCCTGATCGACGAAGGCTTCACGAGCCTCGAAGAGATCGCTTACGTGCCGCTCAACGAAATGCTCGAAATCGAGGCATTCGACGAGGACACCGTGCACGAGCTGCGGAACCGCGCACGCGACGCACTGTTGACGATGGCGATCGCGAACGAAGAAAAGGTCGAAAACGCAGCGCTGGATTTGAAGGGCCTCGACGGCGTCACGCCGGAGTTGCTCGCGAAGCTGGCCGAACACGGCATGCAGACGCGCGACGATCTCGCCGAGCTGGCTGTGGATGAACTGGTCGACATGACCGGGATGGAAGAGGATGCCGCTAAGGCGTTGATCATGAAAGCACGTGAACACTGGTTCCAGTGAGAAATGACCATGGCGCACTGATTTGATGGCGGCCGTATGGCCTGACCCGATGCTAACCGCAAGGAATCGGTCCTTGCACTAAGAGGAATGAATGGCGAGTAACAACGTAGCCCAATTTGCCGCGGAACTGAAAATGCCTGCTGGTGTGCTGCTCGAACAGCTGCAGGCAGCGGGCGTCCAGAAAGCGAGTGAAGACGATGCGCTGTCCGAGGCGGACAAGGCGCGTCTGCTCGATCATTTGCGCAAGTCGCACGGCGCAACCGACGGCGACAAGCGCAAGATCACGCTGACCCGCAAGCATACGTCGGAGATCAAGCAGTCTGACGCGACGGGCAAGGCTCGCACCATTCAGGTCGAGGTCCGCAAGAAGCGTACGTTCGTCAAGCGCGACGACGTGGCCGAGGGTGCGGAACAGGGTCAGGCGCAGGTTGCCGAAGCGGATGACGATGCGGATCTGAAGCGTCGCGAGGAAGAAGCGCGCCGCGAGGCGGAGCTGCTCGAAAAGCAGGCGCAGGAACTGCGCGAGCGCCAGGAACGCCTCGAGCGCGAGGAAGCCGAGCGCCGTGCCCGCGAGGAAGCGGCCGAAGCCGAGCGCCGTCGTGCCGAGGAAGAAGCAGCGACGAAGCGCGCCGCGGCCGAAGCCGCAGCGGCACAGCAGGCTGCTGCCCAGCAGGCCGCCGAAGCCCAGCAGGAAGCCGCCGGTGCGCAGTCCGCGCAGGACGAAGCGCGCGCGGCCGCCGAACGTGCGGCCCAGCGTGAAGCGGCGAAGAAGGCCGAGGACGCTGCCCGCGAGGCGGCCGACAAGGCGCGGGCCGAGCAGGAAGAGATCAGCAAGCGTCGTGCGGCGGCAGAAGCCGAGGCACGCGCGATCCGCGAAATGATGAACACGCCGCGCAAGGCCGTGGTCAAGGCAGTCGAGCCGCCGAAGCCGGTGGAACCGCCGAAGCCGGCCGAAGCGAAGGGCACGCTGCACAAGCCGGCCAAGCCGGCAGGCGCAGGCGCGCAGGCGCGTCCGGCCGTGAAGAAGCCGGCCGGCGCAGCGCCGGCAACGACGCAGGCACCGGCAGGCGCGGGCGACCGCAACAAGAAGCCGGGTGGCGGCAAGGGCGGCTGGCAGGACGACGCGGCGAAGCGCCGCGGCATCAAGACGCGTGGCGATTCGAGCGGCGGCGTCGACCGCGGTTGGCGCGGCGGCCCGAAGGGTCGCGGCCGTCACCAGGACAGCGCATCGACGTTCCAGGCGCCGACCGAACCGATCGTGCGTGAAGTGCACGTGCCGGAAACCATCTCGGTTGCCGATCTCGCGCACAAGATGTCGATCAAGGCCTCCGAAGTCATCAAGGTGATGATGAAGATGGGCCAGATGGTCACGATCAACCAGGTGCTGGACCAGGAAACGGCGATGATCGTCGTCGAGGAATTGGGCCACCGTGCGGTCGCCGCGAAGCTGGACGATCCGGAAGCACTGCTGGTCGAAGGCGAGACCGGTACCGATGCGGAGCAACTGCCGCGTCCGCCGGTCGTCACCGTGATGGGTCACGTCGACCACGGCAAGACCTCGCTGCTCGACCACATCCGCCGCGCGAAGGTTGCAGCGGGCGAAGCGGGCGGCATTACGCAGCACATCGGCGCATACCACGTCGAAACGCCGCGCGGTGTCATCACGTTCCTCGATACGCCGGGTCACGAGGCGTTCACGGCAATGCGTGCACGCGGCGCGAAGGCGACCGACATCGTCGTGCTGGTGGTGGCTGCCGACGACGGCGTGATGCCGCAGACGAAGGAAGCCATCGCTCACGCGAAGGCGGGTGGCGTGCCGATCGTCGTGGCGATCAACAAGATCGACAAGCCGGAAGCGAACCCGGACCGCGTCAAGCAGGAACTGGTCGCGGAAGGCGTCGTGCCGGAAGAATACGGTGGCGATTCGCCGTTCGTGCCGGTGTCGGCGAAGACGGGTGCCGGTATCGACGACCTGCTCGAGAACGTGCTGCTGCAGGCCGAAGTGCTGGAACTGAAGGCACCGGTCGAGGCGCCGGCCAAGGGCATCGTGATCGAAGCGAAGCTGGACAAGGGCAAGGGCCCGGTCGCGACGATCCTGGTGCAGTCCGGTACGCTGAACCGCGGCGACATCGTGCTGGCAGGCACGGCTTATGGCCGCGTGCGTGCGATGCTCGACGAGAACGGCAAGCCGACGAAGGAAGCCGGCCCGTCGATCCCGGTCGAAATCCAGGGTCTGTCGGAAGTGCCGGGTGCGGGCGAGGAAGTGATCGTGCTGCCGGACGAGCGCAAGGCGCGCGAAATCGCGCTGTTCCGTCAGGGCAAGTTCCGCGACGTCAAGCTGGCGAAGCAGCAGGCCGCGAAGCTGGAAAGCATGCTCGAGCAGATGGGCGAAGGCGAAGTGCAGAACCTGCCGCTCATCATCAAGGCGGACGTGCAGGGCTCGCAGGAAGCACTCGTGCAGTCGCTGCTCAAGCTGTCGACCGACGAGGTGCGCGTGCAGATCGTGCACAGCGCGGTGGGCGGCATCAGCGAAAACGACGTCAACCTCGCGACGGCATCGAAGGCGGTCATCATCGGCTTCAACACGCGTGCGGATGCACAGGCGCGCAAGCTGGCCGAAGCGAACGGTATCGACATTCGCTACTACAACATCATCTACGACGCAGTGGATGAGGTGAAGGCCGCGATGTCGGGCATGCTGGCGCCGGAGAAGCGCGAAGTCGTGACGGGCATGGTCGAGGTGCGCCAGGTGTTCAAGGTGCCGAAGGTCGGTACGGTTGCCGGCTGTATGGTCACCGACGGTATCGTCAAGCGCTCGTCGTCGGTTCGCGTGCTGCGCAACAACGTCGTGATCTTCACGGGCGAACTCGAATCGCTGAAGCGCTTCAAGGACGACGTGAAGGAAGTCAAGCAAGGCTTCGAGTGCGGTATGTCGGTGAAGAACTTCAACGACATCATCGAAGGCGACCAGTTCGAAGTCTTCGAAGTGACCGAAGTCGCACGTACGCTGTAATCGTCGCGTATCGGCTCGTGGGCGGGGCAGGCTTGGGCCTGTCCCGCCCATTTTCATGGTGGCGTGCCAGCGGCGCGCCGCTTTATCCTGATAAACGGATCACGGATCGATCATGTCCAGGAAACGTACTTCCCCCAATCGCAACGTTCAGATTGCAGACCAGATTCAACGCGATCTGTCCGAGCTCATCATGCGTGAGGTCAAGGACCCGCGCATCGGCATCGTGACCATCCAGAGCGTGGAGCTCACGCCGGATTATGCGCATGCGAAGGTCTATTTCACGGCGCTCACCGGCGATCCGGAGAAGACGCAGGAAGCGCTGAACCATGCGTCGGGTCACCTGCACAACCTGCTGTTCAAGCGCCTGCACATTCATACGGTGCCGACGCTGCATTTCCATTACGACCAGACGATCGAAAAGGCGGTGGAAATGTCGCGTCTGATCAAGGAAGCCAACTCGACGCGCGCGAAGGACGACGACGAAGCCGACGCGCCCGCGAAGGACGAGTGAGCGCGCGCGCACCATGACGACTGCAGCTCCTCAGCGTCCACGCGTGCCGCGGCGCGCGCTGGACGGCGTCCTTCTGCTGGACAAGCCGGTCGGCCTGTCGAGTAACGAAGCCCTGATTCGCGCGAAGCGCCTGCTTCTCGCGAAGAAAGCCGGCCATACCGGCACGCTCGATCCGCTGGCCTCGGGGCTATTGCCGCTGTGCTTCGGCGAGGCGACGAAGTTCTCGCAGGACTTGCTGGAAGCGGACAAGACCTACGAAGCGACGATGCGTCTCGGCGTGCGCACGACCACCGGCGATGCCGAAGGCGACGTGCTCGACACGCGCGTCGTCGAATGCGACCGGACGGCGGTGGAGGCGGCGCTCGTGCGCTTTACCGGCGAGATCGTGCAGGTGCCGCCGATGTATTCGGCGCTCAAGCGCGACGGCAAGCCGCTGTATGAATATGCGCGCGCGGGCCAGACCGTCGAACGGGAAGGCCGCAACGTGACGATCCATGCGCTCGATCTGCTGGCCTGCGACCTGCCGGACGTGACGTTTCGCGTGACTTGCAGCAAGGGGACGTATGTGCGCACGCTGGCGGAGGATATCGGCGAAGCGCTCGGTTGCGGCGCGCATCTGACGATGCTGCGTCGCACGGGCGTCGGCGCGCTGACGCTCGAACATGCGGTGACGCTCGACGCGCTGTCCGACGCCGCCGAAGCGGCGCGCGATGCGTGGCTTCAGCCGGTCGACGCGCTGCTGTCGACGTTTCCGCTGGTGCGTCTCGACGAAGCCTGCGCGAAGCGGTTCCTGCACGGCCAGCGTCTGCCGCTGTCGGCGCTCGATTCGATCGACGCGGCGGAGGGCGAGCGTGTGCGCGTGTACGACGCGGCACGGCTGCTCGGCGTGGCTCGCAAGGCCAACGGCGTGCTCGCACCTGAACGCCTCGTCGTGACGGCAGCGTGATGCGCGGTGCGCAAGCGCCGTCGGCATGAAAGAAAGCCCGGTCGAAATCGACCGGGCTTTTTGTTTGGCGTGTGCGTCCGAGCGCGGTGCTCAGTGTGCAGCCGACGCCGCCGCACCCGCATCGCCGCCGCCCGCGCGTTCGGGCTTCGTAATCCAGATCAGTCCGATCAGCAGCACGAAGATCGCCGCCGAGATATAGAACAGGTCGTTCACGCCGAGTTGCGCGGCCTGCTGCGTGGCCATGTTGTTGATGAGACCGTGCGCCTGGTCCTGCGTCAGCCCGAGGTTGCCCATCTGCGTGACGGCCTGGTTGAACGTCGGATTGTACGGGTTGGTCTGCTCGACCAGTTGCGCGTGGTGGAAATTGTTCCGGTGGTCCCACGCGGTCTGGAAGATCGACGTGCCGATGCCGCCGCACATGATCCGCACGAAGTTCGACAGGCCCGATGCCGCGGGAATGCGGTGGCCGGGCAGGCCGGACAGCGTGATCGACACGAGCGGGATGAAGAAGCCGGCCATCGCGATGCCTTGCACGAGCGTCGGCAGCGTCAGCGACCACTCGTCGACGCCGGTCGTGTAGCGCGAGCGCATCCAGAAGCACAGCGCGAACGTCAGGAATGCGGCGGTCGCGATGTAGCGCGGGTCCGTGCGCGGCAGGAACTTGCCGGTCAGCGGCGACAGCAGGATCGCGAACAGCCCGACGGGCGCCATCACGAGGCCTGCATCGGTTGCCGTGTAGCCGATCTGGGTCTGCAGCCACAGCGGCAGCAGCACGAGGTTGCCGAAGTAGAGCCCGTAGCCGACCGCGAGGGCGATCGTGCCGCCCGTGAAGTTGCGCATCCGGAACAGCGACAAGTCGACGACCGGATGTTCTGCGGTCAGCTCCCAGATCACGAAGAACGCGAACGAAATGACCGCGATCAGCGCGAGCGCGATGATCGTCGTCGACGCGAACCAGTCGAGATCCTTGCCCTTGTCGAGCATGATCTGCAGCGAGCCGACCCACAAGACGAGCAGCGCGAGGCCGACGCCGTCGATCGGCGCGCGACGCACCGTGGATTCGCGCGTGCGATAGATCGACCAGGTGGCCAGCGCGGCGGCGATGCCGACCGGGATGTTCACGTAGAAGATCCACGGCCACGAATAGTTGTCCGAAATCCAGCCGCCGAGGATCGGGCCCGCGACCGGTGCGATCAGCGTCGTCATCGACCACAGCGCGAGCGCCATCGGCGCTTTCGCGCGAGGATAGCTCGACAGCAGCAGCGATTGCGACAGCGGAATCATCGGCCCGGCGACCGCGCCCTGGAGCACGCGCGATGCGAGCAGGAACGGCAGGCTCGGCGCCAGCCCGCACATCCACGACGAGATGACGAACAGGATGATCGACGCGAGGAACAGACGAACCTGCCCGAAGCGATCGGTCAGCCAGCCGGTCAGCGGCACGGAGATCGCATTCGCGACGGCGAACGACGTGATGACCCACGTACCCTGGTCGGACGATACGCCGAGGTCGCCCGAGATGGTCGGGATCGCGACGTTCGCGATGGACGTGTCGAGCACGTTCATGAACACCGCGAGCGATACCGCGATCGTTCCGAGCACGAGTTGCCCGCCCTGCAGGGGCGGGTGGGAAACAGGAGCCTGTGCCATGTCGGTAGTTTTCCGGAATCGGAGCCGTTACATCATCTTTGCGGTGCCGTTCGACTTCGCCGCGGCCGGTGCCGGCGCGTTGCCGCCGGCATTCTCGGCGATGATGCGCGCGATCTCGGCGTCGGCTTCGTCGCCGTACTTCGCGAACACGCTGGTCTCGTAGACGGTGTTCTTTGCGTTGACCAGCTGGTCGCCGCGCTCGTCCTTGATATCGACGTCGACCTGCATCGACAGGCCGATGCGCAGCGGGTGCTTCTCCAGGTCCTTCGGATCGATCTCGATACGCACCGGCAGGCGCTGCACGACCTTGATCCAGTTGCCCGTCGCATTCTGCGCCGGCAGCAGCGAGAACGCCGAACCCGTGCCGGCCGAGAAGCCGACGACCTTGCCGTGGTAGACGGCCGACGAGCCGTAGATGTCGGCGGTCAATTCGACCGGCTGGCCGATGCGCATGTGCTTGAGCTGGACTTCCTTGAAGTTGGCGTCGACCCACACAGCGTTCAGCGGCACGACCGACATCAGCGGGTTGCCCGGCGACACGCGCTGGCCGACCTGCACCGAGCGCTTCGCGACATACCCGGTGACCGGCGCGGGCAGCACGTTACGCGCGTTTGCGAGATACGCGTCGCGAACTTTCGCTGCCGCGGCCATCACGTTCGGGTGCGACGCGATCGTCGTGTTCGCGGTCAGTGCGCGGTTCGAGGCGAGCTGCTGCTGCGCCGCGTCGACCGACGCCTGCGCGGCGCGCACCGCGTCGCGTGCGTGGGAGATTTCCTCCTGCGATACGGCGCCCGTTTGCGCGACGGCCATCCGGCGGCGCAGGTCGTCCTGTGCCTTCGACAGGTCGGACTGACGCAGCGCGACCTGCGCGCGGTACTGGTCGTCGTTGACGAACAGGCCGCGCACCTGGCGTACCGTCTGCGCGAGGTTGGCCTCGGCCTGTTGCAGCGCGACCTGCGAGTCGGCCGGATCGAGAACGACCAGCGGATCGCCGGCCTTGACCGTCTGCGTGTCGTCGGCCTTCACGGCGATCACGGTACCCGTGACCTGCGGCGTGATCTGCACGACGTTGCCGTTCACGTACGCGTCGTCGGTCTCTTCATGGAAGCGCGCGACCAGGAAGTAATACAGACCGTACGCGATGGCCGCGATCACGATGACCGCGATCAGCAGCGTCATCATCCGTTTGCGCTTCCCGTTGTTTTGCGCCTGTGCGCTGGCGGCGTTTTGTTGAGGGTCGCTCATGGCGATTTTCTCCGTCCGTTATTTCGAGTATCTGCGTAGTGGTGGCGCCGGATCAGTTGGCGGCCTGTTTTGTCTGCTTGTCGGCGTCGGGCGCGGCGAGCCGCGTGCCGGTCGCGTCGAACCCACCGCCGAGCGCCTTGATCAGCGCGAGCTGCATGTCGCGCCGGCGCATCTTCAGGTTCGTCACCGTCTGTTCGGACGCGAGGCGGTTGCTGTCGGCGGTCAGCACCTGGAGCTGTGGCGACAGGCCGGCCTTGTAGCGGATCACGGCAAGGTCGTATGCACGCGTCGACGCGTCGAGCGCACGCTGCGCGTCGTCCATCTGGCGATCGACCGCGCGGATCGACGCGACCTGCGTCGCGACGTCGTTCAGCGCGCTGATGAGCGTCTGGTTGTAGTTCGCGACCGACAGGTCGAAGTCTGCATAGCGGCCCTTGAGCTGCGCGCGCAACGCACCGGCATCGAAGATCGGCAGGTGGATGGCGGGGCCGAACTGCGCCTGGCGGCTCGCGAAGTTCAGGAATTTGCCCCAGCCGAACGCATCGAAGCCGAAGCCGGCAGCGAGGTTGACGTCGGGGAAGAATTCGGCCTTCGCTTCCTTCACGTCGTGCATCGCGGCCTCGACCTGCCAGCGCGCGGCGACGATGTCGGGACGGCGCGACACGAGGTCGGCCGGCAGGTTGCCGGGCAGCGCGACTTCGCCGGTCGGGTTCATCACGGGCGCGGCGATCTGCAGCCCACGGTCCGGCCCCTTGCCGAGCAGCGCGGCGAGTTGGTAGCGCACGGTCGTGATCTGGCCGTCGAGATCGGACAGCGACGCCTGGGTCGTCGCGATGTTGCCGCGCGCGGTCTGGCGCTCCACGTTGGTGTCGAGGCCGGCCGATACGCGGCCGTCGGTGATCTTGCCGACCGTCTGGCGGTTGGTGATCTCGCGTTGCGCGATGTCGCGCAGCGCATACAGTTGCGCAAGCGAGTTGTAGGTGCGGGCGACCGACGACGCGAGCGTGATGCGCGCCTGCTGCATGTCGGCTTCGGCGGCTTTTTCCTGCGACACGGCCGTATGCAGGCGCTCGCGGTTCTTGCCCCACAGGTCGAGATCCCACGACGCGCTCGCGAGCGCGTTGTTCTCGCTATACCACTGGCCGCCGTACGGCGGCGGGAACAGCGCGTTCGACGAATACAGCTCGCGCGTCCACGAATAGCTGGCTTCGGCCTTCGGCATCAGGTTCGAGCGCGACGATTCGATGTACGACGACGCCTTCGCGATGCGCGCCTGTGCCTGCGCGATCGACGGGCTGCCCTGGAGCGCCTCGTCGATCAGCTTCGGCAGTTGCGGATCGCCGAACTGGTTCGCCCAGTCGAGTGCCGGCCACTGGCCGCCCTGGGCGGGCAGGCTCTGGGCGGTTTCGAATTGCGACGCGGGAGCGATCTGCTTGTCGCTCTTGATGCCGATGTAGTTTGCGCAGCCCGCCAGTGCCAGCGCGGCGACCGCGGCGGCAACGGCGGCGCGGCACGACCCGGCGCGCACGGACAACGGGGAGGATTTCATCGCGCTGTTCCCTGACTCGGAATGAATGATGGACACTGCAAGGATTTCCTTACATTAATCTGTCGAAAGTAATTGTTATGGCAACTATTACGTGACGCTACCGCCGGCGGTCTCGCAATAGTTGCTGAGAATGCGGCGCAGCATGCTCTTCAGGAATCCGACTTCTTCAGGCGTAAAACCGTCCAGCAATTGGTCCAGCACGCTGCGGAACACCGGCGGCAACCGTTCCGCCAGCGCGCGGCCTTCGTCGGTCAGCTCGAGACGCACGACCCGTCGATCCTCGATGCTGCGCATACGGGACAGCAGGCCACGCTTCTCGACGCGATCGAGCAGGCGCGTGACCGCGCTCGCGTCGATCCCGTATTCCCGGGCGAGCTCCGCGGCCGTCGAGCATTTGCCGACCGCGATCATGAACAGCATGCTCGCCTGCGTGCCCGTGATGCCGAGCTCTTCCTGCGTGCGCTGTGTGACGAGGTTGGTCATCACCGATTTCACGCGCGACATCAGATAACCGACGCTGTCGTTCATCTGGTACGAGGACAACGGCGAAACAGGCGATTGGGAAGGAGAATCCGACATAAAACCCTGAAGCTGCAATAGTTGACTAGGCAGCAGTATAGGCACAATTGCTTGCCGCGGCAAATGTTAATCGAACGGGCGAGGGCGCGCTCCGCGTCCCGAAATTCCCGTGTCGTCGTCAGGGTTTTCGGCTTGCCGTCGGCGGTGTCGGCCGGTCGATCTGCCGGCTCGATTTACCGGTCTGCGACGAGGGCAGGGAGGCGTCGTTTGCTGCGTTGCAAAGGCAGTCCGGCTTTCGACATCCTCACGTGCTATAATTTGCGGTTTCCAAGCTGCAACGCGCGCGCACGTGTCCCGGTGACTGACGAGCGTGCGCGTTTGCGCGTTCAACGATTTCCAGGTTTCTATGACCCGCGCCCTTCGCAACATCGCCATCATCGCTCACGTCGACCACGGCAAGACCACGCTCGTCGACCAACTGCTCCGCCAGTCCGGCACCTTCCGCGAGAACCAGCAGATTGCCGAGCGGGTGATGGACTCGAACGACATCGAAAAAGAGCGCGGGATCACGATTCTCGCGAAGAACTGCGCGGTCGAATACGAAGGCACGCACATCAACATCGTCGACACGCCGGGGCACGCGGACTTCGGTGGCGAGGTGGAGCGCGTGCTGTCGATGGTCGACTCGGTGCTGCTGCTGGTCGACGCCGTCGAGGGTCCGATGCCGCAAACGCGCTTCGTCACGAAGAAGGCGCTCGCGCTCGGTCTGAAGCCGATCGTCGTCATCAACAAGATCGACCGTCCGGGCGCGCGGATCGACTGGGTCATCAACCAGACCTTCGACCTGTTCGACAAGCTTGGCGCGACCGAAGAGCAGCTCGACTTCCCGATCGTCTACGCATCGGGCCTGAACGGCTACGCGTCGCTCGATCCGGCGACCCGCGAAGGCGACATGCGTCCGCTGTTCGAGGCGATCCTCGCGCACGTGCCGGTTCGCCCGGCCGATCCGGAAGCGCCGCTGCAGCTCCAGATCACGTCGCTCGACTTTTCGACGTACGTCGGCCGGATCGGCGTCGGCCGCATCACGCGCGGCCGCATCAAGCCGGGTCAGCCGGTCGTGATGCGCTTCGGTCCGGAAGGCGACGTGCTGAACCGCAAGATCAACCAGGTGCTGTCGTTCAAGGGCCTCGAGCGCGTGCAGGTCGAGTCGGCGGAAGCCGGCGACATCGTGCTGATCAACGGTATCGAAGACGTCGGCATCGGCGCGACGATCTGCGCGGTCGATACGCCGGAAGCGCTGCCGATGATCACCGTCGACGAGCCGACGCTGACGATGAACTTCCTCGTCAACTCGTCGCCGCTGGCCGGCCGCGAAGGCAAGTTCGTGACGAGCCGCCAGATCCGCGACCGCCTGATGAAGGAACTGAATCACAACGTCGCGCTGCGCGTGAAGGATACCGGCGACGAAACGGTGTTCGAAGTGTCGGGCCGCGGCGAACTGCACCTGACGATTCTCGTCGAGAACATGCGCCGTGAAGGCTACGAGCTGGCCGTGTCGCGTCCGCGCGTCGTGATGCAGGAAATCGACGGTGTGCGGCACGAGCCGTACGAGCTGCTGACCGTCGACGTCGAGGACGAGCATCAGGGCGGCGTGATGGAGGAGCTCGGTCGCCGCAAGGGCGAAATGCTCGACATGGCGTCGGACGGCCGCGGTCGCACGCGTCTGGAATACAAGATCTCGGCGCGTGGCCTGATCGGCTTCCAGAGCGAATTCCTGACGCTGACGCGCGGCACGGGCCTGATGAGCCACATCTTCGACTCGTACGCACCGGTCAAGGACGGCTCGGTCTTCGAGCGCCGCAACGGCGTGCTGATCTCGCAGGACGACGGCGCTGCCGTGGCGTACGCACTGTGGAAGCTGCAGGATCGCGGGCGCATGTTCGTGAAGCCGGGCGACGCGCTGTATGAGGGCATGATCATCGGTATCCACAGCCGCGACAACGACCTCGTCGTGAACCCGATCAAGGGCAAGCAGCTGACCAACGTGCGGGCGTCGGGTACCGACGAAGCCGTGCGTCTCGTGCCGCCGGTCCAGATGTCGCTCGAATACGCGGTCGAATTCATCGACGACGACGAACTCGTGGAAGTGACGCCGCAGTCGATCCGTCTGCGCAAGCGCTTCCTGAAGGAGCACGAGCGTCGCCGCGCGAGCCGCGAAGGCGCGGTCGACTAAGCATCGGCCGTTCCTGTGCATGACGAAAAAGGCTGCCTCCGGGCGGCCTTTTTTGCATCTGCGCAGTGTGCAATCGGGCGGGTTGCAAAACACTGTTCCCGCGAGTCGCGGCAATCCGGCGAAACCCCGTCACGCGGTGCTTTCAGCCACATTTCGCCGTGAACTTCGGTATCGGTTCTGTGATATGCTGCGCGCACGCAAGTTTTAGGTCCTTCCAAGCAAGACTTGATTCGCAATCCGCTAAACGGTCAGGCCGTGTCGCGGAAGGTTGAGTAACCCGCTATTTCTCGAGAAGCTCGAAGAAAGGTGAGCGTAAAATGTCAGATGTAATGAAGCAGTTTCAGCTGAACTCCTATCTGTTCGGCGGCAATGCTTCGTACGTTGAAGAACTGTACGATGCATACCTCAACAATCCGGCATCGGTGCCGGAGAACTGGCGAGAGTATTTCGACGCGCTGCAGAACGTGCCTGCAACCGACGGCTCGAACGCCAATGACGTTGCTCATTTCCCGATCGTCGAATCGTTTGCCGAGCGTGCGAAGGCCAATGCCTTCATCCCGCGCGAAAGCACGAGCAATCTGGCGACCGCGCGCAAGCAGGTCCACGTCCAGTCCCTCATCAGCGCATATCGCTTCCTCGGCTCGCAATGGGCCAATCTGGATCCGCTGAAGCGTCGCGAACGTCCCGCCATCCCCGAACTCGAACCCGCGTTCTACGACTTCTCCGAAGGCGACCTCGACCAGACGTACAGCGCAAGCAACCTGTATTTCGGTTTCGACCAGGCTTCGCTGCGCGACATCGTCAAGGGCCTGCGTGACACGTACTGCGGCACGATCGGCGCCGAATACATGTACATCAGCGATCCGGAGCAGAAGCGCTGGTGGCAGGAGCGCCTGGAATCGACCCGCGCGACGCCGTCCTTCTCGATCGACAAGAAGAAGCACATCCTGAATCGCCTGACGGCAGCGGAAGGCCTCGAGCGCTATCTGCACACCAAGTACGTCGGCCAGAAGCGCTTCTCGCTCGAAGGCGGCGAAAGCTTCATCGCGGCGATGGACGAAGTCGTCCAGCACGCAGGCAAGACCGGCGTGCAGGAAATCATCATCGGCATGGCGCACCGCGGCCGTCTGAACGTGCTGGTCAACACGCTGGGCAAGATGCCGGCCGACCTGTTCGCCGAATTCGAAGGCAAGCACGTCGACGACCTGCCGGCAGGTGACGTGAAGTACCACAAGGGCTTCTCGTCGGACGTGTCGACCGAAGGCGGCCCGGTCCACCTGTCGCTCGCGTTCAACCCGTCGCACCTCGAAATCGTGAACCCGGTGGTCGAAGGTTCGGCGAAGGCACGGATGGACCGTCGCGGCGACGAAGACGGCCTGCAGGTGCTGCCGGTGCAGATCCACGGTGACGCGGCCTTCGCTGGCCAGGGCGTCGTGATGGAAACGCTGAACCTCGCGCAGACGCGCGGTTACGGCACGCACGGCACGCTGCACATCGTCATCAACAACCAGATCGGCTTCACGACGTCCGACCCGCGCGACGCGCGCTCGACGCTGTACTGTACCGACGTGGTCAAGATGATCGAAGCGCCGGTGCTGCACGTGAACGGCGACGATCCGGAAGCCGTCGTGCTCGCGATCCAGATCGCAATCGACTACCGGATGCAGTTCCACAAGGATGTCGTGATCGACATCGTCTGCTTCCGCAAGCTGGGTCACAACGAGCAGGACACGCCGGCGGTCACGCAGCCGCTGATGTACAAGAAGATCGCGCAGCACCCGGGCACCCGTGCGCTGTACGCCGAGAAGCTCGTGCAGCAGGGCGTGATCACCGCCGAAGACGCCGACAACTACGTGAAGGCGTACCGCAAGGCGATGGACGACGGCCACCACACCGTCGATCCGGTCCTGTCGAACTACAAGAGCAAGTACGCGGTCGACTGGGTTCCGTTCCTGAACCGCAAGTGGACGGATGCAGCTGATACGGCCGTGCCGCTCGCCGAACTGAAGCGCCTCGGCGAACGCATCACGACGGTCCCGGAAAACTTCAAGGTCCACCCGCTCGTCGAGCGCGTGATCAACGACCGCCGCAACATGGCGCGCGGTGATCAGCCGCTCGACTGGGGCATGGGCGAACACCTCGCATTCGCGTCGCTCGTCGCATCGGGCTACTCGGTGCGCCTGACGGGCCAGGACTCGGGCCGCGGCACGTTCACGCACCGTCACGCGGTGCTGCACGACCAGAACCGCGAGCGCTGGAACGACGGCACGTACGTGCCGCTGCAGAACATCGCCGACGGTCAGGCGAAGTTCACGGTGATCGACTCGGTGCTGTCGGAAGAAGCGGTGCTGGGCTTCGAATACGGTTACTCGACCGCCGAGCCGAACACGCTCGTGCTGTGGGAAGCCCAGTTCGGCGACTTCGTCAACGGCGCGCAGGTCGTGATCGACCAGTTCATCTCGTCGGGCGAAGTGAAGTGGGGCCGCGTGTCGGGTCTCACGATGCTGCTGCCGCACGGCTACGAAGGCCAGGGTCCGGAACACTCGTCGACGCGTATCGAGCGTTTCCTGCAGCTGTGTGCCGATCACAACATGCAGGTCGTTCAACCGACGACGCCGGCACAGATTTTCCACCTGCTGCGTCGCCAGATGATCCGTCTGTTCCGCAAGCCGCTGATCGTCGCAACGCCGAAGTCGCTGCTGCGCCACAAGGAAGCGGTGTCGGACCTGTCGGAACTCGCGAAGGGTTCGTTCCAGCCGGTGCTGGGCGAAACCGACGGCGGCATCGACGCGAAGAAGGTCAAGCGCGTGCTGGTGTGCTCGGGCCGCGTGTACTACGACCTCGTCGCGCATCGCCGCGAAGCGAAGGCGAACGACGTCGCGATCATCCGTATCGAGCAGCTGTATCCGTTCGCGCACAAGCAGTTCGAAGCCGAAATGAAGAAGTACGAGAACGCGACTGAAGTGGTCTGGGTGCAGGACGAGCCGCAGAACCAGGGCCCCTGGTTCTACGTCGAGCACCACCTGAAGGAAGGCATGAAGGAAGGGCAGAAGCTGGCATACAGCGGCCGTCCGGCTTCGGCCTCGCCGGCGGTTGGCTACTACGCGAAGCACTACGAGCAGCAGAAGGCCCTCATCGAAGGTGCGTTCGGCCGCCTGAAGAGCGCATCGATCGCGAAATAATCGACGTCAAGCGAAACGGGAAGGCGCGCTGCGCTTTCCCGCGTCTTTTGGCCCGCCGGGCGCGTCGCGCGCCGCATCGGCCGAAGGAATCGCACGAACCTCGTCATTACCCAGATTAAGCATCCAGGAAAATCACATGGCTATCGTAGAAGTCAAAGTCCCCCAGCTTTCGGAGTCGGTTTCGGAAGCCACCATGCTGCAGTGGAAGAAGAAGCCGGGCGAAGCAGTCGCGCAGGACGAAATCCTGATCGAACTCGAGACCGACAAGGTCGTGCTCGAGGTGCCGGCACCGGCCGCGGGCGTGCTCGCGCAAGTACTGCAGAACGACGGTGACACGGTCGTCGCCGACCAGATCATCGCGACGATCGACACCGAAGCAAAGGCAGGTGCTGCCGAAGCAGCGGCGGGCGCCGCCGAAGTGAAGCCGGCCGCAGCAGCCGCACCGGCAGCACAGCCGGCCGCCGCGGTTGCATCGAGCTCGGCAGCCGCATCGCCGGCCGCAGCGAAGCTGCTGGCCGAGAAGGGCCTGTCGGCAGGCGACGTCGCAGGTTCGGGTCGCGACGGCCGCGTCACGAAGGGCGACGCGCTGGCCGCAGGCAGCGCACCGAAGGCTGCTCCGGCCGCCGCACCGGCGAAGACCGCCGCTGCAAAGCCGTCGCTGCCGGAAGTGAAGGTGCCGGCGTCGGCCACGACGTGGCTCAACGATCGTCCGGAACAGCGCGTGCCGATGTCGCGTCTGCGTGCGCGTATCGCCGAGCGTCTGCTCGAGTCGCAGCAGACCAACGCGATCCTGACGACGTTCAACGAAGTCAACATGGCTCCGGTCATGGAGCTGCGCAACAAGTACAAGGACAAGTTCGAGAAGGAACATGGCGTGAAGCTCGGCTTCATGTCGTTCTTCGTGAAGGCGGCCGTGCATGCGCTGAAGAAGTTCCCGCTCGTGAACGCGTCGATCGACGGTAACGACATCGTCTATCACGGCTACTTCGACATCGGTATCGCCGTCGGCTCGCCGCGCGGCCTCGTGGTGCCGATCCTGCGCAATGCCGATCAACTGAGCCTCGCGGACATCGAGAAGAAGATCGCCGAATTCGGCCAGAAGGCGAAGGACGGCAAGCTGTCGATCGAGGAAATGACGGGCGGTACGTTCTCGATCTCGAACGGCGGCGTGTTCGGCTCGATGCTGTCGACGCCGATCATCAACCCGCCGCAGTCGGCCATCCTCGGCGTGCACGCGACGAAGGAGCGCCCGGTCGTCGAAAACGGCCAGATCGTGATCCGTCCGATCAACTACCTGGCACTGTCGTACGACCACCGGATCATCGACGGCCGCGAAGCCGTCCTGTCGCTCGTCGCGATGAAGGACGCGCTGGAAGATCCGGCACGCCTGCTGCTCGACCTGTAAGCCGAGTCTCACTGCATTGACCCGCTCCGCACGCTCGCGTACACGCGCGACCGTGCGGGCGTACAAGTAGAAAGGATTGTCATGTCCAAGGAATTTGACGTCGTCGTGATCGGCGCCGGCCCCGGCGGTTACATCGCTGCGATTCGCGCCGCGCAGCTCGGCAAGACCGTTGCCTGTATCGAGAAGTGGAAGAACCCGGCCGGCGCGCTGAAGCTCGGCGGTACCTGCCTGAACGTCGGCTGCATCCCGTCGAAGGCGCTGCTCGCCTCGTCGGAAGAGTTCGAGAACACGTCGCATCACCTGGCCGACCACGGCATCACGGTCGACGGCGTGAAGATCGACGTCGCGAAGATGCTCGGCCGCAAGGATGCGATCGTCGAGAAGATGACGAGCGGGATCGAGTTCCTGTTCAAGAAGAACAAGATCACCTGGCTGAAGGGCCATGGCAAGTTCACCGGCAAGACCGACGCCGGCGTGCAGATCGAAGTGAGCGGCGAGGGCGAGGCCGAAGTCGTCACCGCGAAGAACGTGATCATCGCGACGGGTTCGAAGGCGCGTCACCTGCCGAACATCCCGGTCGACAACAAGATCGTGTCGGACAACGAAGGCGCGCTGACGTTCGACTCGGTGCCGAAGAAGCTCGCCGTGATCGGCGCAGGCGTGATCGGCCTCGAACTCGGCTCGGTGTGGCGTCGCCTGGGCGCCGAAGTGACGGTGCTCGAAGCGCTGCCGGCGTTCCTCGGCGCAGCCGACGAAGCGCTCGCGAAGGAAGCGGCCAAGCTGTTCAAGAAGCAAGGCCTCGACATCCATCTCGGCGTGAAGATCGGTGACGTGAAGACGACGGCGAACGGTGTGTCGATCGCTTACACCGACAAGGACGGCAACGCGCAGACGCTCGACGCCGACCGCCTGATCGTGTCGGTCGGCCGCGTGCCGAACACCGACAACCTCGGCCTCGAGGCGATCGGCCTGAAGGCGAACGAGCGCGGCTTCATCGACGTGGACGACCACTGCCGTACCGCGGTGCCGAACGTCTATGCGATCGGCGACGTGGTGCGTGGCCCGATGCTCGCGCACAAGGCGGAAGACGAAGGCGTGCTGGTCGCGGAAGTGATCGACGGCCAGAAGCCGCACATCGACTACAACTGCATTCCGTGGGTGATCTACACGTACCCGGAAATCGCATGGGTCGGCAAGACGGAACAGCAGCTGAAGGCCGAAGGCCGCGAGATCAAGTCGGGCAAGTTCCCGTTCTCGATCAACGGCCGCGCGCTCGGCATGAACGCGCCGGACGGTTTCGTGAAGATGATCGCGGACGCGAAGACCGACGAACTGCTCGGCGTGCACGTGATCGCCGCGAACGCGTCGGACCTGATCGCGGAAGCCGTGGTGGCGATGGAGTTCAAGGCGGCGTCGGAAGACATCGCCCGCATCTGCCATCCGCACCCGTCGATGTCGGAAGTGATGCGCGAAGCGGCGCTCGCCGTCGACAAGCGCTCGCTGAACAGCTGAGCATGGTGTAGCGCCTGCCGGCCATCGGCCGGCGCAGCCGTCTCATGACGAAGGCGGGCGGGGTTTCCCGCTCGCCTTCGTTTTTTCCGGTTTGCCCGATGAACGTCACCGAATACTACACGCGCGAACTGACCACGCGCGGCTATCAGTCCGATCCCGCCCAGCGCGCGGCCGTCGATCGCCTGCAGTGCTGTTTCGACGAGTGGGTCGAATACAAGGCGCGTCGCTCGAACGCGTTCAAGAAGCTCATCAATCATCCGGACCTCCCGCGCGGCGTCTACATGTGGGGCGGCGTCGGCCGCGGCAAGAGCTTCCTGATGGACAGCTTCTACGCGGTGGTGCCCGTGCAGCGCAAGACGCGCCTGCATTTCCACGAATTCATGCGTGAGGTACACCGCGAACTCGAGGAGCTGAAAGGGCAGGCCGATCCGCTCGACGAGCTCGCGCGACGCATCGCGAAGCGCTACCGGCTGATCTGCTTCGACGAATTCCATGTGTCGGACATCGCGGACGCGATGATCCTGTACCGGTTGCTCGATCGCCTGTTCAACAACGGCGTGCAGTTCGTGATGACGTCCAACTACGATCCCGACGATCTGTATCCCGACGGCCTGCATCGCGACCGCATGCTGCCGGCGATCGCGCTGATCAAGCAGAAGCTCGACGTGCTGAACGTCGACGCGGGCGTCGACTATCGCCAGCGCACGCTCGCGCAGGTGCAGATGTACCACACGCCACTCGGCGCGGACGCCGATCGCGAACTGCGTCATGCATTCGCGAAGCTCGCCGCGGTGCCCGACGAAAGCCCGATCCTGCATATCGAGAAGCGCGAGCTGAAGGCGCTGCGCAAGGCCGACGGGGTCGTCTGGTTCGATTTCGCGACGCTGTGCGGCGGCCCGCGTTCGCAGAACGATTATCTCGAGCTTGCCAGCCGCTTCCATGCGATCGTGCTGTCGGAAGTGCCGCAGATGTCGCCGCGGATGGCGTCCGAGGCGCGGCGCTTCACCTGGCTCATCGACGTGCTGTACGACCACAAGGTCAAGCTGCTGATGTCCGCAGCGGTGCCGGCGGAGCAGTTGTACGTCGAAGGGCCGATGGCGAACGAATTCGCGCGCACGGTTTCGCGGATCGTCGAGATGCAGTCGAAGGAATACCTCGAGACGCCGCGCCGCATCGTCGATACTTCGCTGACCTGATCGCGGTTTTCCGCAAATGACGGACTTCAAACGTCAATTCCGGTTAAATTATCGCGATCTCGGGGTAATTTCGGATTTGTCTTATGTTCATGGTTGAGGGCTGTCGATATCGTTGAGTCATGGTTCCTAAGGCTGGAGATGTCCATGACACCGTATCGCGATCTGACCGACCATGAGTGGCGCTGCGTCGTGCCGCTTCTGCCCGAAATGCAGCCGCGCACCGAGTTGCGCGGCCGTCCGTTGGCCAACACGCGCGCCGTCCTGAACGGCGTACTCTGGGTGATTTACAGCGGCGCGACCTGGTCCGCGATGCCGCGTCGCTACCCGTCGTACCAGACGTGCCATCGCCGCTTCAAGGTGTGGCACGAGACCGGCACGTTGATGCAGGTGATGCGCGAGCTGTATGGCGACGCCGGCGTGAATCTGTGCAAGGAGCTGGCCACGCGGATGCGCAAGCACGCGCAGTCGAAGGCGGCGGAGGTGCGCAGTGCTGCGGCGCCGGCGTATCGTGCACCGGGCGGCTATGCGGCGGATGCGCTGAAGCGTGCGGCATGATGC
Source organism: Burkholderia sp. RF2-non_BP3 (assembly GCF_001522185.1). NCBI lineage: Bacteria > Pseudomonadati > Pseudomonadota > Betaproteobacteria > Burkholderiales > Burkholderiaceae > Burkholderia > Burkholderia sp. RF2-non_BP3. The sequence continues at coordinate 339,741 of NZ_LOSU01000036.1, read as the reverse complement.
CGGCCGAATTCATTCGCGCCCGCATCAAAACAAAATCGGCCTGACGACATCGTCGCAGGCCGATTTTTCATTACGTTGCGCGTATCGACGCGCGTCGCGTTATTGCGCGCGAACCCAGGTCTGCGACCGACCGAGCAGCGACACGCCGATATAGCCGCGCACGACGAGCTTCTGGCCGCCGTCTTCCAGCGACATCTTGCACTTGTAGACCTTGCCGTTTTCCGGGTCGAGGATATTGCCGCCGTCCCAGTGGTCGCCGTCCTTCTTCATCGCCTTGATGATCGTCATGCCCTTGATGAGCTGATCCTTGCGCTCGTCCGTGCATGCAGTGCAGCGGCGATCGGGCGTGTCGTTGGCGCCGAGGCCCTTGACGACCTTCCCAGACAGCGAGCCTTCGCCGTCATCGGCGATCTGCACGAGCGCCTTCGGCTGATGCGTGTTGTCGTCGATCGTCTGCCACATGCCGACGGGGCTGTCGGCTTGGGCGAACGTAGGGGCGGCGCTAGCGAGCAGCGCGCTTGCAATGGCCAGCGTGCGCAACGGGCGGGTCAGTTGAATCATCGTCTTCCTCCTTGTTTCATGTCGTATTCGATGCGCTCGCACGACCGTCTGCATGGGGCGGTGGCATGTTGCGAGCTTTGCCAGAATACGTGAAACCGCGCGCTGCGTTTGATAGAGGGGGCTCTAATCCAAACGGCCCGCGCGACGCGGGCTGTTTGGTGACTGATCAATTGAGCTGGTACGAGAACGCGGCATTCACGCGCGGGCTGCGCGATGCGCTTTCAACCGGCGCATCGCCGACCGGCTTCGCGATATTCAGGTCGAGACTGTAGTAACGGCTGTCCGTAAACCGCACGCCGATACCGACCGACGACAGGCGGCTCGGCGACGGCGTGCCGGTATGCAGATACACGCGCGCCATGTCGTACGCGATGTACGGCGTGATGGATTTCATATACGTCCAGCCCGGCGTGAATCCGCGGTTGACCTCCAGCGACATCCCCCAGCCCGAGTCGCCCGACGTTTCGCCGGGCTGATAGCCGAGCGCATAGCGCGTCGAACCGAACGAGATCTGCTCCGACGTCGGCAGCGAGTCGGGGCTGTACTGGCCGGTCAGCGAGACCGACGTGCCGATCTTGAACGGCCATTCGTTGGTCTGCGTGAAGGTTGCGCCGGTGCGCACGAACGTCAGCGAGATCGGGCTGTCCACCGATGTCGTGTTCGAGCCGATCGTGATGTCCTGCGATTTCGACGCGCCGAGAATGTTGAAACCCTTCGCGACGTTGACGCTCAGCTTCTGTACCTGCTTGGCCGACACGCTCGTGTAGTCGAGTTGCATTTGCAACACGCGGACCTGCGAGCGCGTGTCGATGCTGTTGCCGCTGATCTTGTTCTGGTAACGGTCCTCGTTGTGCGACGCATAGCCCGACACGGTGCCGAGCAGGCTGCGCTGGTTGTTCAGCAGCAACGGATAGGATGCCGAAAGACCGAGCTTCTCGTTCTTGACCGTGCGCTCGACGGTCGACGGCAGGCCCGGGTTGTCGGTCGGCTTGCCGCGATACGTGCTGGCGTCGAGGCGTGTGACCAGCCCGCTGCTGCCGACCGGCACCGCGCCGCTGAACGCGACGTAGGTTTGCTTGTCGCGTCCGGGCGGCACCAGCGCGGAAATGCTCAGTTGCTCGCCGAACGACGTGAGGCCGTTCTCCGTCGCGGTGATGAGGCCCTGGACGCCGGGGTGATTGAAGTCGATGCCGGTGCTGATGTTGAATGCCTTGCGGTCGACTGCCAGTTCGAGCGTCGTGGCGCCGTCGGTCGTCTGCGGCGGCGGCACATTGGCCTTCACCGTCACGCCGGGCAGGAGGCCGAACGTGTTCACGTAGCGTTCGAACGTCGCGCGGCGCAGCGGGCGATCGGCCGTGATGTGCGCGGCGATCGCGCGGATTTTCGATTCCATCGCGCCGGGCTTGCCGGTGACCTTGACGTCCGACACATAGCCTTCGACGACCGTGACGCGCACGACGCCGTTCTCGAACGTCTGCGCGGGAATGAACGCGAACGACAACGCATAGCCGCGATCCTGATACAGCTTGGTCACGCCGTTCGCGGTTTCGATCAGCTCGCCGATCGTGATGTCCTTGCCGACGAGCGGCGTGAAGCGACGCGAGATTTCGTCGAAAAGCACCGACTTCACGCCTTCGACCTGGAACGTCGTCGGCGTCAGGTGCCGCGACAGCAACTCCTGCAGTTGCGGTGCCTGCGGCGCGACCTGCACGGTGACGCTCGGGCCTTTCTGCGGTGCGTTGATCTGGGGGAGCGAGTCGAGCGGATTACCTGCCGCGCGCGTCTGTGCATGTGCCGTGCCTGCCGCTGCGATGGTGAGCAGCATCATCCATCTGTCGAGTCTGGATTTCATTGTTCTTCCTCGTAGGCCTTGCTTTTCGTCTTCTTTCTAATGCGGGCGCGCGACACCAGGGTGTCGCGCGCCGCGTGCCGCATTGCCGGTTGTGTTTGTACGGCCGCGCCTCATGCTCCGGCTGCAAAGGCGCGACCGTCCTCCTTACTTGCCAACGCTACCCAGCGTGCCCAGCAACCCCGTTACCGGCGCGAGGAGCCCCGTCGAGCTGCCCGACGATGCCGTCCCCGTCACGCCGCCGACGAGCGACGTGACCGGTGCGAGCGGATTCGACGAAGCCCCGGACCCCGCTGCACCGCCGACTGCTCCGGTGACAGTATTCAGCAAACCGGTGACGGGCGCGAGAGGGTTTGCCCCGCCTGCGCCACCCGTTGCGCCGCCGAGCGTGCCCGTCAGCGTCGACACGAGACCGGTGACCGGCGCGAGCGGGCCGCTGCCCGAGCTGCCCGTTGCGCCACCGACTGCGCCGGTGAGCGAACCGAGCGGCGTCGAACCGAGACCGGACAGCAGGCCGCCGAGCGGGTTCGTCGAGCCGGAGCCCGACGACGAGCCGTTCTGTACGTTAGCCGTCGAGCCGCCGACGAGGCTCGTGATCAGGCCGGGGATCGGCGCCGCGCCGTTCGGCCCGTTCGGGTTCACGAGGCCGCCTGCGTTGGTTACGGTGTTGCCGACCGCGGTGACGAGCTGGCCGACATCGCCGACGAGCGGCTGATTCGACGTGCTGCCGACCTGCTTGCCCGCCGAGCTGATTGCGCCGCCGATCTGGCCCAGCAGGCCCGACACCGGTTGTCCGAGACCCGTGGTCGTGCCGACCTGCTGCGTGACCTGGCCCGCGGTGATCACCAGCGGCGTGATGGCCGAGCTGAGCGGCTGCGTCACTTGCTGCACGGCGCCCGACGACAGCGTCGAGCCGATCGTCGTGCCCGCGGCCGACAGGCCGTTGGCGACCGTGTCGAGCACGGTGCCGACCGGCGTCGTGACGGGGGCGAGCGGTGCGAGCGGACCCGTGCCGAGCGCCTTGACCGTCGAGCTCAGTCCGGACACGGTATTGCTCGTCGCGCCGACGACATTCCCGAGGCCGGCGACCGTCGTGCCGACGGGATCCTTGATCGAGCCGGTCTGTCCGAGCCCGTTGCTCAACGCATCGGCGGCCGCGTTGATGATCGTGCCGGTACTCGAGACGGTGCTGCCGACGCCCTTCGTCACGCCGTCGCCGAGACCCGGCAGACTGACGTTGCCGATCGTGCTGCCGAGATCCGTTGCGGTCTGGCCGACCGTGCTGACAGCGCCCTTGGTGCCGGTGGACGAGCCACTGGTGCCGCTCGTGCCGCTGGTACCGCTCGTGCCGCTGGAGCTGCCGCCGTTGCTGCTGGTCGGCGGCGTGCTGACGCTGTTGCCGCCGCAGGCAGCCAGCAGGCACGCCGCGGCGAAGGCGGTGAGGGGCACGCGCCACTGGCGCAGGACGACCGTCGTGATGGAACGTTGCTGGGACATGATGGACTCCTCGCTGTCTTGTCGATGAATGGATGTTCGATTACTTGCCGTGCGTGCCGCCGAGCAGGCCGCCGATCAGCGACGTGACAGGCGCGAGCAGGTTCGAGCCCGAGCCCGAGTTCGTGACACCGCCCGTGCTGCCGCTCAGTGCCGGTACGCCGACCGTGCTGGTGACGGACGACACGGCGCCCGTCACGGGGGCGAGCGGGTTGCCGGCGCCTGCGCCGCCCGTTGCGCTGCCGAGCGCGCCGGTGACCGTGGAGACCAGGCCCGTGACCGGCGCGAGCGGACCGCTGCTGCCGCCGGCCACGCCGCCGAGTGCGCCCGTGACGGTGGAGACGAGGCCGGTGACCGGCGCGAGCGGGCCGCCGCTGGTGCCGCCCGCGGCACCGCCGAGTGCGCCGGTGACGGTGGAGAGAAGGCCGGTGACCGGCGCGAGCGGACCGCCGCTCGTACCAGCCGTCGCGCCGCCGAGCGCGCCGGTGACGGTCGAGACGAGGCCCGTAACCGGGGCAAGCGGACCGCCGCTGGTGCCGCCCGCTGCACCGCCGAGCGTGCCGGTGACCGTCGTGAGGAGGCCCGTGAGCGGCGCGAGCGGGTTGGTTGCGCCGCTGGTGCCGCCCGTGAACAGGCCGCCGACGGTCTTCACGGTATTGCCGGTCGACGAGACGGTGTTGCCGAGGCCGGTCGTGACGGGGTTGCCGCCCGTCGACGCGATCAGCGCGCCGCCCTGGTTCAGGCCGTTGCCGATCGTGCCGAGCAGCATGTTGAGCGGGGCGCCGAGGCCGGTCGCCGTCCCGATCGTCTGCGTCGTCTGACCGACCATCGTCGTGATCGGCGTGATCGCCGAGCTCACCGTCTGCGTGACCTGCTGGATCGGGCCGGTCGACAATACGTTGGACAGCGTGGTGCCGCCGTTCGATACGGCGTTGCCGACCTGCGTCACGAGGCCGCCGACGGCGCCGGTGACGGGCGCGAGCGGCGACAGCGGGCCGGTGCCGAGACTCGTGACCAGGTTGCCGGTTTGCGTGACGGCGCCGCCGAGCTGGTTCACCACGCCGCCGGTGCTGGCGACCGTGACGCCGATCGGGTCCTTCGTCGCGCCGAGTTGGCCGAGGCCGTTGCCGAGACCATTGCCGAGCGCCGTCACCGCGCCGCCGACGTTCTGCACGATGCCGCCTGCCGCCTGCGTCGTGCCCGGGTTGACGCCGGGCAGCGACTGGCCGGCGATCACGGAGCCGAGGCCGGATACGGTGCCGCCGAGATTCGTGACGAGATTGCTGCTGCTTGCGAGGACGGTTCCCACCGCGTTCGACGACACACCGGAGGTGCCGCTCGTGCCGCTGCTCGTTCCACTCGTGGTGCCGCTGGTGCTGCCGCTCGTCGAACCGCTCGTCGAGCAGCTCGTGCTGCCGCTGGTCGAGCCGCTGGTGCTACCCGACGTGCTGCCGCTCGTCGAACCGGACGTGCCGCCCGAGGTACCGCCGCCCGACGTGGAGACCGAATCGCCACCGCCCGAGCTGGAGCCGCCGCTGAGCCCCTTGCTGATGGAGCCGGAGCCGCCGCACGCGGAGAGGGAAAGCATGGCTGCCACGGTGGCCGCGATCATAGTCGTCCGGAGCGTGCCATGAGGGATAACCTGAATGTCCATTTCGTCCTCGCATTGAAGTTGATGTTGTGTTGAGTGATGCGCGGATTACTCTGCAACTGTCGTGCCATTTCGATGGCCGAGAGTTCGATGATTGGTTTTAAACGAGGCAATTCCTTGTCGGAAAAGGGATTTAGGCAAATTGAAAGATTGTTGAATCTGTTTAAGAGCAGTCAAATGAGAACGGTTTCGGCCGTTTCGTAACGTAACGTCACAACATTGGCGTTACGCGTGCGGCGTAACGTGAGGGGCGGGCAGGGCTGGCGGGCGGTCTGATTGTTTTACTGGTGGATTAGGTGTGCACATCTAACCTATCGTAAATCCTATGTGTAAATCGTACCGAAACACCGTACAAATACGTTGTGCTCCCGGAAAGTTTGTTCGGCCCGGTCTTAAAAGAGGTTGGAAGTTAAATAGGAACGGATATAGAATCCGGAGCAGGTGTAAGGAAATGTACAGTTCGGTACACGACGTTCGAGGAGGGTCACTATCGCGAATGTTAACTTGCATCAAATTGTGATACGCACCCCTCGGGGTGACATATAAAGAAAGCGCACTCGGCTGTCGTTTCACATGTGTAACGAACGGCGCGAGGCAAGGGCCAGATATACGGGGACGCACAACGTATAAAAGGCCAAAGAACGTACACACAGGCACGAGGAATTAAAAAATGAAAGCACTCATCAAGCGCTTCCTTAAGGAAGAAGACGGGGTTACCGCGATCGAGTATGGTCTGATTGCGGGGCTGGTCGCTGTCGCCATCATCGCCGGTGTATCGTCGCTCGGCACCAATCTCAATTCGATGTTCTCGACCATCGGCACGTGCGTCAGCACGGTCGGTAGCTCGGGCACGGCCGCGGCGTGCAAATTGGGTTAAGCAGTCCCAATCATTGTCTTTCGGCGTGATATCGGGCGGCTTGCTGCGGCGAGCCGCTCAACTTATATCCGCGACCGGTCTGGCGCGATGGCATATCTATTTTCTATCGGGGCGTTCCTGGCCTGGGCAGTGCTCGTCACGGCCAGTGATATTCATTCCCGGCGTATTCCGAATTTGCTCGTTGTCGGCGGGTTGGTCGCCGCATTTGCAAGCGCCTTTTACGGTGCAAATCCGTTCGGCATCGGACGCGTCCAGGCGCTGTTCGGCACGTTCGTCGGTCTGGTGGGCCTTCTCCCGTTCTTTTTCCTGGGGGTGATGGGCGCGGCCGACGTGAAGGTGTTTGCCGTCCTCGGCGCGTGGTGCGGCGTTCATGGCCTGATGTGGCTCTGGATCGCCGCAAGCCTTGCGGCGGGGATTCACGCGCTTGCCGTGCTGCTGTTGTCTCGCACGTCGCTCGGTACGTTGTGGCGGCGTGGCGCACCGGCATCGACGATTGGTCGATATCGCGCGACACCTTATGGCGCGTGCCTTGCAATCCCTGCGGCTGTATGGCTCGTCTGCCTCGTCGCGGGGGGGAGCGTGCGATGAAACGGCAGAGAAAGCGGTGCGGATACGGGCGGCAGCGCGGAGCGACCGCAGTCGAATTCGCAATCATATTTCCGCTTTTCTTCGTGATCTGCTACGGGATCATTTGTTTCGGGATGGTTTTCGTGATTCAGCAAAGTTTGACGTTCGCCGCCAGTGAGGGCGCGCGCGCGGCCTTGAATTACGCCCCGGATTTGACGACTCGAACCGCGAAGGCGCAGGCCACCGCGAAAGACGTCGTCGGCTGGCTGAATATCAGCGCGCCGAATGTCGTGGTGAAGGCGCCTGCATGCAAATACGACGCGTCGCTGTATTGCCTGTCGGTAACGGTGAGCTATTCGCCGCAAGCTTGGGTAACGACCATGCCCTTCGTGGGCACCATTCTGACCCAACCGCTGACAAGCACGGCAGTCGTCCAGATTTCGCAGTCGTTGCTTCAATGAGTTGCGCATCGCGACGAGGCGGTTTTTTTGTCGTGTTAATTGTCAGACAAAAAGATTTGCACGGACCTTATCCGGTATCCATACGACAACATGGCCAATAACGTAACGAAGATCATCGCGGGGCTGCTGATCGCGATCGCCGTTCTGCTCGGAATCTATGCATGGATGCTCGGGCGCAGTTCGTCTAGTCCTGTCCCGGCGCAACCGGCAGCGGCCGCGACCCCGGTGCCGGTCGTGGTCGCGACGCGCACGCTGTCGGTCGGTCAGCCGATCGCCGCAGACGCGTTGAAGATTCAGCCGACCGCACCAGCGCCGGCAGGGGCGTTTTCCGATCCGGCCACACTGGTCGGTCGCGTACCGGCGCGCGACATTCCGGCATCGGCGCCCGTCGTCTCGGGCGCACTGGTGTCGGGCCTTGCCGAGGACGTCGAGCCGGGCGAGCGCGCAATCGCGGTTCGCGTCGACGAGACCAATGCGGTCGGCAACCGCCTTCGGCCCGGTAATTTCGTCGACGTGTTCCTGAACCTGAAGCGGGAAGGAGGTGGCGCGATGTTCGACGGTGAAGTCTCGCAGACGCAGGCGCGGCTCCTGATGTCGAAGGTTCGCGTGCTGTCGTTCGGCGACGCGACGCCGGATCGCGACAGCGGCAACAACACGAACGGCAGCAATGGCCAGCCGAGCAACGCGCGCATCGCGGTACTCGCGGTGCCGACCGCGCAGGTCGATGCGCTGACACTCGGCGAGGCGAGCGGCCGGCTGACGCTCGCGCTGCGCAACCCGCGCGACGACGAGCTTGCGACGCAGACGGTGGCGGTGCGCACGGACAACAAGCTGTCGCCGTCGGCGCTTGCCGCGGCCGGCGTATCGCTGCAACAGCTGTCCGGCACGTCGAGGACCGCTGTGGCCAACGTGAACGTGCCGCCGCTGCCGTCGCGCCTGCCGCCTGCGATGCGAGCCGGCGGCAGCGGCAACGGGGGCAGCATCGAGGTGATCCGCGGCGGCCGGTCGGAAACGGTCGCGTATTGAACAACATCGATGGCAATCGATATCGGCGACGACAAGTAAAGGCCGTGCGACGGTCCAACAAACAATGAAAAACACACTGATTGCATTCGCGATTGCGCTCTGGACCCTGACATTCGCCTCCATTGCAAGCGCGAGCGGCACGATCGAGCTCGCCGTCGGCGCGCAGCGGCAGATTTCCGCCAGCCACGCGCTGCAGCGGGTCGCCGTGGGCGATCCGGCAATCGCCGATGTGCTGATCATGAAGGGCAGTCGTTCCGGTTCGGTGTTGCTGACCGCGAAAGCGCCGGGTGCGACGAACGTGATGTTGTGGGAGCGCGGTCGCGACGAGCCGACGGTGTGGAGCGTGGAAGTCGTCGACGCGGCGGCGCAAGCGGTACTCGACGGTTCTACGCCGCAGGTGAAGGCGTACGGCGGGACGTCGGTGCTGCGGGGAACGTCGGCATCGCTCGATGCTCACGAACGGGCCGCGGCGGTCGCCAAAAACATGAGCCCCAAAGGCACGGTGATCGATCGCTCGACGCTGGCCGGCAAGAACGTCGTGCAGGTCGATGTGCGGGTGGTGGAATTCAGCCGTTCGGTGCTCAAGCAGATCGGCTTCAATTTCTTCAAGCAGAGCAACGGCTTTTCGTTCGGTTCGTTCGCACCGGGCGGCGTGCAATCGTATAACGGCGCAGCGGGCCCGGGCACGGGCTCATACATTCCGACGCTTGGCGCGCCGGTCGCGTCAGCGTTCAATCTGGTTGTGAACGCAGCAGGACGAGGCATCTTCGCCGACCTGTCGCTGCTCGAAGCGAACAACATGGCGCGCGTGCTCGCGGAGCCGACGCTCGTCGCGCTGTCCGGTCAGAGCGCCAGCTTCCTCGCGGGCGGCGAGATTCCGGTGCCGGCGCCGCAGGGACTCGGCTCGACCGCGATCCAGTGGAAGCAATACGGCGTCGGGCTGTCGCTGACCCCGACGGTGTTGAGCCCGAGCCGGATCGCGCTGAAGGTCGCACCGGAATCGAGCCAGCTCGATTTCGTGAACAGCGTGACGATCAGCGGCGTCGCCGTGCCGGGGATCACGACGCGTCGTGCCGATACGACGGTCGAACTCGGTGACGGCGAGAGCTTCGTGATCGGCGGCCTGATCGATCGCCAGACATTGTCGAACGTGAGCAAGGTGCCGCTGCTCGGCGACCTGCCGATCATCGGCACGTTCTTCAAGAACCTGAACTACCAGCAGAACGACAAGGAATTGCTGATCATCGTGACACCGCATCTCGTCGCACCGATTGCGAAGGGGGCGGTACTGCCTGCGACGCCCGGCGAGTTGTCGGAGCAGCGTGACGGGCCGGTGTGGCGATCCTATCTGGGCGGTGCGGCGTCGCCGGATGCGGCACCGGGGTTTTCGAAATGAATCTGAAGCATTGCGCGTCGCGGCACATCGCTACGCCATGCGTAATCGGGGGTGTTCGACATGAATGCACGAACCCAATCATTGTGTGAACCCGCCGTGACCGACTACTTCGTTTGTGCGTCGACAAAGGAAGCGCATGTGCGCTGGTTGGCCGATACGCTGGTTTCGGCCGGTGCGGTCGAGGCCGCGTCGCTGGAACCGGGTGTGTTGGCACAGCGCATCACCGGGCTCAATCCGGCCCTCGTGTTCATCGACTTCTCCGAACGCAGCGAAGCGGCGAGCGTCGCCGCGGCCACGGTACGTGCGGCGCATCCGGGATTGCCGATCGTCGCGCTCGGCTCGCTCACCCAGCCGGAGAGCACGCTCGCCGCACTGCGCGCGGGCGTGCGCGACTTCATCGACGTGTCGGCATCGGCCGAGGACGCGCTGCGAACGACGCGTGGCTTGCTGTCCCACGTCGGCGAGCCGACGAGCCGCCACGGCAAGGTCGTCGCGTTGCTCGGCGCGCGCGCGGGCATGGGCGTCAGCACGCTTGCCGCGAATCTCGCGGTCTGGCTGCAGAAGCGGGCGCTCGGCCCGGGCGCGACGGGCGGCCCGGACGGCGGCGTGCCGGCCGGTCGCCAGACCGCGCTGATCGACCTGGGATTGCCTGCCGGCGACGGCGCGCTGTTCCTGAACACGCGCTGCGAATTCCACTTTATCGACGCCGTGCAGAATCTGCGCCGCATCGATCGCACGTTCGTGAACACCGCGCTCACGCGACACCAGAGCGGCGTCGCACTGACGACGCTGCCGCCGGATCTCGGCGGATTGCGCGACGTGTCCTATGCGTCGTGCATCGGATTGCTGAACCGTTTCCGTGCATTCTTCGACCAGCAGGTCGTCGATCTCGGCGGGTTCTCGAATCGGGAGTTCGTCACGCAGATCGCGGCATCGGCCGACGAGGCGTGGCTTGTCTGCGACCAGGGCGTCGCGTCGATCGTTTCGGCCGCCGACCTGCTCACCGGGCTGCGCGATGCGGGCGTCGATACCGATCGCGTCAAGCTCGTGGTCAACCAGTACGATTCCGCGCTGGATCTGATGCCCGGACAGATCGCCGAGCGTCTCGGGTTGTCGCTGGTCGGCACCTTGCCGGCACGTCGCGTCGCGATCGGCCATGCGGCAAACCAGGGGCGGCTCATTATCGACGCGGCGGAGCGCGATCCGTATGTGCGCGCGCTCGAATCCCTCGCCACGCGGCTGCCCGGCGTATCGGGCGTGGCGGGCGCGTCGCGCGCGGCGCCCGGCCTGTCGGCGCTCAAACGCTTCATTCAACCCTCGTCCAAGCGGTCATAACCGATGGCACACGACATTCAATTCGCCGACGGCGCAGCGCCGTTCTCCCAGACGCAGCAATTCCACGACATCAAGAATGCGGCGCACGAGCATCTGCTGACGCGTATCGAGGAACTGGGCGCCGAGTTCGGCCGATGGTCGCGCCAGGCGATCAATCAGTTCGTCGATCTCGAGATCGACAGCTTCGTCCGCCTGCGCCGCATTCCGCTCAACGAGAACGAGGTGCGGGCAATTGCCGAGGCCCTGACGAAGGAACTCGCCGGCTTCGGGCCGATCGAGGATCTGCTCGCGGATCCGGCGGTCGAGGACATCCTGATCAACGGCTACAACGACGTGTACGTGTCGCGGCACGGGATTCTCGCGAAGCTGCCGGTGCGTTTCACCGATAACGCGCACTTGCTGCGGATCGTGCGCCGGATCCTCGCGCCGATCGGGCGTCGTCTCGACGAATCGAACCCGATGGTCGACGCGCGACTGCCCGATGGCGGCCGCGTGAATGTCGTGATCGAGCCGCTGTCGATCGACGGCCCGATCGTGTCGATCCGCAAATTCCGCAAGGATCCGCTCAAGCCCTCGGACCTGCTCGGCAACGGCACGTACAACGACGAGATCGGCGCGCTGCTCGAGGCGGCGGTCGAGGCACGCTGCAACGTGCTCGTGTCGGGCGGCACGAGTTCGGGCAAGACGTCGCTGCTCAACGCGCTCGCATTCCACATTCCGGAGGCCGAGCGCGTCGTGACGATCGAGGATACGGCGGAGCTGTCGCTGAACCACCCGCACGTCGTGCGGCTCGAAAGCCGCCCCGGCGGATTCGACGGCAGCGGTGTCGTGACGATTCGCGACCTGCTGCGCAACACGTTGCGGATGCGTCCGGACCGGATCATCGTCGGCGAAGTGCGCGGCGGTGAAGTGCTCGAAATGCTGCAGGCGATGAACACGGGCCACGACGGCTCGATGGGCACCGTGCACGCGAGCTCGCCGCGCGAGTGCCTGTACCGTCTCGAGATGCTCGCCGGGTTCGCCGGCTTCCAGGGGACCGAGTCGAGCTTGCGTCGCCAGATCGCGAACGCGATCGATTTCATCGTGCAGATCGGCCGGCTGTCGAATGGACGCCGCCGGATTCTGTCGATCACCGAGGTGACCGGCCTGTCCGACAACATCATCGCGACGCAGGAGCTGTATCGCTACGAAGCGCGCGTGACGCCGGAAGGCGAGGAAATCGATCACTGGGAATCGCTCGGCATCCATCCGCATTCGCCGAAGCTCGCGCGCTTCCGCCAGACGCTGACGAACGGCGCAATGGGCGGGGGCGGTTTCGGTGGCGGCTTTGGTGGCGGCGGTTTCGGCCGCGGCGGGGGCTTCAATGTATAGCGCGATGATCTGGGTGCTCGCGGTCGCGATGCTGTGCGTGGCATCGGCTCTGATGCTGTGGCGACATGCGGAAACCCGGCGCGTGCGCACCGATGCGAAGCGCTTCATCGACAGTCGGCTCGAACCTGGCGTGCGCGTGGCGGCACCGGCGGCACGATCGGCGGCATCCGCCGCGTCGCGGGCCGTGCCGTCGTCCGGTGGCGCGCACAATGCCGCGTCTCGTGCTTTCTGGGCGCACTGGTATGCGCTCGCAACGGAGTATCTGACCAACCTCGTGAACCGTGCGGGGATCGAAGGCGCACGCGGCAAGGCGATCGTCGCGCTGGCCGCTCTCGCCGCGGTGGCGGCAATCGCGGGCAGCCGCGGCGGCGTGCTTGCGTGTTTCGCGGCGCTTGCGTGCGGCGGCGCGATCTTCGGCGTCTGGCTCACGTCGCGAATCCAGAAGCGGCGACTGAAAATCGTCCGGCAGATCCCGTCGTTTCTCGACGGGATCGTGCGACTGGTGACGCTCGGCAACAGCGTGCCGGCCGCATTCCAGGCAGCGCTGCTGACGACGGAGGAGCCGCTGCGGGGGTGTCTCGATCACGTGTCCCGGATGCTGCGCTCGGGTGTCGAGATCGATCGCGCGATGCTTCACATCGCCAAGATCTATCGGACCGAGGAGTTCGAATTGCTCGGCTCGGTACTGCGGTTGTCGGTCAAGTACGGTGGTCGCGCGGACGTCATGTTGGAGCGGATGGCCGTCTTCATGCGCGATCTCGAGCAAGCGGAGCGCGAGCTGACCGCGATGTCGGCGGAAACGCGGCTGTCGGCATTCGTGCTCGTGATGTTGCCGATCGGGATCGGCAGCTTTGTCGTGATGACCAACCCGAAATACCTGGAAGGGATGTGGAACGATCCGAGCGGGCAAATGCTCCTCATGTTCGCGTTCCTGGCGCAGGTTGCGGGCAGCGTATGGCTGTATCGAATGGCTCGACTCAGGTGATGCGATGACAGCAACTCAGATCGGATCGGTCGCACTGGCACTTGGCGCGCTGGGCGTGCTGTTGTTTGGAATGATCGCGTTGTTGCGTGCGAGTGCCGCGTCGCGTGCAGAACGTGCGTTGGCCGATGCGCTCGATCAGCGCATGGCGGCGCTGGAGGCAGCCAAGGCGCGGACCGCGGCGGACGAGGTTCCATCCGCGAAACCGGATACGCGCGGGCGCGAGCGCATCGAGCGCATGCTTGCGCGATTCTCGGCAACAGGGATGCGCTGGCTCGATACCGGGTTCGGCAAGCACATCGTCGCGGAAGAGGACCGTCGTCTGCTCGAGCAATGCGGATACGTCGACGCGCGTACGCGCGGGCTGTTTCTGATCGCGCGAATTGCGTGCGGGATCGCATTGCCGTTGCTGTTCGCGATATTCGCGAGCGGACGAACGACGAGAGGATTCTGGATGATCGGCATGTTCGCCGCATTCGGATTCGGTTTCATGTTGCCGAAGCTCTACCTGCAGCGTCGTGCCGCCGCGCGGCGCCAGAGTGTCATCGACGAGCTGCCGTTGCTCGTCGACATGCTGCGCTTGTTGCAGGGCGTCGGATTGTCACTGGATCAAAGCCTGCAGGTCGTGACGAACGATTTCCGCGGGATGATGCCGGTGCTGTCGTCGGAGGTCGGAATCGCGCAGCGTCAATTCGCAGCGGGCCGCACGCGCGAGCAGTCGATGCAACGGTTGTCGAGCGGATTCGACAACGAGGACTTGCGCGCGATCGCGCGGCTGATGGTGCAGGTCGACAAGCACGGCGGCGCGGTTCAGGAGCCGCTCAAGCAGTTCGGCGACCGGCTTCGGGAAACGCGCCGCGCGATGCTGCGCGACCGGATCGGTCGGCTGACCGTAAAGATGACCGGTGTGATGGTGGTGACATTGCTGCCCGCACTGCTGATCGTGACGGCCGGACCGGGGTTGTTGGCCGTGATGCGTGCGTTGACGGCGCATCATCATTGACGGACGGAAGGAAAGACGATGAAGCGGATCGGCGGAATGGCGAGGCACGCTGGCGTGGTGGCGGTGGTGGTGCTGCTCGGCGCATGTGCGACCAAGGAGGGCGGGTACGGCGTGAACGCGCAGGCAGAACGCGCGGCGCTGATTCAGGCGGCCGACCAGAAGCAGGCGGTGCCGGATACGCCTGCGATGTATCTCGGTCTGATCCAGCGGATGCAGGCGCAGGGCCTCTATTACGCGTCGCTCGCGCACATCGACGCTTACGACAAGGCCTACGGCGTGTCGCCGGACACGATTCTGCTGCGCGCGGACGCGCTGCGGATGACCGACCAGCCGGCTGCCGGCGCGGCTGCGTATACGCAGTTGCTGAAGACGCCGCTCGCGTCGCGTGGTTACCGCGGGCTGGGGTTGATTGCCGGTGCGGCCGGCGATTTCGGTCTGGCTGTACAGGCACTGACGCAGGCGTCGGAGCTTGCGCCGACCGACGCGTCGCTGCTGTCCGATCTCGCTTATGCGAAATTGCGTAACGGCGATGTGGTCGGCGCGCGGGTGCCGTTGATGAAGGCAGCGGAGCTGGATCAACGCAATCCGAAGATCGTCAGCAACCTCGCACTGTATCTGCTCGCGTCCGGGCGCACGCAGGATGCGCAGCGACTGATGAATCAGCAGCGTCTACCGGCGGATATCCGCAAGGACATCATTGGCGATGCCGCAAAGATTACGGCCGCGGCGCGTGCACAGCAGCGTGCGGTCGCGACGCCGCCGGTGGTGTCGCGGCACGCCGCGAGCGCGCCGATCACGCCGATGGCGAACAATTTCGGCTATGACCAGACCGTGCCGCTGCTGCAACGGTTTGCACAATGAACAGAACGAACAGGCGGGGGAACGACATGAACAACAATGATCGTCGGAACATGCATGCGGGGCGCGTTGCGATGCTGGCGGCGGTTGCCTGCATGGCGCTGGGAACCGTCACCGCATACGCACAGCAGGATGCGGCACCGGTGGCGTCCGACGTGGGGCGCTCGACCAGGGACTGGCTCACGATGCAGGGCGAAAATCGGGCGGCAGCGCCGACGCAACCGTTGCTTGGCGACGTCGCGTCGTTGATCTACCAGCGCTATCTCGATTCGTTCAAGAACAAGATTCCTGAGTCGATGAGCACGCAGCTCGGTTCGTCAGGTGGCATGTCGGGTAACGGACAGGGTGCGCAGTAAGCGAAATGGCGATGCGCGCGGATCAATCACGGGTGGGGCGGCGACACGGTACTGACGGGCCGGCGGGGCAGCGTCAGCGCGGCTCCATCGCGATCATGGCGGCGATCTGGCTGTCGGTTGCCGTCATCGTGCTCAGCGGGATCGACATCGGCCGCTTTTATTCCGAACGACGCCATATGCAGGCGGCTGCCGATCTGGCCGCGCTCTCGTCGGTCATGAAAGCCAGCGCGGATACGACCTGTTCGGCGGCGAAGACGGCGGCCCAGCAGGTCGCCAGCCCTTCGGCGAATTCCGTACCGGCAAACGCCACCATTTCCGTGACGTGCGGCGTGTGGACTGCGCCTCAAACCAGTGGCGGTGCCGCGCTGTTTACGCCGACCGCGGGCGACCCGATCAACGGTCAATGCGGCGGCTTGTCGGCAGGGCCGGCCGGATCAACGACCGGACAGTCGGCCAACGCCGTGTGCGTGAGCGTTTCCGAACCGGTGACAGGCTTTTTCCGCGGCGGAAAGTCGATCGGTGCGTCGGCCATGGCGAAGAGCACGCCGACCGATACCTTTACGCTGACCACGTCGCTCGCCGCATTGAATGGCGGGCTGGCCAATCAATTGCTCCAGACGCTGACCGGTTCGCCCAAAACGTTGAGCCTCAATGCTGTCGATTATCAGGGGCTGGCGCAGGTCAACCTGAAGCTGGCGGGCATTCTCGCCAATTTGCCGGTCGGCTCGAGCACGGCCGTACTGAACGGCTCCGTGACCCTTGGTCAGTTGGCCAACGCGGTGGTGCAGGCGGCGACCCAACAGAACCTCGTGGGCGCGAACCTGAACGTGCTGAATGCGATCGTCGTCGCGCTTTGTTCCGGCAGTGTCTGCGGCGGGCCGCAGATCGCGCTTAACCAGCTGGTTTCGGCCGCGGTGGCCAACGGCAGCTCTGCAGTCGATGCCAGCGTCAACGCGCTCGGACTGTTGTCGACCGCGCTTCAGGTCGCGAACGGCACGAATGCCGTTGCCATCCCGAGCATCACGGTCCAGACGCCGACCGCGCTCGCGCCGCTGCTGAACGCGACGGTGTCGGGTTCCGTATCACTCGCCGGAACGCCGCCGGCCACCGCAAGCGGACCGCCCGGGCCGTCGAATTGCGGGACGTCGAATTGCTTGACCAATACGTCGACAGCGCAGGGGAACGTGTTCCTGAATACGTCGATATCGCTGCTGTCGACGTGCTCGAACGGATCCCTTGTCTATCCGGGAGGCACCTGTCCGTCAGGCAATGCGACGCCGCTGGCCGCCGTGCGACTGCCGATTACCGCGTATGTCGCGCCGGCGAAGGCCGGGCTCGCCTCCGTCACCTGTTCCGCGAACGGCACGAAGAGCGCGACGGTGAACGTGCAGACCGGCGTGGTCGCCGTTTATATCGGTGGGACGGCGAATACGCCGATCAACCTCAATGCGTCCAGCGGTTATGTTCCGAACGGCGGCGCATCGCCGATCACGTTGGTGTCCGTCAACTTGCAGAGCCTGCTGAATCTGCTCAACCTCGGCGGCTTGACATCGGCGCTGACAACCTTGCTCAGCGTCGCCACGCTCGGGCTCCTCAACGTGAACGACATCTCGGTCAACGTCAATTTGCAGCCCGGCCAGTTGACGGTTCCGGTCGCCAATCAAAATCCGACGTCGCTGGTGTTCACCTATCCTGGGCCTGGATCATCCGCGTCGCCGAGTCCGGCATCGCCGTACATGCTTTCCGTGGGAACCGATCAGTTCCTGTCGCCCGCGGTTCAGGGTATCGCCAACGGTGGCCTGACGCTGTCACTGTCTGCCCCACAGGGCAGTCTGGCAGGATTGCTGGCCGGTATATTGAATCCGGTGGTGAGCCTCATCACCGGGCCGCTTCTGACCGCACTGGCGAGCACACTCGTTCCGCTCCTGCTGCAACCGATCGATTCGCTGCTGACTTCGGTCACCGGCTTGCTCGGCTTGAGTCTGGGGAACGCCTATGTCACAAATACACCGGACTCGATCAAATGCGGCAATCCGATGCTCGTGCAATGAAAACCGCGGCGTCCACTTGCGTCGGGAGCGCGGGCAGCGCTTCGGCCCATGCCCCGCGCCTGACCCGCAGTGCCGCATCACTCGTCAATAACCGTAGCCGCACCTGAATCATGAGAACCACCTCCGCAATCGCAGAACTCGACCTGTACGTCTGGGAAGGCAAGGCGGACATCGTCGACCGCGTTGCCCGCTGCATGGCGAGCTTCGACGTCGAAGTGATCCGCGCCGACAATGCGGAAATCTCGCCGGAGCGCGCCGCGTTGCGGCCGTCGCTCGCGATCATCAGCGTGACGATGATCGAAACCGGCGCGGCATTCCTGCGCGACTGGCAGGCCAACATCGGCATGCCGGTCGTCTGGGTCGGCGCGGCGCGCGACCACGACGCGTCGCAGTATCCGCCCGACTATTCGCACATCCTGCCGCTCGACTTCACCTGCGCCGAACTGCGCGGGATGATCGGCAAGCTCGTCACGCAGCTGCGCGCGCACGCGGCCGATACGCTGCAGCCGTCCGAACTCGTCGCGCACTCGGAGTCGATGCAGGCGCTGCTGCACGAGGTCGATACGTTCGCCGACTGCGACACCAACGTGTTGCTGCACGGCGAAACCGGCGTCGGCAAGGAACGTATCGCGCAATTGCTCCACGAAAAGCATTCGCGCTACCGGACCGGCGAATTCGTGCCGGTCAACTGCGGCGCGATTCCGGATGGCTTGTTCGAATCGCTGTTCTTCGGTCACGCGAAAGGCTCGTTCACCGGCGCGGTTGTTGCGCATAAAGGCTATTTCGAGCAGGCGGCGGGCGGCACGTTGTTCCTCGACGAAGTCGGCGACCTGCCTTTGTATCAGCAGGTCAAGCTGCTGCGCGTGCTGGAGGACGGCGCCGTGCTGCGGGTCGGCGCGACGACGCCGATCAAGGTCGATTTCCGTCTCGTCGCGGCCAGCAACAAGAAGCTGCCGCAGCTTGTGAAGGATGGCCTGTTCCGCGCGGATCTTTACTATCGGCTCGCGGTGATCGAGCTCAGCATTCCGTCGCTGGAAGAGCGGGGCGCGGTCGACAAGATCGCGCTGTTCAAGTCGTTCGTCGCGGAGGTGGTGGGCGACGAGCGGCTCGCGCAATTGTCCGACCTGCCTTACTGGCTCGCGGACGCGGTAGCGGACAGCTATTTCCCCGGCAACGTGCGCGAACTGCGCAACCTTGCGGAGCGCGTCGGGGTGACGGTGCGGCAAACGGGCGGCTGGGATGCCGCGCGACTGCAGCGGCTGGTCGCGCATGCACGCAATTCGGCGCAGCCGGTGCCGGTGGAGAGCGCGGCGGAGGTCTTCGTCGACCGCAGCAAGTGGGACATGAACGAGCGCAGCCGCGTGATCGCCGCCCTCGACGCAAACGGTTGGCGGCGTCAGGATACGGCGCAGCAGCTCGGCATCAGCCGGAAAGTCCTGTGGGAAAAGATGCGCAAGTATCAGATATTCGACGAAGAGCCCGAGACTCGCGAAAGCGAATAATTAATGAGATAAAATCGCGCTGAATTACAACGACACGGGCGGGGAATCGAAATTCATGAGCCATATGACGGGGTTGGGGCGGGCGTGTGTGTTGCTCGCCATGATGGGAGGCATGCAGGGCGCGTTCGCGCAGGGGTTGGCCGGCAATGCATCGCCGGCGGTGCAGCAGGCGTCGGCGCCGGTGGCGGCAATTCCGGTGATCGATCAGCAGGTTCAGACGTCGGTACAGCCGCAGGCGGGCGAGACGACCGGGCAGAGCACGGTCGACGAACTGCAGCGCCAGATCCAGGCGCATTCGCTGACGGAAATGCGCACCAGCTATAACGGCAGCTACGGCGCGAGCCTGCTGTTCAGCGTGAAGGACGGTTCCTATTTCGTCGCGCTGTTCCAGCAGAAGGCGTTCTGGCGGGTGATCAAGACTTACGACGAAACGCGGGCCGAGACGATCTATCGCGATTTCTCGCGTCAGGCGGAACGGCTGGCCGTCAACGAACTGCGTGCGGCGAAGCTGGAATCGCAAAAGGCGCAGATGGACCGGCAGATCGAAGTCACGCAGGAACGGGCGCGGCGTCTGCAGGCGGACATCTCGATCGCACGCGAGCAGCAGGCAGCGGTCGCGGATCGCCAGAAGAGCGTCCGCACCGAAACGGCGGCGTTGCAGGCGCAACAGGCGCAGCTTCAGTCGCAACTGCGCGCATTGCAGCAGCAGGTGCGTTCGCTGCAGCGCGAGGCCGACGCAGGCTTGCCGACGACGGCGCACTGAGCGATCACGGCACGGCCGGTGCGGCGACATGCCGCGCCGACCCACCAGAAAAAAGGGCAAGCCACTTGGCTTGCCCTTTCGTTTTACTGGCCGTCCGGCACGATTCGCCGGCGGCGCGTGACGATCACCGGCCCGTTGCCGCCGCGTGCGTCGGACGGCGACGTGTTGCCCGATGCGTCGCCGGCGTCGCGCGGTGCGCCGTAGCTTTCGCGCGGGGCGCTGTAGCCTTCGCGGGGTTCGCGCGGCGCGCCATAACCCTCGCGCGGTTCGCGCGAGCCATAGCCTTCGCGCGGTTCACGGGAACCGTAACCTTCACGCGGTTCGCGCGAACCGTAGCCGCCGCCGTCGCCGCGCGATTCGCGGGCGCCGCCGTGCGAGCCGTACGGGCTGTGGCCGCCGCCTTCGCGGCCGCCCGGCCGACCGCCGGTACGCGGGCCGCGGGGGCCGCCGCCGCCCGGGCGCGAGCCGCCCGTGTCGAGCTGGATCGTGGAAATCGCACGCTTGTAGATGCCTTGCAGACCCACGGGGGTGCGCAGCATCACCAGGTACTGGTCGAACGACTCGATACACCCCGTCAGACGAATGCCGTTGACGAGATAGATTTCAACACGCTTACGTTCCTTGCGCGCCGAATTGATGAAGTCGTTTTGCGGATGGGATTCTGCGGGATTGGCCATTGAGGTGCGGCAGGAGCCTGCGTCAGAGAATATGTTGTGCGTGTGTGGCGTGGTTGCCCACCAAGTGTTTGGCGGGATTTTACCCTGTTCGTTCCACCAGTGCGCAGTCGCGATTGTGTCGAACCGTAACCCACTATAGACGTTCCCGTGCATTTTCGCGATTCGGTCGAATGGCTAACGCCGTTTCGTTACGTCGCGTTACGACTCTCGCAACGGCGTAGCACCTGGCGGCGCGCGGCGCGATTACATTCGACGCGCGTGCCGGGCTGGCCGGCGGATCCGGGAAGGGGAACATGAACAAGAGGGGATTGGCGGTGTGGATCGGGAGTGTGGCGTTGCTCGCTTCCGGCAGTGCAATGGCGGGACACGTCGACCTGTCGGTGGGCATCGGCGTGCCGGTCGCGCCGGTCTATGTCGAGCCGGCACCGGTCTATGTGGCGCCGCAGCCGGCGGTGGTCGCCTATCCGGGTTACGGATACGGCTACTACGGCGAAGAGGACGACGACGGTTACCGGAAATGGCGCAAGCACTATTACAAGCATTGGCGCAAGCATCACGACGATGACGACGATTGAGCGCGACCTGCGCGGCGCCGGTGACGTTCAGAACGCGTAATCCGGATTCTTCGGGTCGAACGCGGATTCGTCGAGCGTCACCGGCGCGATTTTCTCGATGACGATCCGTTCGAAGATCTTGCCGTCGTTGTCATACGATTCGACGGTCCTGAAGTACGGCGCGTGCAGGTCGAGCCCGAGGGTTTCCTTCTTCGCGTAGAACTGCGGGCGGCCGGTCGGCGTCTCGTAGGTGAGCGCGACGACGCGCACGCCGCCGATCGTCTTCGCTTCCACCTGCGTCGGCCGCTGCACGCCGGCTTCCTGGTATTTCTTTCCTTCGGTCAGGTACAGGTTCGTGATGAACTCGGTGCCGAGATCCTTCACCTGGTGATTCGACTGTGCGCGTGCGAGTGCGCCGTCGAGCGCCGTCCACAGCGGAATCTTGCCGAGCAGGCCGCCGAGATGGCCGTACATCTCGTCCTTGCGCTGGGTCGTGTCGTAGATCGTCTCCTGTCCGGCATGCGCGCCGCCCGGTAGCCATTTCGCATACACCCGCAACGGTTCGCGGGTCGTCTTCACGAGCATGCGGTCGGGCGTGTCGGACCATTTCCCGCTGATGCGCTCCTGGCGCACCATCGTGAACTGGTACGACGGATAGCCATTGGGACCGTTGCGGATATAGAGCGGGACGGCGAGCGGATCGAGGGTCTTGAACAGCGCCGTGAGCGTCGCGTCGTCAAGTTGTGCGAGCGCGCCGCGCTGTGCGGCCGTGCGCAGCCAGCGCGCCTGCTGCGCGACCGGCTCGCGCGTGACCTTCGCCAGGTCCGCCGGCAGTGCGGCCTCCTGGGCCGCGCTTGCGGCGGCGGCGGTTTCCTGCGCATGCAGGCCGGCTTGCGCGAGCGACAACAAGCACGCGACGGCCGCGGCGGCGTGCCGCGTGCGGCGCTTCGTTCCTTCGTTCATCGACAGCGTCTCCCGGGGCGATGGATCGTTCAGCCTTGCTTCGCGGCCTTGAGCTTGGCGAGTTCCTCGTCGCGCAGCGCGCGGCGCAGGATCTTGCCGACGTTCGTCTGCGGCAGCGCGTCGCGGAATTCGACGAACTTCGGCATCTTGTAACCGGTCAGGTTTTTGCGGCAATGCGCGAGCACGTCGTCGACCGTCAGCGTCGGGTCGCGGCGCACGACGAAGACCTTGATCCGTTCGCCCTGGACTTCATCCGGGATGCCGATCGCGGCGGCTTCGCTGATGCCCGGATGCATGACCAGCACTTCCTCGATCTCGTTCGGATACACGTTGAAGCCCGAGACGAGGATCATGTCCTTCTTGCGGTCGATCAGGCGGATGAAGCCGCGCTCGTCCATCACGCCGATGTCGCCGGTGCCGAGCCAGCCGTCGGCGTCGATCACCTTCGCCGTCTCGTCGGGCCGCTGCCAGTAGCCGCGCATCACCTGCGGGCCGTGCACGCACAGCTCGCCCGGCTCGCCGACGGCGGCCCAGGTGCCGTCCTCGCGCCGGAAGCGCACGAGCGTCGACGGGGCGGGCAGGCCGATCGAGCCGCTGAACGCGGCCATGTCGGTCAGATCCACCGGATTCATCGTGACGATCGGCGAGCATTCGGTGAGCCCGTAGCCTTCGACGACCGGCCGCCCCGTGACCTCCTGAAAGCGCTCCGCGACCGCGCGCTGCATCGCCATGCCGCCCGCCATCGCGAGCTTGAGCTTCGAGAAGTCGCGCTTGCGGAATTCCTCGTTGTCGAGGAACGCGTTGTACAGCGTGTTGATCCCGGTGATTCCGGTGAACGTTTCGTTGCGGATGATCTTCATCACCATGTTCATGTCGCGCGGATTCGCGATCAGGATGTTGCGCCCGCCGAGCCCCATGAAGATGAACGCGTTCACCGTCAGCGAATAGATGTGATAAAGCGGCAGCGGCGTCAGCACGGTCTCGACGTCGCCCGAGACCTGGTCGGCGATCCACGCCTTGGCCTGCAGCAGATTCGCGATCAGGTTGCCGTGCGTGAGCATCGCGCCTTTCGCGACGCCGGTCGTGCCGCCCGTGTATTGCAGGAACGCGAGATCGTCGCGCGTCGTCTGCACCGGTTGCGGTTTGCCGCGTGCGCCGAGCGCGAGGGCGGCGCGCAGCCGGATCGCCTGCGGCAGGCTGTAGGCCGGCACGAGCTTCTTCACGTGCTTCAGCACGAAATTGATCAGGCGTCCTTTTGCATTGAAGCCGTCGGCGAGCAGGTCGCCGAGCGCGGTGACGACGATGTTCTTCACCTGCGTTTCCGGCAACGCGTCCTGCAGCGTGCGCGCGAAGTTCTCGAATACGACGATCGTCTGCGCGCCGCTGTCCTTCAGTTGGTGCGCGAGTTCGCGCGCGGTATAGAGCGGGTTGACGTTGACGACGATCGCGCCGGCCTTCAGTGTTCCGAACAGCGCGACCGGGTACTGGAACGTATTCGGCAGCATGATGGCGACGCGGTCGCCCGGCTTCACGCCGGTGCTTTGCAGATACGACGCGAATGCATCGACTTTTTGCGCGAGCGTGCGATAGGTCATCGATGCGCCTGCGCTCACGTAGGCGACGCGCTCGGCGAAGCGCGTCGTGCATTCGTCGAAGAATTGCACGAGCGATGCGTATTGCGTGACGTCGATTTCGTGCGGCACGCCGGGCGGATACGAGGCGTACCAGATGCCGTCGGTGTTCGGCGGGAGTTGGGCCGCTGCGGTTGCTGCGGATGAGGACATGATGTGTCTCCGGTGTCGACGAGCGTTAGCGCTTCAGCGCTTACGCTCGTCCCATGCTTTTTCGTCGACGCGCGCAAGCCAGACTTGGCTCCCGCCGCATGACATTCGTTCGGCCCGGGCCAGCGTGTCAACGCCGGCCCGGGCCGCCAAAATCGTGAATCGCCGCCTGCGCGGCCTCGTGCGATCAGCTCGCCGAATGCACCGTCGCCGGATCGGCGGCCGGCGCGCTCGAGGGCAGCCCGAACGCCTCGCTCGCACCCGCATCGTCGAGCACGGCCGCGAAGATCGACAGCTGCGCGCTGTCTGGCATCGGCGCCTTCAGCGCGGCGACGATCAGCGAGGACAACCGCGCGATCATCTGCACGTCGTTCATCGTGCGGCCTTGCGAGAATTCGTCGATGAGGCTTTCGGTTTCGGCCCCGGCCAGCGCGCCGGACAGCGCACCGATCGCGAAGTGCAGCCGCCAGCCGAGCTCCGTGCGCGGCAGGTGCGGCAGCGCGCGCTGGAATGCGTCGAAGAAGCGGCCCGCGACGCTCGCGTAGTGCGCGGTCAGGAAGTTGCGCACGAACGGCGACGGGTCGGTGTACGCGCGGCCGATCAGCCGCAGGAACGCGGGGCCGCCGCGCTCGGGGTCGCGCGACGCCTTCAGCGCGGGAATGAACATCGCGCCGAGCACGTGCTCGCAGGTGATGTGTGCACCGAGCTGCGCATCGAAGCGGTCGAGAATGCCGAGACGTTCCTGGTTGAGCTGATCGAGCCGACGCGACAGCATCGCGTGGATCAACGCTTCCTTGCTGCCGAAGTGGTAGTTGACCGCGGCGAGGTTCACCGCCGCGCGCGACGTGATCTGCCGCATCGACATCGCTTCGAAGCCATGTTCGATGAACAGGTCCTCGGCCGCATCGAGAATGCGCGCCTTCGTCCCGCCGGTCTGCCGATTTCCGGATGACCGCGTCCCGGACGGCCGTCCCGCCGACGGTCGCCCCTCCTGACTGACTGCCATGTCCCGCCTCCCAATGCCGGTCGCCCGGCCGCGAACAGGTGATTTGATTATCTGATTCAAACAGCCGTTTTTATTAAGATAAAAAAACGCGGGCGGCGCGGGCAAGCGCGGAATCTGGACAAATTCCTCTAGTTCGATGTGCGAATGCGGAAAGTCTGTCGCGCGGCCCCGGCGGGATGGGGCACGCGCGATGGTGCGATGCGGCAATGCGCGGGCTCAGCCGACGGTGCTACGCGTATTGACCGATTGCGTCATGTCGATGCCGCGCCGTTCGCGGCTGAACAGGATCAGCACGGCGATCACGACGGCCACGATGCCGGCCACGAGCGCCAGCGCGAAACCGTAGTTGTCGCCCTGGGAAACCGCGAGCGACGCCTGCATCGTCGCGTTGCCGGACGCGAGCAGGTTGCCGAGCTGGTAGACGACGCCGGGGAACGTCGCGCGAATCTCGTCGGGCGAGATCTCGTTCAGGTGGACGGGGATCACGCCCCACGCACCCTGTACGGAGATCTGCATCAGGAACGCGCCGGCGGCGAGCGCGACCGGGCCGCTCGAGAACGCCCACAGCGGCAGCACCGGCAGCGCGATCAGCGCGGCGACGAAGATCGCGCGACGGCGGCCGATCTTCTCCGAGATCGCGCCGAACGACAGACCGCCGACGATCGCGCCGATGTTCAGCACGATCGTGATCCACGACACGGTATGCGGATCGAAGTGATGCTGTTCGCGCAGGAAGGTGGGGTAGAGGTCCTGCGTGCCGTGCGAGAAGAAGTTGAACGCGGTCATCAGCACGATCGCGTAGATCGTGAGTTTCCAGTTCTGCTGGATCGTGGTCGCGAGACTCGGCCGCGGACGCTTTTCCATCTGCTTCCAGGCCGGCGATTCGGGCACGTGCGTGCGCACATACAGCACGAGCAGCGCGGGCAGCACGCCGACCATGAACATGCCGCGCCAGCCGATGTACTGGTAGAACAGGCCGAACACGACGGACGCGAGCAGGTAGCCGCTCGGATAGCCGGCCTGCAGCAAGCCCGACACGAAGCCACGCGCGTGGGTCGGCACGGTTTCCATCGTCAGCGCGGAGCCGACGCCCCATTCGCCGCCCATCGCGATGCCGAACAGCGCGCGCAGCGCCAGCAGCGCGGCGAGGCTCGGCGCGAAGCCCGACGCGAGTTCGAGCAGCGAATAGCACGCGATGTTGACCATCAGCGTCGGACGGCGGCCGAACCGGTCGGCGAGCCGGCCGAAGATCAGCGCGCCGATCGGGCGCATCGCGAGCGTGAGCGTCAGCGCGAACGCGACCGCGGGGATCGTCGACGCGAATTCGGCGGCGATGTCCTTCAGCACGAAGACCATCAGGAAGAAATCGAACGCGTCGAGTGTCCAGCCCAGGTAGGCGGCGATCGTGACGTTGCGTTGTTCGCGGGTCCAGCTCATGTCCGAGGTCTCCTCGTAGGCTTGCGCGCTCACGATCCGCTGGCGGATGCCGGCCCGGCTTGCGCGCGGTGCGGGGGCATGGATCGAGTGTAGGCCGCGGCTCCGTGCGACGTGGGGTGCGATAACCTCGAATCGGGAATAATCCCTATGAAATGGATTGTTGAGAAAATGGAAATGAGCATGCGCGAGACGGGCGACAGGCGTCTGTATCATTCCGGAAGGCTTTTTGTATCAGTCATGTAATGTGCGCGACGCGCATCGCCACCGAATCAGGAGTCCAGATGACCGAACCATCCGTTGCCGCGTTGCCCGTCCTGGAGACCGGGCGGTTGTGGCTGCGCCCGCGCGTGCTGGCCGATCTCGACGCGAGCATCGAGATGGATCGCGATCCCGAGGTCACGCGCTACATCGCGGGCCCGTGGCACGACCCGGACGAACATCGCCGCTTCGTCACGCATCGGATCACGCGCGCGTATCCGCCGGGCCTCGGCTACTGGTCGATCTTCGAGAAGGCCGGCCCCGATGCGTTCATCGGATGGATCCTGCTGATTCCCGACTATGCGGGCGGCGCGCGCGACGTCGAGATCGGCTGGCGGCTCGTGCGCGCCGCGTGGGGGCGCGGCATCGCATGCGAGGCCGCCGCGGCCGTCGTGCGTCATGCGTTCGACACCGTGCGGCTGCCGCGCGTGATCGCCGATATCGCCGAGGCGAACACGGGTTCGCTGAACGTCGCACGCAAGCTCGGGATGCGCCGCGTGAGCGTCGTTCACGACGGGATTCCTTACGTGCGCCACCGTCTCGAGCGCGACGACCTGCGTGCATAGTGTTGCGTCCGGTTGTCAGAGATGGTCAAGCACAGGCATATCGAGGCCGTGACGTATTAACGGCTCGTCAGATCAGGAGTATCGTTGCCGGAAATTCGTAACATGGGGTACGACCATGGCACTCGGCAACGACGTTCATCTCATTCCCGTCCGGCTCGACGCACTGCGTCCGACGCAAATGACGGTCGGCTATCGCGAAGTGAAAGCGAAGCGCAAGCACTGGAAGACGCTCGACAAGCGCGCGCGCAAGGCCGCGATCGAGTCGCACTGGTTTCCGGCCGTCCTCGGCCCGGGCGGGCTGCACTACATCACCGATCATCACCACCTCGGCCTCGCGCTGATCGAGGAAGGGGAGACCCGTGTGAACGCGATGCTGCTGAAGGATCTGTCCTGGCTCGACGACACGATCTTCTGGCGGATGATGGAACACAACCAGTGGGTGCATCCGTTCGGCGCGGACGGTTCGCGTCGCGACTACGCGCATTTGCCGAAGGCGCTGACGGGGCTCGAGGACGATCCGTACCGGAGCCTTGCGGGCGAGCTGCGCACGGCCGGCGGCTACGCGAAGGATGCGACGCCGTTCAGCGAATTCCTGTGGGCCGACTACCTGCGCCAGCACGTGACGCTCGACCAGATCCGCAAGAACTTCTCGAAGGCGCTCGACCTCTCGCTGCGCCGTGCGCACGAGCAGGACGCGCGCTATCTGCCCGGCTGGTCGGGCGTCATTGCCGTCAAGCCCTGATACGCGCCCGGTGCCTGCCACTTCATGACGACCGTCCCGCCCCGTCCGGATGCCGGCCCGCAGCATCCCGAGCATTTCGCTGCACTCGATGCGGCAACGTCGCCGCCCATGCAGCGCATCGGCCTCGACGCGCTGGCCGGCGTATCGATCGCCGGGCTGCTGATTCCCGAGGCGGTCGCGTACGCGGGTCTCGCCAACCTGCCGCCGCAGGCCGGTCTCATCGCGCTGCTGTCGGGGCTCGTCGTCTATGCGCTGACCGGCAGCAGCCGCTTTGCGATCGTGTCGTCGACATCGTCGTCGGCGGCCGTGCTCGCCGCGACCGTGCTGGCCGAGTCCGGGATGGCGCTTGCCGCGCAACTCGCGCTGGCGGCCGCGCTCGTCGCGATGACCGGCGTGCTGTTCATCCTGGCGGGTGCCGCGCGACTGGGCGGCATGTCGGATTTCGTCGCGCGTCCGGTGCTGCGCGGTTTCACGTTCGGCCTGGCGCTGACGATCGTCATCAAGCAGGTGCCGAAGATTCTCGCGATCTCCGTGCAGCACAGCGACGCGCCGCATGTCGCGCTGGAGCTTGTCACCGGCGCGCCGCATGCGAACCTCGCGAGCGTCGCGCTCGGCGCGACCGCGCTCGCGTTGCTGTTCGTGCTCGGCCGGCGCTCGCGCGTGCCCGCGACACTGGTCGTGATCGTGCTGTCGATCGCGGCCGGATATATGGTCGACTGGCAGCACTACGGGATCGCGATCGTCGGGCACATCGATTTCCGGCACATCGAATTCGGCCTGCCGCATCTCGACCGCAATGCATGGATGCAGACGGTCGAACTTGCTTTCGCGCTGATGCTGATCCTGTATGCGGAGTCGTACGGATCGATTCGCAACTTCGCGCTGAAGCATGGCGACAGCGTGTCGCCGAACCGCGACCTCGTCGCCCTCGGCTGCGCGAACCTCGTGTCGGGGCTGCTGCACGGGATGCCGGTCGGCGCCGGATATTCGGCGACGTCCGCGAACGAGGCGGCCGGTGCGCGGTCGCGTTTCGCGGGCTTGTGGGCGGCCGGCGTGGTCGCGCTGATCGTGTGGCTGCTGCTGCCGCAGCTTGCGCGCACGCCGGAGCCCGTGCTCGCGGCGATCGTGATCTTTGCGGTCAGCCACTCGCTGCATCCGACGGTGTTCCGGCCGTACTGGGTCTGGCATCGCGACCGGCTCGTCGTGATCGCCGCGTTGCTCGCGGTGCTCGTGCTCGGCGTGCTGCACGGCCTGCTCGCGGCCATCGGCGTGAGCCTGCTGCTGACGCTGCGCAAGTTGTCGGAGCCGAACGTGAGCGTGCTCGGCCGGTTGCGCGACGGGCACGACTTCGTCGACGTCGCGAACCATGCCGATGCGACGCCGGTACCCGGCGTGCTGATCGTGCGGCCCGAGGCGCAGCTGTTCTTCGCGAACGCGGACCGGATGCTCAATCGCGTGCGTGCGCTGATGAAGGCCGCGCCCGATACGCGTACCGTGCTGCTGAGTCTCGAGGAAACGCCGGACGTGGACGGCACGACGATCGAGTCGTTGCGTACGTTCGCGGCCGAATGCGCGGCCCGTGGGCTGCAGTTTGCGATCGTGCGGCTCAAGGAGCACGCGCTGCATGCGCTGCGCCGCGCGGCCGACGAGACGCTGCGCGACGACGCGATGTCCGAACTGAGTGTCGACGAGAGCCTGCAACTGCTGCAGGCGCGCGGTAATGGCGGGAAGGGCGCGCAGGGCGGTGCGTGACGATGCGAGGCGAACGCGCCGTCCCGCGCGTTCCGGTGCCGCCTAGTGCGACAGCGCGGCGTCGGCCGCTTCGGCGGTCGCGGGGTTGGCCATCACCTCTGCCACCTCGGCAGCCGTCGGCGCATATGCGCCCGCATGCGCACAGGCGACCGCCGCGCAGGCGGCCGCATAGCGCAGATGATCGGCGGCCGATGCGCCGGGGCGCGTGAGCTGGCTGGCGAGCCAGCCACCGATGCTGGCGTCGCCGCAGCCGACGGTATCGGCGACCTCGGTCGCGAACGCCGGTTGGAACAGCGCGGAATCGCGATGCAGGAGCTGCATCCCGGCCGCGCCGCGCGTGACGAGCACGCTCGCATCGGGCGCCCACGCGCGCAATTGCGCGAGCGCGGCGGCTTCGTCGCGTTCGGGGAACAGGCCGCGCAGATCTTCGTCGGAGACCTTGATCCAGTCGGCGAGACTTGCCAGCCGCCGCAGGGTGGCGCGATACGACGGCGCGGCCATCGGCGCGCGATAGTTCGGATCGAACGAGATTCGTTTGCCGGCGGCGCGTGCAGCCTGCACGACGTCGATCAGGCGCGATGCAAGCGGCTCGCGCACGACGCCGAGCGAGCCGACGTGCACGATCTCGGCCGCGTCGAGCGCGCCGTCGGGCAAGTCGGCGGGATCGAACGCGAGATCGGCGCTGTTTTCGCCGATGAAGAAGTAATCGGGCGGCTGTTTCGACACGACCATCGCGAGCAGCGGCGCGCGATCGACCTGCCGGATGAAGCGCGGGTCGAGCCCGGCATCGGCGCTCCTGCGCATCAATTCGTCGCCGAAGATGTCGCGGCTGACCGTGCCGGCGAAGGCGGTCGGCACGCCGAGCCGTGCGCCGACGCGCGCCACGTTCCAGCACGAGCCGCCGGCGACGCTGCGCCAGTGCTGCGCGTCGTCGCGGATGAAATCGGTCAGCGCTTCGCCGAATACGATCAGGCGGGGGAACGTCATCGTCATGTCGAAACCTTGTGCCGTGGCGTGTCGCGCGGCGGTGCAGCGGTTGAGGTGAGCGGACGGGCAGAGCCGGGCGCCGCGCGCGGCGACGCGGCCCGACACCGCCCGGGATCGCGGGTGGCGTCGCGCGATCAGCGCGGGCTGCTCCAGCCCTTGTAGCCCTTCACGTTGTCGCGCGTGACGAGCGTCGGCTCGATCAGGATCATCGGATTGGCCGGCTTCTGGCCGTTCATGATCCCGTAGCCGACGTTGACGGCCTGTTGCGCCATCGCCCACGGGTCCTGGCTCGACGACGCCTGCACGAGCGTGTTGGACTTCAGCGCCACCTCGATATCCGGCGCGCCGTCGACCGACGTGATCACGATGTTCGGGCGATTCAGCTGCTTCGCCGCGAGATCGCTGCCGATCGCCTGCGGGTCGTTGATCGTGAACACGCCGTCGAGCTTCGGAAAGCGCGTCAGGTAGCCCTGCATCGCGTTCATCCCGCCTTCGCGCGAGCCCTTGCCGTCCTGGTCGCTCGACAGCAGCTTGA
The DNA here is from genome assembly GCF_001522185.1 of Burkholderia sp. RF2-non_BP3. Taxonomy (NCBI): domain Bacteria; kingdom Pseudomonadati; phylum Pseudomonadota; class Betaproteobacteria; order Burkholderiales; family Burkholderiaceae; genus Burkholderia; species Burkholderia sp. RF2-non_BP3. Next base: position 308,380 of record NZ_LOSU01000036.1, on the reverse strand, counting down.
TGCCCGGGTTTTTCGCGAGCACGGTCTTGCAGCCGTTCACGCGATCGATCACGGCCGACACCTGCGGGCCGTTCTCGATGATCACGTTGCCCTTGCCGCTGAGCTTCTTCGCGAGGTAGTCGCACGCCAGCTCGCCGGCCTTCACGTTGTTGGTCTGCACGGTCGCGTTCGCGCCGGCTGCCGCGACGTCCACCGCGACGACCGTGATGCCGGCCGCCTGCGCCTTCTTCACCGCCGGCTCGATCGCCTTCGGATCGGTCGCGTTGAGCAGGATCATGTCGACGTGTGCGGAGATGAAGTTGTCGATCTGGGTGAACTGCTTGTTCAGGTCGTAATCGGCGGAAACCGCGGTGACCTTCGCGTTCGGGTTGAGCTGTTTGGCGCGTGCTTCGGCACCCTTCACGATCGTGACGAAGTACGGGTTGCCGAGCGACCCGACCGTGACGCCGATCGATTTCAGCGGCTTGTCGGCTGCGTGGGCGGCGGCGGCGCCGAAGGCGAGCGCGCAGGCGATGGCGGTCAGGGCGGCTTTGTGCTTGAACATGTCGTTGTGTCTCCGGAAGGTCCGTTGGCGGACGGGCGCAGGAGGACCTGCCTGCGCCCTGATGGTTGAATGGTGAGGAGTGCGTGTCAGGTACGGGCCGAGTCGCGCTGTCGATAGCGGTCGAGCGCGACGGCGCCGATGATCACGAGCCCCTTGATGATGTATTGCCAGATGTCGGACACGCCGAGCAGCACGAGACCGTTGGTCAGAACCGCGATGATCAGCGCACCGATCAGCGTGCCGACGATCGAGCCGACGCCGCCGACGAAGCTCGTGCCGCCGAGGATCACCGCGGCGATCGCATCGAGTTCGTACGACTGGCCGAGCTGCAGGCCGTTGGCCGCATAGAGCCGCGCGGCCGACATCACCGCGCCGAGACCCGCGAGCAGACCCGACGCGGCATACACGAACAGCTGGATCGCCCGCACGTTGATGCCCGACAGGCGCGCGGCTTCAGGGTTGCCGCCGACCGAATAGATCCGCATCCCGAGCACCGTGCGGCGCAGGATGAACCAGGACAGCGCGATCACCGCGCACGCGATCACGACGAGCCAGGGCACGCCGAGGATCGTGCCGTTGCCGATGAACGCGAACGGCAGTTGCGGGTTGAAGACGGTCGTGTCGTTGCCGATCAGGCGGGCGACCCCGCGCACGGCCGTCATCGCGCCGAGTGTGACGATGAACGGCGGCAGGCGCAGGAACGAGATCAAGCCGCCGTTGATCGCGCCGAACACGAGGCCGACCGCGAGCGCGATCGGCACGCCGAGCCAGCCCCATCCGGGGATGGTCGACGCGAGCAGCGCGGCGACGGCCGATGCGGCGAGCACCGAACCGACCGACAGGTCGATGCCGCCCGTCAGGATCACGAAGGTCATGCCGGCGGCGAGCACGATGTTGATCGAGGCCTGCTGCGTGACGATCGACAGGTTCTGCAGCGTGAAGAAGCCGTCGGTCAGGAATCCGAAGCCGATGCACAGAACCAGCAGCACCGGCAGCATGCCGGCGGTGCGCATCAGCGATTGCATGCGCGCGCGATGATCGGCGCCGCGCATCAGCGGCGTACGGTTGGCCACCGGATGGGCCGTCGCGGAAGCGAGGTTCCGCTGCTTGGTCGGGTTGATCATGTCGGTACCTGGACGTAAGAGGGAGATGAAGGGGGCGTGGTCAGTGCGCGTCGGCGAGTTCGGCCTGCGAGCCGGTGGCGAGCGCGATGATCGCTTCCTGCGTGATGGGTGTGTGCATGTGGCCGCCGAGTTGGCCGGCGATCTCGCCTTCGCGCATCACGAGCACGCGATCGGCGACACCGATGATTTCCGGCAGCTCGCTCGAGATCACGATCACGCCGACGCCCGCACGGGCCAGTTCGTTGATGATCCGGTAGATCTCGGATTTCGCGCCGATGTCGACGCCGCGTGTCGGTTCGTCGAGGATCAGCACGCGCGGCTTCGTCTCGAGCAGGCGCGACAGCAGCACTTTCTGCTGGTTGCCGCCCGACAGCGCGCCGACGTTCACATTCGCGTTCGGCACGCGGATCGACAGCGAGGCGATCGCGTCGCGCGCGCGTTCGGCGCCGCGTGCGAGATCGAGCGCGCCGAGCCGGGCGTCGCGGTTGCACACGGAGATGTTGATGTTGTCGCGCACGCTCATGTCCAGGAACAGGCCCTGGCGCTTGCGGTCTTCCGTCAGGTAGACGAGGCCCGCGTCGATCGCGTCGCGGGGCGAATGGGCGCCGAACGTTCGATCGCCCAGCTTCACGTCGCCGCGCGTGCGCGGTTCCGCGCCGAAGATCAGCCGCGCGAGCTCGGTGCGGCCCGCGCCGACGAGCCCGGCGATGCCGAGCACCTCGCCCGCATGCAGGTCGAGGCTGCAGCCGCGCACGCGGTCGCCGTCGGCGATGTCGCGTACCGACAGCAGCAGGTGGCCGGGGTCGTACGGCGCATGTTCCTTCTTGTAGAAGCCGGAGATGTCGCGGCCCACCATCATCGCGACGAGCCGCTCGGCCGACAGCGATTCGCGCTCGAGCGTGCCGACGTACGATCCGTCGCGCAGCACCGACACGCGGTCGGACAATTCATAGATCTCGGCCATCCGGTGGCTGATGTAGATAATCGCGAGACCTTCCTCGCGCAGCTGGCGGATCAGGCCGAACAGGTGCTCGGTCTCGCGCGACGACAGCGGCGTCGTCGGTTCGTCCATCACGAGGATGCGTGCGCGGGTGTGCACGGCGCGCGCGATTTCGACGAGTTGCTGTTCGGCGATCGACAGCGTGCCGACGAGCGTGTCGGGCCCGAACGGCGCGCCGAGACGCGTGAGCACGTCCTGGCAGCCGCGCGCCATCGCCGCGCGGTCGATGGTGCCCCAGCGCCGGTTGCCGCGCCGCAGTTCGCGGCCGACGTAGATGTTTTCCGCCACCGTCAGGTTCGGCGCGAGGCACAGCTCCTGGTAGATCACCGCGACGCCCGCATCGCGCGCGGCAAGCGGGCCGTCGACGTCGATGCGCTCGCCGTCGATCAGGATTTCGCCGCCGGCGTCGGCGCGATACGCACCCGACAGGATCTTCATCAGCGTCGATTTGCCCGCGCCGTTTTCGCCCATCAGCGAGTGGATTTCGCCCGGATAGACGGTCAGGCTGACGTTGTCGAGCGCGCGCACGGCCGGGAACGTCTTGCTGATCCGGCGCATCTCGAGCAGCGGCCGGGGCGACTCAGAACGCGACATGGTTGACCTCCTGCGATTCGGTGCGGGCGCCCTTGAGGATGCCGGCCCGCGGGGAGAAGTTGAAGAACATCGGCAGCGTCGCGGCGCCGATCGCACCGGCGTCGGCGCCGAACGTGCCGCGCACGAGCGTCGGCGTGCCGCGCGCTTCCGGCGCGGTGGCGACGAGCGCCGCGCGCAGGCGGGTCGTCAGCGCATCGAGCAGGCCGGCGTCGGTATCGGCATCGAGCACGACCACCGGCGCGTCGACGACGCACAGCACCGCGCGCAATGCCGGGGCGAGTGCGTCGACGCAGTCGTCGATCCATTCGTCGACCGCCGGCAGGCCGCGCGCGATGCAGGCCTCGAGATCGGCGCGGTTCTCGACCGTCTCGCCGTGATGGCGCAGGTGGCGCACCAGCGCATGCAGCGATGCGCGGGCGAGCAGGATGTCCCACGGGCCGCGCGGCGGCGGCGCGGAGGCCAGCCGGCTCGGCGGGACGGGAATCACGGCGATGTCGCCGGCATTGCCGGTCACGCCGCGCAGGCAGTCGCCGTCGATCGCGATGCCGCCGCCGATCGCCGGACCGATGAACAGGTAGACGAAGTCGTCGCACTGCCGGCCGTACCCGTAGAACAGTTCGGCGATCGCGGCCGCGTTGCCGTCGTTTTCGCCGAACACGGGCAGCGACAGCGTGCGCCCGAGGTCGCTCGCGAAGTCGACGTCTTCCCATGCGCGGAACGTGTCGGGCGCGAGGCCGAGCTCGCGCATCCATGCGCCGAGGTTGTACGGCTGCGCGACGCCGACGCCCGCCAGGCGCGCGCGCTCATGCGCGGGAAGCAGATCCTGCATCGCATCGATGTCGCGTCGCACGATGTCGAGCACGTCGGCGGGCGGGGGGAGCAGCATGTCGTGGGAGCGGCGGCCGAGCACGTCGCCCGCGAAATTGACGAGCGCCGTCTCGATGCGCATCCGGTCGAGATGGACGCCGATGCCGAACGCGCCGCGCGGATCGAGGCGGATCAGCGATGCCGGCTGGCCGCGCTGGCCTTCGGTGCGGCCGGCGAACGCAATCAGCTTCGCATCGGCGAGCGACGCGATGATGCTGCCGACCGCCGTGCCCGTCATGTTCGCGAGACGGGCCAGGTCGGCCTTCGATGCGCTACCCGCACGGCGCAGCGTCTTCAACAGCAGGCGCTCGTTGTAACGGCGCACGTTGGCCGAGTTGCTTCCCTGGCCGATGTGCGGGCTTCTCATGGCGTCTCCTTCCATGGGGCGCGTCGATTGCGACGCATTAAATAAATCACGTTGATTTATTTAACCGCGTGAGCGGCGGCGTGTCAGCCTAGGGAAATCCCGGTTTTGCCTCTGGGGCGGGGATGGATGCTGGTGGGCAAGGGTGAGGCGAATCACGGGTGGCGAAGTGATTGTCCCCGCGCACGAGGGCGGGCGTGGATTCGGCACTCGGTGCGTGTTGGTGGCTGTGGTGAGTTGCGCTGCCGCGGTGAATTCGCAAGCGCGCCCGCAGGGATTCTGGAGTCGGAAATGAAAAAAGGCCGGCATAAAGCCGACCTTTTCAAAAACAGATGGTGCCCAGGAGAGGACTCGAACCTCCACGATGTTGCCACCGCTAGGACCTGAACCTAGTGCGTCTACCAATTCCGCCACCTGGGCACGTTTCGCTTTGCTGCATCGCGAAAGACCGCAATTATAGCGTGACTGAAGGGCGTGTCAACAGATTTTTGCGCGATCGTTTGGATCGGTGAGAAAAAGGGCGCGCCTGGTTCGTCGCGTCTGAACACATTGACCCGTCGATGCCGGCGCGAGGAATTACTGCCGGAAAGGATCGAGCGAATTTCCTGAATGCGCATTCACGTTTGTCGCCGGAGAAATTATTCTCGACGACATCCTGTCGTCCGGGCTGCCCCCGCGGCTACAGGATGCAATCGCAACGATTGCCCGCTGGCCCGGCGGGCCGTGTGCATCGCGCAGGCGCCGACACGCAATGGCGCGTGCGGCACCTGTGGGTGAAGTCGCTTGTATCGCGACTTTTTATGTTACCGTAGCAGTAACGTTTATTGCGGAGCGGTCCGCGTCAAGGAGTTCGTCATGTCTGAAATTGCAGTGGTTTTTCACAGCGGCTACGGCCACGCAGCCGTTATTGCGGACGCAGTTGCTCGCGGCGTCGAGAAAGTCGACGGCGCGTCGGTCAAGTTGATCCCCGTCGACGCGATCGACGAACACTGGGAGTACCTGGAGCGCGATGCGAAGGCGATCATCTTTGGCTCGCCGACCTACATGGGCAGTGCGTCCGCTCAGTTCAAGGGCTTCATGGACGCATCGTCGAAGCATTGGGGCAAGTGGCGTGACAAGCTGGCAGCCGGTTTCACGGTGTCGGCTTCGCAAAGCGGCGACAAGCTGTCGACGCTGCAACAACTGGCGGTCTTCGCTGCCCAGCATCAGATGCTGTGGGTCAGCCTCGGCCTGATGCCCGGCAACAACAGCAGTGCGGGTTCGGTCAACGATCTGAATCGGCTCGGGTCGTTCCTCGGTGCGATGGCGCAGGCAAATGCGGACGAGGGCGGCGATGCGATTCTTGAGAGCGATCGCAAGACGGCGGAAGTGCTGGGCGAGCGTGTCGCGATTGCCGCGAAACGCTGGAACGGCGCCTGACATCGACAGCCGGGGCGAGTCTTGATGAAGCGTTCGGCTGCTGAATCGGTGAAGGGGCGAGGTGTGCGTCGCGTATCCATCGAGTTCGCCGGGCATCTCGAAATTCGCGCGCCCGATTCCGCTTCGTTGCTTGAGTCGGAGATGACAGAAGGCCGGGATAGGCCGCCCGTTTCTGGAAAGCGGAGGGGGCTTGGTAACGCGGGCGCGTGCCCCGAGTTGCGGTTGCAAGCGCAGCGCTTTGCGCCTGAAAAAGAAAAAGGCCGGCTAAAAGCCGGCCTTTCTTAAATAAGTGGTGCCCAGGAGAGGACTCGAACCTCCACGGTGTTGCCACCGCTAGGACCTGAACCTAGTGCGTCTACCAATTCCGCCACCTGGGCACGTTTCGCTTGCTGCGATGCGAAGACCGCTATTTTAGCGTGTCTTGAAAGTCTGTCAATACAATTTGTGCGACGGCCATAAAAATTTCGCGCGTCGCATATTCAGGGCGTCACGCGCAGATCGGAATCGCACGCGTTGCCGCGAAATTCCTGCGCAGCGCATCAGCTGTGTCGACGCAGGTGTGCAGCAAACCAGCTGCGCGAAACGTATCGGCGTTCTTCTGCTGCTCACCGACGTTCTGAGGGACTACGGAATCCTCGCGGCGGGATTCGTGTCGACCGATGCGCAGCGTGTATGGTGAGTTCTCGCGTGCGCCGCGATGCCGGCGGCCGGCATCGCACATGCGAACGTGCGGCGGATGCATCGACGTCATGGATCGTGTTCCTCGCCGGATTCGTCGAAAGCAAAGCGGCTAACGTACCAACGGGGAGGGCAATCGATCACCGATCAATTCTGCTATCGATCGGCGTGACGGGCATATGGCGCGGCCAGCGCGCGTAATGCGAGGCTTGAAATGAAAAAAGGCCGGCATAGAGCCGACCTTTTCAAAAACAGATGGTGCCCAGGAGAGGACTCGAACCTCCACGATGTTGCCACCGCTAGGACCTGAACCTAGTGCGTCTACCAATTCCGCCACCTGGGCACGTTTTGCAGTAGCTGCTTGCTGCAAAGAAGCGAAATTATAGCGCCCCAATTAATCGTGTCAACACTTTTTTGCGATGCACCGCAAACCGGCCGCTGCAGCGCCCGCACGCGGCATTCGCGTCATTTGGCGGCACAGGCGGGTGATAGAATGGTCCGCCGCCGTCACTATAGAACTGTCTGACGGACACTTCTATGTTGATGCCGTGCACCATCAGTCAACGCAACGAGAACAATCATCGACAAACCCTTGAGCAAATATCCGTACCCCATTCCGAGCCGTGAAGAAATTCTCGGCGTGCTGCGTACGAGCGACGCGCCGCTGGCAGCCAACGACATCGCCGAAGCGTTGTCGATCAAGCGCCAGGAGCGCGAAGGGTTCTTCCGGCGTGTCGCCGCGATGGAACGCGACGGCCAGATCCGCCTCGACAAGCGCGGCCACTATCAGCTTACCCATCCGTCGAATTTCGTCGCCGGCCGCGTGCAGGGGCATCGCGACGGCTACGGGTTCGTGATCCGCGACGACGGCCAGGACGACCTGTTCCTGCCGAACGGCGAAATGCAGAAGGTCATGCACAACGACCGCGTGCTCGCGCGGATCGTCGGCTACGATCGCCGCGGCCGCCCGGAAGGCCATGTCGTCGAAGTCACCGAGCGCGCGAACAAGCGCGTGATCGGCCGCCTGCTCAACGAGAACGGCGCGCTGATCGTCGCACCCGAAGACAAGCGCATCGGCCACGACATCCTGATCACGCAGAACGTGAAGAAGGCAAAGGTCGGGCAGGTCGTCGTCGTCGAATTGACCGATTTCCCGAGCCGCCATTCGCAACCGCTCGGCCGCGTCGTCGAAGTGCTCGGCGACATCGACGATCCGGGCATGGAAATCGAGATCGCGGTGCGCAAGTACGGCGTGCCGCATGAATTCAGCCAGCCGGCGCTCGATGAAGCCGCCGCGCTGCCCGACAAGGTGCGGCCGGCCGACCTGCGGTTCCGCGTCGATCTGCGCGACGTGCCGCTCGTGACGATCGACGGCGAGGACGCCCGCGACTTCGACGATGCCGTCTACTGCGAGCCGACCAAGGTCGGTCGCGGCGACGGCTACCGCCTGATCGTCGCGATCGCCGACGTGTCGCACTATGTGCAGCCGGGCAACGGCCTCGATGCCGACGCACTGGAACGCAGCACGTCGGTCTATTTCCCGCGCCGGGTGATCCCGATGCTGCCGGAGAAGCTGTCGAACGGGCTGTGCTCGCTGAATCCGCAGGTCGACCGCTGCGTGCTCGCGTGCGATATGGTGATTACGGCGCGCGGCGAGATCAAGGCGTACCAGTTCTACCCGGCCGTGATCCATTCGGCTGCGCGCCTGACGTACACCGAAGTCGCCGCCGTGCTGTCGAACACGAAGGGGCCGGAGGCCGCGCGCCGCGCGGACCTGCTGCCGCACCTGCAGGATCTGTACGGCGTCTACAAGGCGCTGTTCGCCGCCCGCCAGAAGCGCGGCGCGATCGACTTCGACACGACCGAGACGTACATCGTCTGCAACTCGCAGGGCAAGATCGAACAGATCGTGCCGCGTCAGCGCAACGATGCGCACAAGCTGATCGAGGAATGCATGCTGGCCGCGAACGTCTGCGCGGCCGACTTCCTGAAGCGCAACAAGCACCCGGGCCTGTACCGCGTGCATGCGGGCCCGACGCCGGAGAAGCTCGAGAACCTGCGCGCGTTCCTGCGCGGCATGGGCCTGTCGCTCGGCGGCGGCGACAAGCCGCATGCGAGCGACTACGCCGCGCTGATGGCGCAGATCCGCGACCGGCCCGACGCGCAGATGCTGCAGCCGATGCTGCTGCGCTCGATGCAGCAGGCCGTCTACAGTCCGGACAACATCGGTCACTTCGGTCTCGCGTATGAGGCGTATGCGCACTTCACGAGCCCGATCCGCCGCTATCCCGACCTGCTCACGCACCGCGCGATCTACTCGATCCTGTCGGGCAAGAAGTACGTGCCGAAGGCACCGGAAGGCTTCGAGCTGAACACCGCGCTCTCGCCGCGCGCCCGCGCGATGCAGCAGGCCGACGACGAAGCGCGCGGCCGTTCGCGATCGAACACCGCGATCTGGGAAGAACTCGGCCTGCACTGCTCGGCGAACGAGCGCCGTGCCGACGAAGCGTCGCGCGACGTCGAGGCCTGGCTCAAGTGCTACTTCATGCGCGACAAGCTCGGCGAGGAGTACGGCGGGATGGTGAACGGCGTCACGTCGTTCGGCATCTTCGTGCAGCTCGATACGCTGTTCATCGAAGGGCTCGTGCACGTCACGGAACTCGGCTCGGACTACTTCCAGTACGACGAGATCAAGAACGAGCTGCGCGGCGAGCGCACGGGTATCCGCTATCGCCTGTCCGATCGTGTGCGCGTGCAGGTGAGCCGCGTCGATCTCGACGCGCGCAAGATCGATTTCCGCCTCGTGCGCGACACGCCGGTGAAGGCGCCTCGTACGGTACCGGCGCCGGCTGTCGCCGGTAACGGTAACGATCGCGGTGGCCCGCGCGTGCGCTCGTTGCCGCCGGTGGAGGAAGCCGCGCCGCGCCGCAAGAAGGCGGCGAGCGCGCCGACCGTCGCGGTGAAGGAGGCGCGTGCGGCGCGTGCCGCGAAGAAGAAGGGCGGCGTGGCGGCGAAGACGGCCGCGAAGAAGGTTCACGCCCGCAAGAAGTATTGAGCGTTCGGGGCGGTGCATGCACACGCCCCTGCAGTATCGAGAGACGCCGCGTTCTACCGGTCACCGGCCGGCAACGCGGCGCTTTCCTTTTCCATGAATCGCGGCTGCGCCCATCGCGCGGCCGCACGTTTGATCGAAGGTTGTTCCAGTCATGTCACGTCTGAAGGTTCTTTACGGTTTTCACGCGGTGACCGCACGTTTGCGGCACGATGCGTCGACGGTTGCGGAGGTGCTGTACGACCAGACGCGCCGCGACCGCCGCATGCAGGACTTCCTGCACGCCGCGAAGGAAGCGGGCGTGCGGCTGATCGCAGCCGACGAAACCCGCCTGTGGGGCCTCGCGCATACCGAGCGCCATCAGGGCGTCGTCGCGCGCGTCGAAGACGTTCCGCTCGCGCAGAACCTGTCCGAGCTGCTCGACGGCATCCAGGGCCCGGCGCTGCTGCTGGTGCTCGACGGCGTCACCGATCCGCACAACCTCGGCGCGTGCCTGCGCGTCGCCGATTCGGCCGGCGCGCATGCGGTGATCGCGCCGCGTGACCGCGCGGTCGGCCTGAACGCGACCGCGGCGAAGGTCGCGAGCGGCGCGGCCGACACGGTGCCGTACATCACGGTGACGAACCTCGCCCGCGCGCTGCGCGAGCTGAAGGAGGCAGGCGTGTGGATCATCGGCACGTCGGACGAGGCGCCGGGCACGCTGTACGACACGAAGCTCGACGGCCCCGTCGCCATCGTCATGGGTGCGGAGGGCGAAGGCATGCGCCGGCTCACGCGCGACACCTGCGACGAAGTGATGAGCATCCCGATGGCCGGCAGCGTCGAAAGCCTGAACGTGTCGGTCGCGAGCGGCGTGTGCCTGTACGAAGCGGTGCGGCAGCGGCGCGTGAAGGGCTGACCCGGGCTGACGCACGCGGGCTCGCGCGATGCGCGGGCCGTCACGACCCGAACGACGCGTGCCGCGACTGCGCGCGGCACGCGGCTCCCGGAACTCGCGGACCATGACCCTGTTTCGCCTCGGCGCATCGTGCGCCATCCTCGGCCTGCTGGCCGCCTGCACATCGCCGTCGCTGGTCGGGCGCGGCACCTACTACGCCGATACGAGCCTGCAAGCGCACGGCGCCGATTCGCGGATCCGCTTTCTCGTGATGCATTACACCGAAAGCGACGAAGCGAAATCGCTGCGCACGCTGACGGGCGACTCGGTCAGCGCGCACTACGTCGTGCCGCCGCAACCACGCGTCGAACACGGGATGCCGGTCGTCTACCAGCTCGTTCCCGAATCGAAACGCGCATGGCATGCGGGTATCAGCGAATGGCAGGGCACGACCGAGCTCAACGCGGCGTCGATCGGCATCGAGAACGTGAATCGCGGCCCGCTCGATCCGCAAAACCGCACGTGGCAGCCGTATCCGCCCGAACAGGTCGATGCGCTGATCCGCCTGTCGAAGGACATCGTCGCACGCTACGGAATTCCGCCAACGCGCGTGGTCGGGCACAGCGACATCGCGCCACAACGCAAGATCGATCCGGGGCCGCTGTTCCCGTGGCATGCGCTCGCGCAAGCCGGCGTCGGCGCATGGCCGGACGATGCGACTGTGGCCGCGCGACTGGGCGGCCGCGATCCGCACGCGCTCGTCGACGTGCGGGAATTGCAGCTGAAGCTTGCACGCTACGGCTATGACGTGGCGACCGACGGCGTGCTCGACACGCGCACGCAACGCGTTTTCGCGGCGTTTCAGATGCATTTCCGACCATCCGACTATGCGGGCAACCCGGACGCCGGGACCGATGCGATCGCGCAAGCGTTGCTCGACAAGTATTTTCCCGGCACGCCGCCGGCCGAGGAGGGTGCCGCAACCGGCGCGCCCTGACGATCGATCGGCGCGCGAGGCGCTGCAACACGCGCCGAAAAAGCCCGGGTCGTCATCCGAGTCCGGTAAACTGCCGGTTTTCCGCAATCCCGCTGTATTCCCACCCCATGACTCAAGACGAACTCAAACGCCTGGTCGGCCAGGCAGCCGCCGATTATGTGATCCAGAACGTGCCGGAAGGCGCCGTGATCGGCGTCGGCACCGGCTCGACCGCCAACTGCTTCATCGACGCGCTCGCGGCCGTCAAATCGCGCTACCGCGGCGCCGTGTCGAGCTCCATCGCGACGACCGAACGCCTCAAGTCCCACGGCATCAAGGTGTTCGACCTGAACGAAGTCAAATCGCTGCAGGTGTACGTCGACGGTGCCGACGAGATCGACGCAAGCGGCGCGATGATCAAGGGTGGCGGCGGTGCGCTGACGCGCGAGAAGATCGTCGCGTCGGTGGCCGATACGTTCGTCTGCATCGCGGATGGCAGCAAGCGCGTGCCGGTGCTCGGCGCATTCCCGCTGCCGATCGAAGTCGTGCCGATGGCGCGCACGGCGATCGGCCGGCGCGTGACCGCGCTGGGCGGCGTGCCGGTGCTGCGCGTGACGAAGGACGGCACGCCGTACATCACCGACAACGGCAACGAAATCATCGACGTGAAGGGGCTGCAGATCGTCGATCCGCGCGGTTTCGAAGCGCAGGTCAACGCATGGCCGGGCGTCGTGACGGTTGGCCTGTTCGCCGAGCGCGGCGCGAATCTGTGTCTGCTCGGCACGGAAAACGGCGTTGAGACGATCGTTTATCCCGATTAATCGAAACTGAATGAGAAGCAGTCCGTAATGGCGTCAGGATGCCGTAATGGATTGCATCTTCAAACTCGACGGAAAGCCCGGCCCGGCAAGCGCAGCGCGCTTCCCGGGCTTTTTTTGAAGCCGTATAAATCACCACGTCAAAAAGAGGGATAACCCTGTCAGGTGTTTACCAGATAGCGAAATATCCCCGAACTCATCAACTTATAGATCATAAGAACAGTCGTAACCAGGGCCGGCGGAACTGCGGAGCAGGTGTTCGCAAATCGACGCACGGGGAGGTGTCATGGAGCAGGGCAAAGACCGGTCACTGGTCGCCAAAGTGATGGATGGGCTTGTCGCGGGTATCGTCGAGGACAAGTACGGCGGCATTTTGCCGCCGCAGGACGTGCTGTCGAAAGAGTTCGACGTGAGCCGGACGGTGATGCGCGAAGCATTGTCGATGTTGCTTGCGCGCGACATGCTCGACGTGCGTCCGAAAGTCGGTACGCGCGTTCGACCGATGCGCGACTGGCGCATGATCGATGAAGACGTGGTGAGCTGGCGGTTTCGTGCGAAGCCGGATCCGCAGTTCATGCGCGACGTCATCGAATTCCGGATGCTGATCGAACCGCGCGCGACCGCGCAGGCGGCCGTCCGTGCGACGGCGGTCGACATCGCGGGCATTCGCGAGGCATTCGAAGCGTTCAAGGTGTTGCAACCGGGCGACCCCGGATACGACACGGCGGACGAGTTGCTGCACACGCGGATCGTCCAGGCGAGCGGCAACCAGTTCTTCCAGCAGATGGCGGCCATCGTGCGCGGTGCGGTGCGTCTCGTGAATCCGCGCGTCGCGCAGAAGGACGGTGCGCACGACGTCGCGGTGAAGGCGCATGCGCGCGTCGTCGACGCGATCGAACGCCGCGATCCGCGCGAAGCCGAAGCGGCATCGCTCGCGCTGATCGATTTCAGCGCCGACGAGATTTCGCGCGATTTCTCCGTCGACGTGCCCGTGCGCGCCTGAATCGGCGCGCGTCGCTTATCCGTGCGCCGGCGAGCCGTTTATCATGACGGCCGGCCGGCAGCGTGCCGGCCCCCGTCATACGACCGACACGGAAGATCCGGATGAACGACCTCGACAACCGCCCGGTGCGCTTCGGCATCGTCGGCGCAGGCAGCATCGCACGCCGATTCGCGCAAAGCCTCGCTCACGTGCCGGGTGCCACGCTCGCCGGCGTATGGGCACGCCGCGCCGACGCGGCAACCGCCTTCTGCGACAGCTGCGGCGGCACGCCTGCCGCCAGCCTCGACGCGCTCCTCGCGAGCGACATCGACGCGGTCTATATCGCAACCCTCCACGACAGTCACGCACGCTACGCGCAAGCGGCGCTTGCCGCCGGCAAGGCTGTGCTGTGCGAAAAACCCGCGACGCTGAACGCGACGCAACTCGACGCCGTGCTGGATGCGGCACGCGCTGCCGGACGGCTCTTCATGGAAGCGATGAAGCCGCCGTTCTTTCCGTTGTATCGTCAGTTACGCGCGCACCTGCACGACGACCCGATCGGCGAAATCCGGCTCGTGCGCGCGGGCTGCGCATCGTCGTCGGTGCCGGACGATCATTCCGTCTATCGACTCGACCGCGCCGGCGGCGCGCTGCTCGACATCGGGATCTACGAAGCGTTTCTCGCGGTCGACTGGCTCGGCGCCGCAGTCGACGTGCAGACGCTCGGCCGTATCGGCGCGACGGGTGTCGACGTGTTCGCGAGCCTGAACAGCCGTCACGCGAACGGCGGCATCGCGCAGCTCTTTTGCGGGCTCGACATGATGGGACGCGGTGACGCGCTGATCGCCGCCGCAGGCGGGCACGTGACGATTCACGAGAAGTGGTGGAACCCCGCGCGGGCGACGATCCGCTACGCGGACGGGCGCACGGTCGAACTCGATGCGCCGGTCGACGGCGGCGGCCTGAACTACGAGACCGCGCATTTCTGCGACTTGTTGCGCGCGGGCGAACGCGAGAGCCCGATCATGACGCACGACCACTCGCGCCGGATGATCGCGATGACCGACGCAGCACGTGCGGCACTCGGCGTGCGCTATTCGGGCGAATAGGCGGGAAGGAAGGGAAGCCGGGCGCCGGGCGCGCGACCGCGGCCCGGCGGGAGATGCCGCGCTCAGTGCCGCGCGGGCAGCGACAGGCGCTTTTCGTACCAGCGCTGGACCCATTCGAGGATCTGGCACAGCACCCAGTAGACAGCGGCGGCGGCCAGGTACAGCGGCAGCGGCTGGTAGGTCGCCGCGATCATTTCCTGCGCGCTGCGCAGCAGTTCGGTCACGGTGATCACCGACACGAGCGACGTGTCCTTGATCAGGCTGATCAGGCTGTTCGACAGGCTCGGCACCGCGATGCGCAATGCCTGCGGTCCGATCACGTAGCGCAGCGTCTGCCCCCACGACAGCCCGAGGCTGTATGCGGCCAGCCATTGGCCGCGGGCAATCCCGTTGATCGCGCCGCGCATGCTTTCCGACATGTAGGCGGCGACGTTCGCGGACAGCGCGATCACGCCGGCGGGCGTCGGATCGAGCGAGATGCCGAGGCTCGGCAGCCCGTAATAGATGACGAAGATCTGCACGAGCAGCGGCGTGCCGCGCATCAGGCTCACGTATGCGCGCGCGAGCCACGCGAGTGCATTGACCCAGATGCGTTCGAAGCCTTCGAGCGCCTCGCTTTGCCGGATGCCCATCATCGCGAGCACGACGGCGCCGAGCAGGCCGAACACCATTGACAGCACGGCGAACTTGACGGTCAGCACGGCACCCTGGGCGAGCACTGGCAGCGATTGGACGAGCAGGGACGTTGTCGACATGGAATACGAAGCGAATGCGTGCGCGAAAGCGCAATCATAAACCGGACCGATAAAACAAAGGGCGGCATCGTTTCGGATGCCGCCCTTTCCGGCCCGCCGTCAGGCGGGAAACAGAGGCGTGCTTACTTGATCGGCTTCGTCACGTCGATGCCGAACCACTTGTCCGAGATCTTCGTGAACGTGCCGTCGGCTGCGAGTTGCGTCATCGCGTCGTCGATCGCCTTCTGGAACTTCGGGTTGCCCTTCTTGAACGGGATGCCCGACGGGTTCGCCGAGCCGACGTTCGCGCCCGGGCGCAGCGGCAGCTGCGAATTCTTCGTCAGGTACGCGAGCATCAGGCGGTCGTTCAGCGCCGCGTCGAGACGGCCGGCCGCGAGGTCGCGCAGGTACTCGGGCGCGCCCGGGTACGTCTTCACGTCGACGCCGGGCACCGACTTCGCCATGTCCATGTAGTTCGTGCCGAGCGCGACGCCGAGCTTCTTGCCCTTCAGGTCCTCGAGTGACTTGAACTCGCGCGTGTCGTCCTTGCGCTGGATCAGCTGCGCGGACGAGTACGTGTACGCGGGCGAGAAGTCGAGCGTTTCCTTGCGCTTGTCGGTGATGCCGACCTGGTTGGCGATCACGTCGAACTTGCCGGCCTGCAGGCCCGCGATGATGCCGCTCCATTCGGTCGTGACGAACTCGGCCTTCACGCCGAGCTTCGCGGCGACGGCCTTCGCGATGTCGACGTCGAAGCCGACGAGTTCGCCTTGCGGGTTCTTCGAGTTGAACGGCGGGAACGTACCTTCGAGGCCGACGCGCAGCGTGCCGCGTTGCTTCACCTGGTCGAGGAGGTCGGCCGCATGCGCGGTGGCGGCAGCGAACGACGTACCGATCAGGCCGGCGACTAGCAGCTTCTTCAGCAGCGAAATTTTCATCGTGTGGGCTTCCTTGCCCCAGCGGGGCGCTTGATTCTGGATGTGAGGCCGATCATAGCAAAAATACAATCGGCCGCTAAATATCGTTTGTTTATGGCTATATTACGCGGCGCGATCGCGCGCGATCGCCTTCACGCATTCGGCGACGAGCGCGGGGCCGCGATAGATGAAGCCCGTGTACAGCTGGACGAGCGACGCGCCGGCCGCGAGCTTCGCGCGTGCGTCCTCGCCCGAGAAGATGCCGCCGACGCCGATGATCGGCACCGCGCTGCCGACTTCGGCATGCAGCTTGCGGATCACTTCGTTCGATGCGTCGAATACCGGGCGGCCCGACAGGCCGCCGGCCTCGTCCGCGTGCGGCAGGCCCTGCACGGCTGCGCGCGACAGCGTCGTGTTGGTGGCGATGACCGCTTCGATCTTGTGGCGCAGCAGCGTGTCGGCGATTTCCTTGACCTGTTCGTCGTCGAGATCGGGCGCGATCTTCAGCGCGAGCGGCACGAGCTTGCCGTGCAGGTCGGCGAGGCGCTGCTGCTTGTCCTTCAGCGCGGCGAGCAGCGCATCGAGCTCGCCCGCGCCCTGCAACTGGCGCAGGTTCTTCGTGTTCGGCGACGAAATGTTGATCGTCACGTAGCTCGCGAACGGATACACGCGCTCGAGGCAGTAAAGATAGTCTTCCGCCGCGCGTTCGATCGGCGTGTCGGCATTCTTGCCGATGTTCAGGCCGAGGATGCCGCGATAGCGGGCCGCCTGGACGTTCTTCACGAACTGGTCGACGCCGTGGTTGTTGAAGCCCATCCGGTTGATCAGCGCTTCCGCCTGCGGCAGACGGAACATCCGCGGGCGCGGGTTGCCCGGCTGCGGGCGCGGCGTGACCGTGCCGACCTCGATGAAGCCGAAGCCGAGCGCCGCGAGGCCGTCGATGGCCGCGCCGTCCTTGTCGAGGCCGGCGGCGAGGCCGACTGGATTGCGGAACGTGAGCCCCATCACGGTGCGCGGCGCATCGGGCACGCGGGACGACAGCGCGCAGGCGAGGCCCGTGCGGCCGGCCGCGCCGAGCGCGCGCAGCGTGAGGTGGTGAGCGTCTTCCGCATCCATCTTGAACAGGGATGCGCGGGCCAGCGGATAGAGGGAACTGAACACGGGAATTGGGCGGACAGCCGGGTTGAATGACAACCCGCTATTTTACCGGGAGTTGCGCGGCACGGGCGGGCTTTGCTTCGCAGCGGCCCGCGGCGACGGTTGCCGCGCCGCGCGTCGGCCGCTTCACGACCGGGACGGACGCTCGCCGCTCGCGAGCAACCGCGCCGGTGACGTTCGCGTCAGCCAGACCCGGAATGTCCGCCGGGCAGCGGCGCGCGGGCGAGTGCCGCGTCGACCGGCGGCAGGTCGACCCGATCCGGATCGAGTACTTTCCAGCGGCCGTCGAGCAACCCTTCCAGCGGATGGAAGTTTGCCTTGTAGGCCATCTTCGGGCTCTCGCGGATCCAGTAGCCGAGATACACGTACGGCAGGCCGAGGCTCTTCGCCTGCTCGATCTGCCACAGGATGTTGTACGTGCCGTAGCTCGTGTGCTGCTCGTCCGGCTCGAAGAACGTGTAGACCGACGACAGCCCGTCGCCGAGGATGTCGATCATGCTGACCATGCGCAGCTTGCCGGGCTCGCCGCCCGGCGCGTCGAGATCGCGGAATTCGACGAGGCGCGAATTGATCCGGCTCTGCAGCAGGAACTGCTCGTACTGGTCGCGGCTGTCGCGGTCCATGCCGCCGCCGGCGTGGCGCGCCGACTGGTAGCGCATGTAGAGCGCGTAGTGCTCCTCGTCGTAGTGCAGCGGCGAGACCGTCGCGACGAGCGCGCGGTGCCGCTTCCACATCCGGCGTTGCGTGCGCGACGGCGTGAACGCGCCGACCGGCACGCGCACCGGCACGCAGGCGCGGCAGCCGTCGCAGTATGGACGATAAGTGAACACGCCCGAGCGCCGGAAGCCGGCCTTCACGAGTTCGGTATAGATGTCGGAATTGATCAGGTGGCTCGGCGTCGCGACTTGCGAGCGCGCGACGCGGCCGTCCAGATAGCTGCACGGATAGGGCGCCGTTGCATAGAATTGCAGCGCCGAAAGCGGTGAAAGCGGCAGCTCAGTCGGGTGAGTCATGGGCAGCTCTCGATGCAGGGAGGGAGTGCCGCGCTAGCGCTCGATCCCGGAGGGGGCGGCCGGTTCCGCAGGGCCCGTCAGCGCGGCGAGCGCGCGCTTGTCGAACTGCCACGGAATCGGCGGTTCGGCTACCGCGCGGCGCACGTGAGCGACAAAGGCCTTGCGTGCGATCTCGCGGCCGCCGAGCGACGCTAGATGCGACGTATTCTGCTGGCAGTCTATCATCTCCAGCCCCTGCTCGCGAAGATGGGCGACGAGCGTCGCCAGTGCGATCTTCGACGCATCGGTGGCATCCGCGTACATCGATTCGCCGAAGAACATTCGTCCGAACGCGACGCCGTAGAGGCCGCCGACGCGGCGCCCGTCATGCCACGTCTCGATGCTGTGCGCGTTGCCGGAACGATAGAGCGACGTATACGCGTCGATGATTTCGGCCGTGATCCAGGTGCCGCGCTGCCCGCGACGCGGCGCCTGCGCGCACGCGCGCATCACACCCGGAAAGTCGTGGTCGACGCGCACTTCCCATGCGGGGTCGCGCAGCACGCGCCGGAGTGTCTTGCGCAGCGACGGGGACACCTTGAATTCGGCTGGCACGAGGACCATCCGCGGGTCGGGGCTCCACCACAGCACGGGTTGACCGTCCGAATACCACGGGAAGATGCCGCGCAGGTAGGCTTCGATCAGGCGCGACGGCAGCAGGTCGGCGCTCGCGGCGAGCAGCCCCGGCGCGCCGGTCGCCGGACCGAGCGCGCGTTCGATGGGCGGAAACGGATCGTCCGGGCCGAGCCAGGGGACCATGGGGCGCGGGCTCAGCCGTTGCGCAGCGAGCGGAAGATATCGCCGGTATGGACGCCGTAGTCGCCGGCGGCGCGATCGGCGAAAAAGAAGCGCAGCGTCTGGCTGACGGTCGGGAACGCGATTTCGTCCCACGGAATGTCGGCTTCGTCGAACAGCTTGACTTCGAGGCTTTCCTCGCCGGCCTCGTAAGCCGGATCGGTGAGCCGCGCCAGATAGAACAGGTGGACCTGATGCACGTGCGGCACGTTCAGCAGCGTGAACAGGTTCTGCACCTCGACGCGTGCGCCGGCCTCCTCGAGCGTTTCGCGCGCGGCGGCCTCGGCCGTCGTCTCGCCCATCTCCATGAAGCCCGCCGGCAGCGTCCAGAAGCCGTAGCGCGGTTCGATCGCGCGGCGGCACAGCAGCACCTGATCGCCCCAGACCGGCACCGTGCCGACCACGTTACGCGGATTCTGGTAATGGATCGTGCCGCAGTGATCGCAGACGAAGCGCTCACGGTTGTCGCCCTGAGGAATGCGCGCGATGACTTCGTGACCGCAGACGGAGCAGAATTTCATGTCGAGTGGAAGGGACGAGGTGATGCGAGTGTATCACCGGGGCGGGGCATTCTTGAACGCGCGCGCATGCGCGCGGCGTGCGGCGCGAAGCGCAACGTGCGATGCGCGGAATCGGGCGCCGAAAAACAAAAAGCCCGGCGTTGAGCCGGGCTTTTTGCATGAATCGGGACGTTGGTTGCGGGGGTAGGATTTGAACCTACGACCTTCGGGTTATGAGCCCGACGAGCTGCCAGACTGCTCCACCCCGCGTCCGTCGAAGAAATGAATTATATGGACTAACCAGAATGCTTGCAAGCACTTTCTGACAATCGCGTCGCAATCGCCGGCGGGGCGCTTGCAGGGCCGGTACGGCAGGCGCGTGAGCTAGAATCGAGCGGTTTGCTTGTGTCGTTCATTCCTGCAGCGGAGTCGCGCGCGAATTGCGTCGGTGCCGTTGCAACACTCACTACTGCATCGACGGATTCATGGACATCGCTCACGATCTGCAATCGATCGGCGCGCAGGAACAGGCGCTCGTGTTTCCCCATTTCGACCCGGCTCGCGCCTGGGCGCTCGGCAACCGGATGCATGCGCTCGCGACGTCGCGCGGCCATGCGATCGCGATCGACATCGTCACGTTCGGCCAGCCGCTGTTCTATGCAGCGCTCGCCGGTGCGACGCCCGACAACGCCGACTGGGTGCGCCGCAAGCGCAACGTCGTCGCGCATTTCCGCCGCAGCTCGTATGCGATCGGCCTGCGCATGCAGCAGGCCGGCGCGACGCTCGCCGACAAGCACGGACTGCCGATCTCGGAATATTCGCCGCACGGCGGCGCGTTTCCGCTGACCGTCGCGGGGGCCGGCGTGATCGGCTCGATCACCGCATCGGGCCTGCCGCAGCGCGCGGATCACGAGTTCGTCGTCGAAGCGCTGTGCGCCGAGCTCGGGCAGAACTATGCCGTGCTGGCACTTGCAAGGAGCTGAGCGATGCAGCTTCCGGGTTACGCATGGCTCGCGATCGCGATCGTCGCGGAAGTGGTCGGCACGTCCGCGCTGCGCGCGGCGGACGGCTTCACGCGCTTCTGGCCGTCGGCGCTCGTCGTGACCGGTTACGGCATCGCGTTCTACTGTCTGTCCCTCACGTTGCGCACGATGCCCGTCGGCATCATCTATGCGGTGTGGTCGGGTGCCGGCATCGTGCTGATCACGCTCGTCGCGATGCTGCTCTATCGCCAGGTGCCGGACCTGCCGGCCGTGATCGGCCTCGGGCTGATCATCTCGGGCGTCGTGGTGCTGAACCTGTTCTCGAAGATGCAGGCGCACTGAGCGTGCGCCCGCGATACGCCGGATGGCTCACATGACCGATTCCATTTCCGCTTCCGCGGAATCCGCCCAGCCCGACGTTCGCGCGTATGTCGCGAACCGCATCGGCTATCTCGAACTGAACCGGCCGAAGGCGCTGAATGCGCTGTCGGTGGGAATGATCCGGCTGATGCAGCAGGCGCTCGATGCATGGCGCGACGACGCCGACGTGGTCGCCGTCGTCGTGCACAGCCCGCATCGTCGCGCGTTCTGCGCGGGCGGCGACGTGCGCTTCTTCCACGATGCGTGGCAGCGCGGCGACCGCGATGCGGTCGACACGTTCTTCATCGAGGAATACACGCTCAACCATACGATCTTCACCTATCCGAAACCGTACATCGCGTTGATGCACGGTGTCGTGATGGGCGGCGGCATGGGCATTTCGCAGGCGGCACGGCATACGGGCGGCCTGCGTGTGGTCACCGACTCGACGAAGATGGCGATGCCCGAAACGCGCATCGGCCTGTTCCCCGATGTCGGGATGGGCTGGTTCCTCGCGCGCGCGCCGGGTGCGATCGGCCGCTATCTCGCGGTGACCGGCGCGACGCTCGACGCGGCCGGCGCACTGTATGCACAGCTCGCCGACGTGTACCTGCCCGACGCCGCGCTGCCGGCACTGCTCGATACGCTGCGCAGCGCACGCATCGACAGCGGCGCGCAGGCCGTCGCGTGCGTGGTCGACGCGGCCGCGTCACACAAGGTCGTGCCGACGCCCGACACGTCGGCGCTGGCCGACGCGCGCGCCGGGATCGATCGTCATTTCGCGCGAGCCGATATCGGCGCGATCCTCGCATCGCTCGACGCCGAGCAGGATTGCGCCGCGGTCGACGGATGGGTCGAGAAGGCGACCCACGCGATGCGCAGCCAGCTGTCGCCGCTGTCGATGGCCGTGTCGCTCGAAGTCGTCGAACGGGCGCGCGGGGCGACGATGGCCGATTGCCTGCGGCGCGACCTCGACCTCACGCGTTCGACGTTCGCGCACGGCGACGTGATCGAGGGCGTGCGCGCGCTGATCGTCGACAAGGACCATCAGCCGGCCTGGCGCTTCAAGTCGATCGCCGATATCGACCGCGCCGACGTGCTCGCGATGTTCGACAGCCCGTGGACGCCCGACACGCATCCGCTGCGCAATCTGAAGGACTGACGCGCCGCGGTTTCGACGCGAAAAGCAAAAAGGCCGCCTGCATTGTGTGCAGGCGGCCTTTTCATTCGAGGATGCCGATCCGCCTTGGCGGGCAGTGAGGCGGAGGCCTCGCGGCAGGACGTGCGTTATTCGTCGCCGGCGTCGTCCGACATGAACGCGCGCATGAACACGAGCGCGCCGAAGCCCCAGACCGCGTTCGCTGCGAAACCGGCGGCGAGCACCGGCATCATGTTGCCCGACGGCCAGATCCCGCGCAGTGGATCGATCGCGAACACGCGGGCGGCCGTCAGCACGATGCCGCCGAACACCAGCGCGCCGATCCACGGCGCCTCGCGATCCGGCGTCACGCGCAGCAGCCACGCCATCGGAATTGCGCAGCACGCGCTGATCAATGCGTTCGCAACAAATTCAGGAATGCCGAGCGGCGCGAACGGTTGCGTGGAGAAGCCGGCGGCGGCGATCAGGTCGGCCGTATGCAGGAGCGCGAGCGTCGCTTCGCGAAAGAAGAGGGCGGCCAGGAAGCCGGACAGGAACGGCAGGATGACTTTCTGCATCGATGAGTGCATTGCAGGCGCGGCCGGCCGGGGCCGTCCGCGCGAAGTTATTCGGATAGGTGCGTCATTATAGGGCCCGGCCGACGCGATATTCGCTGGAGCGTCGTGCTAATCACGAAAGCGGAAAACCTAAGCTCAAAAAAATCGTTCCAAAGCCCTGCAGCGATCCATAGACTGATTTCCCAGAAACAGCCGTGCAATCGCGTACTCGCCCGCGGCACGGCCTGACCGGCGAGCCATCCCGATTCGAACGCACACCATGCATGCGTCGCTCATTCGCGACGCGAGCAGGGCCTCGTTTTGTCCAGATTCCGGCAAGAACAGTCAAGCAGGAGCAGCAGATGAACGTTTTCTGGTTTATTCCCACGCACGGCGACAGCCGCTACCTCGGCACCGCCGAAGGCGCGCGCGCCGCGGATTACGATTATTTCAAGCAGATCGCCGTCGCGGCCGACACGCTCGGCTATGAAGGCGTGCTGCTGCCGACCGGCCGTTCCTGCGAGGATGCGTGGGTCGTCGCGTCGAGCCTGATTCCGGCGACGCAGCGCCTGAAGTTCCTGGTCGCCGTGCGTCCCGGCATCGCATCGCCCGGCCTTGCGGCACGGATGGCCGCGACGTTCGATCGTCTGTCGGGCGGGCGTCTGCTGATCAACGTCGTGACCGGTGGCGATGCCGCCGAGCTCGAAGGCGACGGACTGTTCGCCGACCACGACACGCGCTACGAAATCACCGACGACTTCCTTAATATCTGGCGCGGGCTGCTGTCCGCATCGCACGACAACGGCGGGTTCGACTACATCGGCAAGCACCTTCAATCGAAGGGTGGCAAGGCGCTGTATCCGCCCGTGCAGCGCCCACATCCGCCGTTGTGGTTCGGCGGATCGTCGCCGGCCGCGCACGCGATCGCCGCCGATCACATCGACACCTATCTGACCTGGGGCGAGCCGCCCGAGGCCGTCGCGAAGAAGATCGCCGACATCCGCGCCCGCGCCGAGGCGCGCGGCCGCAAGATCAAGTTCGGTATCCGCCTGCACGTGATCGTGCGCGAGACCGAGGACGAAGCCTGGCGCGATGCCGAGCGCCTGATCAGCCGCCTCGACGACGAGACGATCGCGCGTGCGCAGAAGGCCTTCGCGAACATGGATTCGGAAGGCCAGCGCCGGATGGCCGCGCTGCACGGCGGCAAGCGCGGCGGCCGCGAGGCGCTCGAGGTGTATCCCAACCTGTGGGCCGGTGTCGGTCTCGTGCGCGGCGGCGCGGGTACCGCGCTCGTCGGCAACCCCGAGCAGGTCGCGGAACGCATGCGCGAATACGCGGATCTCGGCATCGAGACGTTCATCCTGTCCGGCTATCCGCACCTCGAGGAGTCGTACCGTTTCGCCGAGCTCGTGTTCCCGCTGATCAAGGGCAAGGGTGCGGTGCGGTCGTCCGGTCCGCTGTCGGGTCCGTTCGGCGAGATCGTCGGCAACAACTACCTGCCGAAGGCGAGCCAGAGCTGAACGAAGGAGGCGTGTGATGACAACGAAAACGTCGACGACCGGCGCGGCCGTGGCCGCCCGCGCCTGGCGCGGCATCGCGCCGTGGCTCGTGCCGCTCGCGCTGCTGGCCGCATGGGAGGTCGGCGCGCGCGTCGGCTGGCTGTCGACCCGTGTGCTGCCCGAGCCGGTTGCGGTCGTGCGTGCCGCGTGGTTGCTCGTGACGTCGGGCGAGATGTGGGCGAACGTCAAGGTCAGTACCTGGCGCGCGCTGTTCGGCTTTGCGATCGGCGGCGGCGTCGGCCTGGCGCTCGGGCTCGCGACCGGCTTGTCGAAAGCAGCGGAGGTCGCGCTCGATTCGACGATCCAGATGATCCGCAACATTCCCGCGCTCGCGATGATTCCGCTCGTGATCCTGTGGTTCGGCATCGACGAGAAGGCGAAGCTGTTTCTGGTCGCGCTCGGCGTGTTCTTTCCGGTCTACATCAACACGTATCACGGGATCCGCTCGGTCGACGCGAACCTGATCGAGATGGCGAAGAGTTACGGCGTGCGCGGCTTCGCGCTGTATCGCGACGTGATCCTGCCAGGCGCATTGCCGTCGATTCTCGTTGGCGTGCGCTTCGCGCTCGGGCTGATGTGGGTGATGCTGATCGTCGCGGAAACGATCTCCGCGCAGTCGGGCATCGGCTACATGACGATGAACGCGCGCGAATTCCTGCAAACCGATGTGGTGGTGGTCGGCATCCTGCTGTATGCGGTGCTCGGCAAGCTGGCCGACGTGCTGGCGAAATGGATCGAGCGCGTGACGCTGCGCTGGCACCCCGCTTATCAATCTGGAGCAAAGGCATGAATGCGACGACTTCGGCGGCCGCCTACGGCCCGCTCGCCGGCGCAGACCTCGAGGCCGAACTGGCGCAGGCACGCGTGACGGACGACGACGCACGTCATGCGGCGATCGTCGATCGGGACGGCGGCGCATCCGTCGTTCCGCTTGCCCGGCGGCGCACGGGCGGCCCGATACAGGACGACGCGGTGACGCTGTCTGGCGTCAGCAAGCGCTTCGGCGCGCGCACCGTGCTCGACAACGTCGAACTCGGCATCGCGCGCGGCAGCTTCGTCGCGATCGTCGGCCGCAGCGGCTGCGGGAAATCCACGCTGCTGCGCCTCGTCGCGGGACTCGAGGCGCCGAGCAGCGGTGCGCTCGTGACGCGCGGCGAGGGGGGCGGCACGCTCGACACGCGAATCATGTACCAGGATGCGCGATTGCTGCCGTGGAAGACCGTGCTGCAGAACGTGATGCTGGGCCTGGGCCGCGGGGCACGCGATCGGGCGCGCGCGGTGCTCGACGAAGTCGGGCTCCTCGAGCGCGCGAACGACTGGCCCGCGCAGTTGTCGGGCGGCCAGCGGCAGCGTGTCGCGCTCGCCCGGGCGCTCGTGCACCGACCGCAACTGCTGCTGCTCGACGAGCCGCTCGGTGCGCTCGACGCGCTGACCCGTATCGAGATGCATGCGCTGATCGAGCGTTTGTGGCGCGAGCACCGGTTCACCGCGCTGCTCGTCACGCACGACGTGCAGGAAGCCGTCGCCCTCGGCGACCGGATCCTGTTGATCGAGCAAGGTCGCGTCGCTCTCGATCAGCCGGTGCCGCTCGACCGGCCGCGTGCACGCGCGTCGGCCGCGTTCGCGGCGCTCGAAGATCGCGTACTGCAACGCGTGCTCGCCGGCGGGCAAGGTGGCGCCGAGCAGGACGCGGCACATGAGGTCGATCACGTACGACCGGTCGGGCAGATTCGCTGGGCCGTTTAACTCCGGGCGGCACCGGCCGCCCGCTCTCAGACTTTTTTCTTCGGAGCGATCAACCCGATGAGCATCACTGCAATCAACGTGCGTAACCAGTTCAAAGGCAAGGTGAAGGAGATCATTCGCGGGCCTGTGGTCTCCGAGGTCGACGTCGAGACGCCGTTCGGCATCGTCACGTCGGTGATCACGACGCGTTCGGTCGACGAACTTGAACTGAAGGTGGGCGCGGAAGTCGTCGCGCTCGTGAAATCCACCGAAGTGTCGATCGCGCGCCTCTGAGCGTGTCTCCGATGCCGGGCGCCGCGGACGGGCCATCCGGCCATCCGTCGCGCCCGGCATTTTCGTCGCGTGTTTGCCTCGGTATTCGCCGTCCGGACGAAGTGCTAGGATGGAACGACACCGACGCCGGAGGCCAACGCATGACCCCCATCCTTTCTCCCGAAGCCATCGAGGCGCTGAAGTGGATCGACCAGTTCGGCGACACCCGGCCGGTTCCCGCCGCGTTCGACGACGTCGTCTATGCGTTGCTGAACGAAGGGCTGATCTATCAGGCGGCGGCCGACCGCGTCGACCTGACCGCCGACGGCAAATCCGTTTTGTCTAACGAATACGATTGAGCGCACGGCGCCGGCCGCCGAGGCGGCCCGGCGTGCGTCGCCACGGAGCGAGCGATGGAACCGAGAGGCAGCGATCTCGGCGATTTCAGCGAGCCGTACCGCGGCTACGAGATCGAGGTGAAGACCGAGCAGGTGTGGGACGGCGAGCATGCGCACTATCGTGTGTTGCAGGGCGCGGCCGTGCGGATTGACTGGCGGCTCGTGAAAGTCGACGGGATGCTGCTGACCGAACGCCGCGTGATCGAGCGCGTACTCGAGGAGGCGCGGCAGGCCGTCGACGCCGAACTGGGCGAGGGCGGGCCGGTCTAGTCAGGCTGCCGGGCCGGCCTGGTCGCGTTGCGGTAAAATGTCGGGTTGTTTCCCGCGCCGCTTGCTGCCCCGAATTCCATGTCCGCTTCGTCCTCGCTTCCTCCCCGCCGCGTTTCCGTGGCGCCCATGCTCGACTGGACCGACCGTCATTGCCGGTCGTTCCATCGCACGCTGACGCGCGACACGTGGCTGTATACGGAAATGATCACGACGGGCGCGCTGCTGTTCGGCGACGCCCAGCGGCATCTCGCGTTCACGCCGAACGAATCGCCGGTCGCGCTGCAGCTGGGCGGCAGCGAACGGGACGATCTCGCGCGTGCCGCGAAACTCGGCGAGCAGTGGGGCTATGACGAGATCAACCTGAATTGCGGCTGTCCGTCCGAGCGCGTGCAGCGCGGTGCGTTCGGCGCGTGCCTGATGAACGAGCCGCAACTCGTTGCCGATTGCGTGAAGGCGATGCGCGATGTGGTGTCGGTGCCGGTCACGGTCAAGCATCGGATCGGGGTCGACGCGGTCGAGGACTATGCGTTCGTGCGGGACTTCGTCGGCACGGTGGCTGAGGCCGGCTGCGAGACGTTCGTCGTGCACGCGCGCAACGCGATCCTGAAGGGGCTGTCTCCGAAGGAGAACCGCGAGATCCCGCCGCTCAAGTACGACTATGCGTATCAGTTGAAGCGCGATTTCCCGTCGCTGGAGATCGTGATCAATGGCGGGATCAAGACGCTCGACGAAGTCGCGCAGCATCTCGAACATGTGGACGGCGTGATGCTCGGCCGCGAGGCATATCACAACCCGTACGTGCTCGCGGGCGTCGATGCGCGCTTCTATGGGTCGACAGCGGCGATGCCGACGCGCGAGGAGGCCGAGGCGAAACTGATCGAATACTGTGCGGCGGAACTGAAGCGCGGCACGTATCTCGGCGCGATCGTCCGGCACGCACTCGGGCTGTATCGCGGCGTCGCGGGGGCACGCGGCTGGCGTCGCGTGCTGTCGGACAACAAGAAGCTCGCGCGCGGCGATCTGGCCGTGTTCGACGAGGCGCGCACGCATCTGAACGACGCTCTCGAAAATTTTGAAAAAAATGCTTTGCAAGACGGAAAAGTCTTCGTATAATCTTGTTCTTCGCTGCTGAACACGAAACGAAACAGCGAAGAAACAAAGCAGTATCAGTGGTGGCTGTAGCTCAGTTGGTAGAGTCCAGGATTGTGATTCCTGTTGTCGTGGGTTCGAGTCCCATCAGCCACCCCAACAAATTCAAGCACTTGCAGCAGAATCGAGCTGCTGTGTTACAAGTTTTGGAAGATGAGATTCCAAAACTTGGAAGATGATCAAAGAAAGGCCCGCCACTGAGCGGGCCTTTTTGCGTCTCATCATTGGTGTCAACGGGGTGTTTATGGCAGAAGTCCTGAGCTGGATTGCGGAATACCCGCGCTTCTTCGTGTCTAACCCAGTCGCGATGCTATTGGCGCTCGCAGTTGGCGCATTTGCTGGCTATTGGTTTCGCTCGCAAGTTGTCGAATCGCAGCTCAAGGCTCGGGATAATCGAATCGCGGTATTCGCCGGCGAGCGCAAGCGATTTACGTGTGATATTGACAGCCTGAAAGTCCGCCTGAATGATGCGCACAAGCGCCTAGGCATTGAGCCTCACGGGACAAACATGTACGCAGCGCCGGGCTTTGACCGAGAGCGACTACGTGGAGTGTTTCGGTACGGCGGTTGTGGAGATGTGCTCTCGGCTGCCTAGTCAAACGACCGCGCACTTACTCTAATTTTCGAACTGATTCCGAAAAGGGCCACTGTGCGTCTACTCTATAGCCATATCATCCGGTTCCGCAAATTTTCCGATTTAACCATCCGAGATATCCCAGCGAGTGCCAAGTTGGTCGTTCTAGCTGGGCCAAATGGGTCAGGCAAGTCGTCATTCTTCGACGCTCTCCTGCTGAGATACCGGATGGACACTGGATATGGGTGGAACAGCGATACCAAGTACTACGATCGGCCGCAGGAACAGGTCGTCGACCTTGGCTCTAGAACCTCTATCACTACCGATGCAGGCGAGCGATTTGCTCGAGGAAACCTCTACGTCCGCAGCGCATATAGGAGCGACACTGAGTTCATTACCAGTAGCCTCTCCCGACAGGGAGCCATCCTCGACAGCATGAATTTGAATCGGCTGATCGATCCTGACGCCACGGTCGCCATCAACTACCAGCGCCTTGCCTCTCAAGCGATGGAGGATGTATTCGTCAACGAGGCGTCCGGGACGACCATGGGCGACTACCGCGAGAAGTTGATCGGAGAGGTCCGGTTGCCGCTCAAGCGGTTGTTCCCCGATCTAACCTTCGTCGGCATCGGAAATCCTCTCGCCGATGGCACCTTTCAGTTCGATAAGGGTACCTCGCAGGGCTTCGACTACAAGAACCTTTCCGGTGGTGAGAAGGCCTCTTTCGACCTGATCCTCGATTTCGTGGTCAAACGCCGCAGTTATGCGGATGCAATCTACTGTATCGACGAGCCGGAGATCCACATGAACACGCGCTTGCAGGGGGCGCTGCTCGGTGAACTCGTCGGGCTGCTTCCCGGCAACTCCCAACTCTGGATCGCGTCGCACTCGATCGGGATGATGCGGAAGGCGCGCGAGATGTACGATGCCGACCCGACGTCGGTGGCCTTCATAGATTTCAGCGGTCACGACTTTGACCAAGCGATTACGCTCTCGCCGAGCAAGCCCACCCGAGCCTTCTGGGAGGGAGTGATGCACGTCGCCCTCGACGATCTCACGGCGCTTGTGGCGCCCAAACAGGTCGTCATCTGCGAGGGCAACCCGAAGGGCACGATGCCTGGAAAGAACACCGAGCACGACGCTAGGATTTACGAAATGATCTTCGGCGATGAAATGCCCGAGACCACCTTCATTTCTGCCGGTAACTCGAAGGAAGTGCAGAACGATTTCATCGGACTCGCGACCGTTCTACCGAAGCTGGCCTCGGGCATAAGAATCATCCGCCTGATCGATCTAGACGACCACACCCCAGATGACGTCGTCGAGTTCAAAAGCAAGGGCATACACGTTCTGAGCCTCCGGCATCTCGAGGCTTACCTTTACGACGACGAGGTATTGACCGCTCTCTGCAACTCGGTCGGGCAGCCCGACAAGGCGACGGACTTGATCGACGCTAAGGCTAACGCAGTCGCGACCGTTGTGAGCCAAGGCCATCCTGAGGACGACGTCAAGAAGGCTGCGGGCATGATCTATACCGCAGCCAAGCAGATGCTGTCGCTCACTCAGGTGGGCAACGATGCCCCGGCGTTCGCCAGGAACACGCTGTCGAAGTTGATCAAGCCCAGCATGGCCATCTACGCCAAGCTGCGCATGGATGTGTTTGGAGTCTGACGAGACCTGAACACTTCTTTCTACCCCTTTATATTCAGACTGTTCAGAACCGAAGTTGCCACGGAAGGGCTGGATGCTGCCGGGCTACAATTGATCTATCTTGTGGCGCGCACTCGTCGCTGCCGACGCCGATCGTACGTCTTTCGCACCATGCGCTCATCTGCATGGCCCGTCGCGTCAATGATCCGGTCGTCGCCTTCCTCCTGCCGATCGGTCACGGCGGCTGGTCGCATGTCGCGCAGCGCAAACCGTTCGAACGGCACGCCGCGCGCCTGCGCTTCCTTCTCGCAGTAGCCCATCAGCCGCGACCAGTTCGTGTTCCATCCGCTGCGCGTGTACACCTGGCCGGCCGTGTTGCCGAAGACGTGCACGCTCGACGTACGCTGCAGAGCGAGCGCTTCGTCGATCACGGCCTTCAGCTCGGGTGACCACAGCACGAGCTTCACGCGCTGCTGCTCGCCGGCCTTGCGCTTTCCGATCGGCACCTCGACGCCTTCGGGCCGGATACTCTGACGGTGCAGCTCGCGCATCTCCGTCGGCCGGCTGACGGTCAGGTAGGCGGCCTTCACGCATAGCGCGAGGATCAGGTACGCGGAACTCGGGTGCTGGTCGCCGATGCTTCGGCGCGACCGCGCGACTTCCACCGCGAGATCGACCTCGTCCTGACGCACATACCGCTGGCGCGGCCGCGTGGGGTTGTACTCGATACCGCGGCACGGGTTCGTTTCGAGCTCGCCGCGGCGCCGGCCGTATTCGAGGATCGCGGACAGGAGGGCGATTTCCTTGTTCGCCTTCGCCGGCGCGCCGAGCTGCGCACGTTTGTCGAGGTAGCCGTAGACGTGCTTCGGTTTGATCGCGGCCGGCGCCATCTTCCCGAAGACCTTGACCAGGCGCTTCGACTCGACGCGGTTCTCGTCCAGGGTGGACTGGGCCTTACGGCGCTCGTCGGAGTGCGGCAGTCCGTCCTGCCATTCGAAGTACCGGGCGACGAGCGCCTCGACCGTGCCCGGTTCGATCGCATTCCCGTTGAGCGCCTCCGCGCGCTCGATCGCCTGCTTGCGGATCTCGGCGAGCGCTTCCTTGTTGTGCGCCGGCGCCGACAGGCGAAACGCCCAGCGGCCGTTCGGCAGCTTGTAGCCGAAGCTGACTTTGTGTTTCCCGTAGTGGGCGTACAGCCGGAAGGGCAACCCGTCCGGCCGTTTCCGTCGTCCGATCATGATTAAAGTGCGGCGAAGTTCGGTTCTTCCGATGCGGCGGCGCGGTGCCGGCGCGCGGGTGTTGGCGGTGCGGTGCCGTTCATGCGGGCGTCGTAATACTCGCGCGCGACGAGCGGCACGCCGGCGATGTTGACGGCGAACGGCCAGTGGTTGCGTTCGAGCCAACGTTTCATGCAGGCGTGGCTACGCGGCTTACAGCCGACCAGCTCGGCCAGCTCCGGCGTGGTGAGGTAGATGCTCATGGTTCGATCCTTCGAAATTCCACGACCCAGACCCAGGGGTTCGCGTCCCAGCCGTGCCCGCGCGCGGCGTTCAGGCTGTCCCACAGGTCATGGAAGGCGCGGATGCTCGGCGGCCGGAAGACTCCGGAGCTGTAGCCGCGCATGTGGTGGTCGGCGATCGTCACACCTTCGTCGCGCGCATCGGCCTCGCTGATGCTCTGCAGGCGCTCGGCGCGCACGCCGGTGATCTCGAGCGTTATGCGGGACGCCCAGCGCGGCATGTGGATCGCCGGAACCGTCGCGCCGGTCTGGCCGCGGTACGCGTACAGATCAAGCCAGCGCCCGGCGGCCTCGCTCGAGTCGTCGATCGCGCGGAACGCGCCATCGGCGGAATACCGCACGCCGTCGAGGCCACCGTCGAGTTCGGCCGCGCGGCACGTCTCGCGCACCCACAGCCGTTCGCCGACTTTGCCGTATGGGCTGGGCGTCCAGTACCAGTCACCGGCCATGGGGTGCTTACCTGGCAACACAGGCCAGCGTCGTAGCGACTTCAGAAGTTGGCCCGGCTGCTGGTCTTCAGACCAGAAAAATGATCCGACCGGGCGTGGCTTGCCGTCTTGCATCAGCGAATGACCTTCTGACGCGAACGTGGCCCAGGCCGGGGGCAATTCGCTGCGCACTTTCACGACTCGTCGCGTCTGCGTCTTGCGGCCTTCGAGGATGGCCCGTACCATCGGGCCAGAAAACAAGATCGGGAGTTCACGCATGTCTTGGCACCACGGGGATTGGTTGTCGTTCGCGCAAGCCGTCGTCTCGGCCACGGCGATTCTCGGCGCATTTGGCGTCGTGTTTCTTCAACATCATCTGGAAGGGATTAGGCGGCGCGCTGCCGAACAGGCCGATGCGCGAAGGGTGTTGATGATCGCTTATGCGTTCACCAAAAGGGCATGGATCGTCGTTTCTAAAGTCTCTAGCTTGCTTAGTAATCCAGAACGCGTCGCGGACGAGTCTGATCGCCGGAAGTATTGCAGCGAGCTATATCAGTCGTTGGAAGCGCTCAATGGACTTCCGATCAATGTTCTCCCTACGGCTGAGGCTGCTGAGCAAATCATTCGGGCGCGCAGTGAGCTTGCTGCGGCCTGCTTTGAGGCTGACAAGCCCCGTCCTAACGATCAGGCTGGCTGTCTTTATCTCGCCGCGCCGTGGGCGAAATGGGAAGCTCGGCTCGCCGACGTGATGAAGATTCTTAGCCAAGAAAGGGATAAATTTTCGGAGTCGAAGTAGGGCGATCATCTGTGTTCCGGGAATTCGTCGTGCGTGCGGCCGTCGAGGTGGCGGCCGGCGGCGCGCTTGCCGATGCGATACACGGTCGGCTCGTCGTCGTAGCTCAGACCGTCATGCTCGCTCGGCGTCATCGTGCTGAACGACCGTTCGTCGCTAAACCAGTCCGCAACACGCTCGGTGCGCGTCGGCCGGCCGCCGCAGTTTTCGCCTGGCGCCCATTCGCCCCATTGCTTGAACAGGAACGGGACACCGGCAGCCGCGCACTGGTCGCGGAGATTTCTGGCCCAATCGGGATGCATCGGCCGCGCGTTGGGGCCGCTTTCACCTCCACAGATGACCCAGTCAGGCATCAACTCGGTAGGGATTTCGCCGAGGTCAGCCAGCATTGGCTCGACACTCCAGAACCGCATGCGCGCCGGCACGGCGAGGAGCTTTTCGGCATCGCGCAGCATCTCTTCGCGGTTCACGATCGTCGCGCCGATCGAGACGTTGTCGTGCAGGCGCGGCCTTTCGATGCAGTCGAGGTCGAATTGGTACTGAGCGGCTTCGCTGACCATCGACATGACGTTGCCGATCCGCTTCGTGAGCAGTAGCCAATCGAGGTTCGGCGTGTCGGCGATCAGCCGGAACAGGTCCGCGCGCCACGCGGGATCGACAGCGTTGTCGAACACGTCCGCGAGCGACGCGCAGAACACACGCTGGCGCCGGCCGTGGATTGCGTAGAACGTGCCATCGCGGTTCCACTGCAGCGGCTTGCGCCAGTTCGCGGCCGACGTGCGGCGGCGCGGCGCGCCGGGCCCCCAGTTCACGGCCGTGCCGCCGGCGAAGCGCGAGTTGCGCGACTCGGCGTAGCAGTGGTCGCAGCCCGGGCTGACCCTCGCACAGCCCTCCCACGGGTTGAACGTGTGGTCGCACCACTCGATTTTTGTGTTCTCGCTCATGGTCTGTTGTCCGCGCCGCAGTTAGGGCAGTCGAGGGAATAACGGTCAGCGTCTCGCAGGAAGCGGCCGCAGCCGACGCAGCTCACGCGGTCGGCGTACAGCTTCCGAGGCTTGGTGAGTGTGATTCCGGTTCCAGCGAGCGCCTCCTCGCGCTTGATGTGCTGAGCGTCGACGGCCGGCCGCCACTTCGAGTCGATGTAATCCTTCGGCCACGGGATGTCGGTCGCGCGCGCGTCGTGGCGCGCCTGTGCCTCTTCCTGCGTGTAGACGTTTGCTTTGCGCAGGTCGGTCGTGTAGCCGTTTCCGTCCTGAGCCCACCACATCACGTCATTGCCGACGAACGAACGGCTGTCCTGAAGGTAGAAAAGTGCGGTCATATCTGGATGTCCACGTATTTGGTGGTGAGGCGCGCTTCCTCGCTGTGGTGCCGGCGATAAACGATACGAATGCCGCCACCGAGGTCGAGCGGCCGGCCGCGGTCGTTGTCGTCGTTGAGCTCGGCCTGGTGGTCGCAGCAGACCGCGCGCAGTGTGTCGGCGAGGGCGACGGGATCGACCAGCAGCCGAAGCAGGAAGTCGTGGTTGATCTCGATGATGGTTCGCGTGCTCATGCCGCAAGCTCCTCGTCGTTGACGTCCATAGGCTGTTGGAAGACACGGCCGCGCTCGCCGACGGGGATCGTCACCAGACCCGCCGCGGTGAGGAACGGATTGCGCTTCATGGCGCTGCGGGCCGCGCGTGCTGCATCGGATTTGATTGCAGCCGGGCAGGGCACATCGGGCCCAGTGCCGACCGCCCAGACCGGCCGCCACTGAGCGCGACCCTCGGGCGGGATCCAGTCGACGATCTGCACTTCGGTGCGGTGAAGCGTCAGCAGCTCACTGACGCGCTGCTGCGAGACGCCGCAGCGTTTAACCAGCTCGCGAACCGACAGTTGCTCCCGCTCGAGGATTGCGCGCATCCGATCCCACGCCGGCGTCGCGCGCGACCTGTAATCGCGCTGCGCCCGCTTGACCTTGAGCACCCTGGTGGCAAAGGTCTGGACCGACTTCTGCGACCGTCGCGGAAACGCTGCGTAGAGCGCCTCGGTTGCGATGGGGGACGGATAGAGGCGGGCGAGCAGGCGCGCCTCGGCGGTCGTCCACAGGTTGTGTGTCGACGTCGACATGCGACGATTCCTCCGGGTATTTGCAGATGGTCGAGCGAAAATGATCGGGCGCCCGAGCGGGCTCAAGTTTGATGCGTGTATGTCGATAACTCGGGGATGAAGACGACAATTACCAAGGCGGAAGCCCACGAAGTCCTTGAAACTGCAACCAAGCTCGTCGAGGCCCTGGCGGCCGCAAACGGGGTTGCGGTGGACTCCCCTGATGGGCAAGTTCTGTACGACAAGATCGTGTTCGGCGCACTTAGCGAATGCATGCCGAATGTCACGATCGAGCAACTGTTCGAGCTACTTGAAAAGCCGGAAATCGACCATTAGCGCGGTAACGCCGCCAGCTCGTCGGCCGGCGCAGCTGCGAGCTGCTCGACAGGGGCTGCGGCGAGCAGGGCACGCATGACAGAGCGCAGTTCTTCGGCGATATACAGGCTTTCTGCTTCATCGAGACGGTACGCACACGCGATCAAGATTGCGGATTGCTCGTCCGTCAGCGCGCCAGCGTGGCTCTTGTCGACGGTCATCAAGCGTCTCCAGATTCGATCGCACCGGTGTCGCGCCATTCGTAGGGTGATCACGGTTCGGATGGACCCGGCAGCGGCGAGTGCTTCGGCTTCGCGGCCTGTTTCGCGCGGATCTTCGCGATCGTCTCGGGCGCGTTGATACGCGTGAGTTCAGTCTCGCCGGCCACGTGCATGTCGAGGCCGTTCGCAAGGCAGAGCGCGGCCAGAGTGACCATGACTCCGCCGACTTCCTGCGTCGGCTCGCCGACTGGCCGCGACCAGGTGTAATCGACCAGCGCGTGCGCTTCCTCGCGCGTCATGCCGCACGCCTGCACGAGTTCGCCGGCCTCCTCGAAGAACCGGTGATTGCGCTCGAGCTTGTCGGCCGAGATCTCGGCGCCGATGCATGCCTGCTCCACGGCTGCACGCGCTGTTGGAAAGGTGCCTGTGTACTGGCGACGGCGCGGTCCCGCCGACAGGAGCCATCCGTGCGCTGCTCGCATAGGCCCTCGCCGCTGCACATGCATGGCGTCGGCACACGAGCGAGCCGCGCGCGCAGCCACGTCGCGACGTCTTCGCCCTGCTGGCAACCGAACTCGCTGCAGATCCCGTGCAGCAGGTCGAGGTTCACTCGCACCGCGTTGTAGACCCAGCGGGTGATCGGGCGCAGCAGATCGCCGTCTTGCTGCGGCTCGATGGCGTCGAGCAGGTCGCGCACGATCTTGACGCTCGCTGAACTGTCGTTCGTGAGTTCGTCGATGTTGTCGCCGCCATGCTCCGCGTCGTAGTGGTGGCGGATGAACTCGCGCAGCTGGTCGACGATATAGCCGCCGTAGGTGTTGGTGGTCATGGTGTGAGCCTCGATGGTCATGCGAATAGGTCGCCCTGCTTTTTGCCGCTCGACTCGGCGAGATGCGTAGGGCAGAAGTGGACGTCGGCATCGACCTGATGCGCATGCATCGCACACAGGTGCCGATCGCACGTCTTACCCGGCTTCGTCTGGAAATCGCAGAGGAAGTCGCTCGGCGCGCCGCAGCCGTCGACCGAGCAGCGACGCCCGCGTTTACGACCGCGCGTGCAGATGATTCCGGACATGCCGCCGGGGAGGCGAAACGGGGTGCAAGGCATCAGTTGCCTCCGCTTTAGAAGGTCTGCGGCGCGACTGTCAGCGCGATCGCGATCGGGCGCACCCAGACCGGTGTCGACGAAAGCTGGAACGTCTCGCCGGTTTCGGCGAGCAGCAGCGTGGTGCCCATCACCTCGGCGATCGCCTGCGCGGCGTCCGGCGGCACCGCGTTGCCGATGCGCTCGCGCCACGCCTGGTCGGACAGTCCGTCGAGCTCGAGATACTCCTCCGGCTCAACGAGCGATTGCAGGACGGCCAGCTCCAGCGTGGTGAACGGCCGGTGCCAGGTGCCGTCGAGCGCGCGGATCACGGCGACGGTCTTCTCGTTCGCCGCGGGCATGCGCGGATCCGCGACGGACCAGCGGCCGTTGTCGTGGCCGGCGGCGGCAGACACCGCGCCGCTGTGCTGGTCCCAGCCGACAACGCCGTAGTGGCCGCCGGTCAGGTACGCGTCGCCGCGCCCGCGGCGCATGCCCGGGCGCGGGTCGGCCACGGCGAACGCGCCTTGGCCGCTGTCGCTGCGCGCGATGACCGTGCCGGCCGGCTCGTCGAAGCCGGTCACGCGGTACTTGCCGGCGCCTTCGAAACCAGTGCTCGCGCGCGGATCGGCGACCGCGTACGCGCCCTGGTCATCGCCACCGATGACCGTACCTGCGTGGCCGGCCCATTCGGTCACCTTGTACTTGCTGAAGAGCGGACCGGCCGGCGGCCGCGGGTCCTGCACGCATTGGCCGGTTCCGTGCGCGCTGGTAACGGCGCCGGCCGGGTCGCGCCAAGGAACGATCCGGAATTCGTTGTTGTGCTTTGCCGGGCCCTGATGGCGCGGGTCTGCGACGCTGAAGGTGCCTTGCCCGGGCGACTTCTGGCCGGTAATCGTGCCGGCGTGGTCGTTCCAGTCGAGTACGCCGTACTGCTGGTATTGTGCGGCGTCGGCCGGCCCGCGCGGGTCCGCGACCGAAAAGGTGCCGTTGCCCGGCCGGCTCGCGCCGGCCACCACGCCGCACGGTTCCTCCCAGCGGTTTACGCCCAGCACGCCGTTGTGCATGTCCGGCACGATCAGGTAGTCGCGCAGCTGGCCGTTCTCGACCGCGAGCTTGTTCAGGCTGCGCCAGTCGCTGCCCGCTTCGACGAAGGCGAGGCGCACCCATGTTTTCCACTGCAGCGACGGCACGCGATGCATTGGGCCGGCGGCCTCGACGTCGCCTGGCAGCGGCATGCGGCCGAGTAGCGTGCCGACGCCGTGAAGGCGATTCTGGGGCGGCTCGTACAGGAATGCTGGTACTTTTTCGGTATGCCGCGCGACGAGCAGGAAGCGTTTCCGGCTCTGTGCCATGCCGCGCTTCGCGATGCGGCCGCAGTCGTGACTCGTCTCGTTCTTCGCATAGCCGAAGTGCTGCAGAATCTGCCCGATCTGACCCAGCAAGTGGCGGCCGCGCGTTGCGAGCCGGGGGACGTTTTCGAACACGATGAGTTCGACCGGGTCGTCCTTCCACGCCTCGCACATCAGCCACACGCAGCGCAGCGTCAGCTCGTTGAGCGCCTGGTACTTCGGCGTGCGGCTAAGCGTTTCCGACAGCAGGCCGGACGCGCCCTTGCACGGCGACGAGATGAACACGCAGTGCGGATGCTGGTAGCCGGCGGCGCGGCGCACGTCTTCGGGTGTGGCCTCACGCCATCCGGCTGGCGGCTCGACGCCGTGGAACGCGGTGTACTGCTCGCGCGTGAACAGGTCCATGACCGTGCACGGCGTGCCGACCAGCATCTCGAAATCGCGCGCGGCCGCCGGATCGTTGTCGATGCCGCCGATGCAGCGCCACGTCGCGGTCATGTTGCCGACGCGAGAGGTGGCTTTGGTGAAACCCTTGGCGCCGCCGCCGAGGCCGCAGCAGAATCCGAAGCTGTTGTACACGCGCTGAACGTTCATAGGTGTCGGAGCAATTAAAAAAACGGGCGCCGTACTGGCCGCCCGCAAAAAAGCCGCGCATCCGAGGCAACGGAATTTGCGCGGCTGAGGAGGGAATAGATTGGGTACTCTATTTGTCTAAAGAATATCGAAATGCAGCCGATATGCCGGATTTGGCGGAGGTGATGTGAATTTCTTCGAGCTCTTGTCGATGTACACAGACGTAGCGATGACGGGATTTTTCGTGTATGGACTCGCGTTTATCCCGGTATGGCTGATCACCGCCAACCTGACGTATGACGAGTGGAAGGTCCCGGTGGCTCTCGCGGTCGCGTTTGTGCTTGTCTTGTCTCCCGAGCTCTATCACTTTGCACAGTGGCATTGGGGCGGTTTCGAGAAGCAACTTGAGATGCAAATGCTTCGGTATGACAGAGACATCGTTTACAACGCGTTGAAGGTCAAATTCTGGTCAGAGATCGCGGGTGGTGCAGCCGCCTGGTTTGTGATGAATCGCTTTGCCTGACAGGTGTAACTCACTGACATGAGGGAGCGGCGTGCGCTCGATTCGCTCGGATTCTTGGCTTGCAGTGCGGCGATAGCCCCTGCAAGACAGGCGACAATGAGTAACCGGGCGCCGCCGATATGCATGCAGTCCACATGCTACGATTCGCACCAAAACAAACGGGGGTGCGATGGAACGCGGTCTGTTTAAGTACGCGGTGGTTGTGATGTGTGCGATGGTCGGCATAGCCGGATACAACGTAGTCGACTGGAAGCGTTTGGACGCTGCCAGCTGGGCCGCATGGGTGCAGGCGGTTGGCGGAATCTTCGCGGTAATTGCGGCCTTCGGAGTTGCGCGATATACGATCCGCGCGGATCAGAAGCGCAAAGCTCGTGAAGAATCAGTTACCCAGGCGGCGGATTTGCTGGCGTTGCACCACATCGCGGCAGAGCTCGAGCAAATGTGCATATTGACGAACTTCGAGAAGTCGAATTTGTGCGAGCGGACCATCTATCCCGACGCGGCCGGCGAATTTCGTTCGATCGCCGAGCTTGTTGCGTCGTTACCCGTCATCAATGTGGTAACACTTGGGGAGATGGAAATGCTGTTGGAACTGCGCAGAACAGCGACATTTTGTTCCCGTATCTTCGAAGAAGATGGTCATCTAAAAGGTGATGAGTTTGTTTTGAAACATAGGCGAGACTTCGCTAAATTCCACGACCGCTGCGCACATATCAGCACTCATATGTGGGATCGCGTCGAAGAAGTTTGCCCTGGACATTTCACTGATAAGCGCCGAATGCATCTTTGAATCCGCCGCTGGGCAGTAGATGCTTATGCAGTCCGCGGATTCATCCCATTCCTGGGTGGTCGCGTGGCCTAGGAGCGCTACGACAAGCACGCCAAGGCTCTTGAGCCATAGGATCAGCGGGGCATCCATTCGATACCGCGCACGATCCGGCCGACCGGTTCGAGCACAAGCACCTCGGATTCCTTCTCGCTGCGCACGAGCGCGTTGCCACGCCGCTGGGCTTTCTCGAGCGACGTGTGACGTTTCGGCTTGCAATACCTGCCGACCGTCACGAACAGCGGCGCACGTGCGCCGACCGGCCCGAGCGTCAGCTCATCGATGCGGGCTTCGAGTGCCGCGGTATTCGCGCGCCAGGTGTCGGCTCGTTGCTGCGCGGCGTCGCGCTCGGCGGTAAGGCGTTCAACTTCGGCGCGCAGGTCCGCGATGATCCGCGCGACGTCGACGACTCCGAAATTCGGCTCCACCGAGTCGTCAACCGGACCGACCGATACCAGTGCTGGCGCTGCAGCGGCGGGCGGCGCGTCACCGGTCGGCGTTGCCGGCCGCGGTGCCCGCGCGAGCCAGTACACATACTCGTTGCCGCCGCCGGCCCGCTTCTCGCGCTCGACGAGCGCCTCGCCAAGCATCCGGTTCAACTCCTTCGTCACGTCGAGATGCGGGAGCCCGGTGCCGGTCGCCACGGCCTTCGCTGTG
Source organism: Burkholderia sp. RF2-non_BP3 (assembly GCF_001522185.1). Taxonomy (NCBI): domain Bacteria; kingdom Pseudomonadati; phylum Pseudomonadota; class Betaproteobacteria; order Burkholderiales; family Burkholderiaceae; genus Burkholderia; species Burkholderia sp. RF2-non_BP3. Next base: position 267,804 of record NZ_LOSU01000036.1, on the reverse strand, counting down.
GCTTCCGACGTCGCGGCGAGATATTTCTCGATGTCCTCTCTCACGCTGCCTCCCGAATTGCATGCTGCGCGGCCGGCGCGACCTGACCGCCCTCGACCCAGAATGCTTCGATGGCTTCGGGCAGGCCGCCGGGCGGCGTTTTCAGGCTCATGAACACGAGCGCCGTGTCGATCTGGTCGGTGTACGCGAGATCGTCGAGCCAGTAGAGCAGCCGGTCTCGCTCCGGCCCGACCAGAACGTCGGCGCGATCGAGCACGAGCACCTTCAGGCCCGAGAAGTGGCTGATCGCCGCGGCGATGTGCGCGTCGACGCGCCAGCGCTCCGATTCGGACAGCAGGGCGTATGCGCGCCCGTCGGCGAAGATCTCCATCTCCGGCGTGATCGTCACGCCGGCCCATTCGGACATCTCGGCGAGGCCCGTCAGGCGCTCGTTCATCGGCGTGAGCGCTTCGCTGAGCAGGTCGGCCGGGATTCCGTTCGGCGCCAGCGCGTCGGCGATCGCCTCGTACGCCGCGACGTCTTCGTGCAGCGCCGCAGCCTGCTTCGCCAGATCGGTGGCGCCGGCGGCGCGCCGCTCGATTTCGCGAAGGGTCGCGATATCTGTATCGAGCTGCTTTCGGCGGCGCTGAAGGTCCGCCAGTTCCGAGCGCGCGGCGTCGCCACTCTCGCGCGCGGCGGCCGCGCCACTTTCCTCTGCGTCGTCTTCGAGTGCGCGCAACTGCGTCGCGGCCGATTCAGCCGCTTCGACGTCGCGCTTGCGGTTCGCGACTGCGTTTTGCAGCGTCTTCAGGCCCTGCTCATACTCGGGCAGCTTCGCGGCCGCGTCAGCGTCGCGCGCGCCGACCGCGGCCGCCGCCGACAGCACGCCGTTGAGGTAGCGCAGGAGCGCACCGCATTCAGGGCACGTGCATTCGGTGCCAGCCGGCGCCGCGCCGGCGAGCACACGAAGCGCTTCGACCTTGGGCAGGAATTCGGCAACCTGTTCGTCGGCGAGCTGCGCGAGCTCGACCGCCTTCGCGTAACCGGCGGCGCGCGTGCGCAGATCGGCGATTTTCGACGCGCGCGCACGTGCCGCGGTGTCCGCCGCGTCGGCCGCGCCGATCTGCTGCTGCAGTTCGCCGATCCGGTCGTCGAGCGCCGCGCGGTCGCCCGTGAGCTTCCGCAATGCTGCCTCGTCGAACTCGACCGGTGCTGGCCGCCAGGTGGCGGCCTTCTGGCTGCCGTACGTTTCGCCGGTGGCGTTGCGCCACGATTGCTTCGCGCCGCGCGCGCGGTCGGCGGCCTCCTTCTGCGCTGCTTCGAAGCCGGCACGCAACATCGGCGTGATGGCCGCGAGCCGCGCGGCGGCCGGTGCCGGCACCGCATCGGCGCGGAACCCGAGCTTGCCGAGCAGCCGGGCGCGCATTTCGTCGACGCCGATCTTCACGCCCATCAGGTCGTACAGGAACGCCCGGCGCTCGGCCGCGCCGAGGTGAGCGAACCGCTGCGCGTCGAGAACCAGCGGAAGGCGCGGATCCTCGGCGAGCTCGCGCTTCAGCTTGCCGGACGGCAGCATGACGCTGTTCGCCTGCTCGCCGCATGCGACAACGATCTGGCCGCCGTCGGCCCCCTCGGTGACGAGCGAGCCGTATTCCTTCTTCAGCGCGACGCGCACGGTGTCGCCGGTGAGCGCCATGCGCACGGCTTCCTGCAGGCTGCTCTTGCCGGCGCCGTTCGGCCCGGTGAAGAGGGTGACGGGTTTCGCGAGCCGGAGGTCCGCCGTGCGGATCCCGAGAACGTTCGCCACGTAGATGTCGGTGATTTTCACGATTCCTCCCTCTGCGGTCCGCGCGGGCGCAGGACCGTGCGGCCGCCGTCCGACTCCATCGCGCTGACGATGCCCTTCGCTTCGAGCAGCTCGACTAACCGCGCGGCGCGGTTGTAGCCGATCTTGAACTGGCGCTGCACGCTCGAGATCGTGACCTTCTGCTGCTCGATCACGAACGCTTCGACTTGGGCGTACAGCGGATCCTCGTTGCCGGAGCCGGCTTGTTCCTCGTGCCACTCCTTCCAGCCCTTCACCCAGGCGATGCACAGCTCGCCGGCCATCACGGGGCATTCGCTCTCCGGTTTGCCGTCGGCGGCCGCTTGCCGGCCGGCCTGATGCTGTTCGTCGATCTGCGCTTGCGTCGGACCATCGCCGAGCTTCGGCACCTCGCGGAACTCGGCGTCGACGACGTCGCCGTCGGGTTTGTCGCCGTCCATGCCGTCACCATCACCGTCCGTGTACTCGCGGCCGAGGTTGAAACCACGCTGATCCGATTCGCCGCGGATCTCGTCCATGCCGCCGGTGTGCTCGCTCGGGTTTGCGACGACGACCAGAACGGTTTTCCCGCTGGCTTCGTAGAGCTCGTGCAGGTTCGGCTGCGAGCCGCCGAATTTCACGACGGCCTTGACGCCGTCCTTGATCGTGATCTGATCGAGGTCACCCTGGACGACGATGCGGCCATCGCTCGCGATCAGGTGCGTCGCCATCTTCACGTTGTGCTCGACGCGTGCACGGAGCCGATCGATGACGTCGTTCTGCTTTTTCTCGGACAACTTGACCCAGATGTCGGGCATCAGCTTCATCTCGGTCACCAGCGCGGAAAGCAGGTCTTTGCCGATGCTGTCGGCGGTCATCTGGAGGACGTTCTTGTCGGTCATGTCGAATTCCTTGGCGGCGGTAGGCGCGCGTTAGTCAGCGTTGATTGGGCCGCGCGGCCGACGCCCAGCCGGCGCGGTCGTTTGGGCGGTTGCCTTGCCGGCGGCCGCCTGTTCAGCTGCCGCCGTGATGGCGCGCATGCGCGCCGAGGCGAGGGCGTTCAGTTCGGCCTTGGCGGTTTCGTCCGGCACGCCACTGATCGCGCTGCGGGCAAGATCGAGGTCTTCGGGCGTCTTGGCGGACTCGATGTCCTCGCGGATACCGCGTACGAGGCCGGCGACGTCGAAGTCGAAACCGCCTTGGCCGTGGCCGTCATCCTCCTGCGGGCCGTCCTGGTCGTTGACCGGGTCGGCTTGCGCGGCCGCCGGCGACGCGCCTTGCGTGTGCGATTCCGTCGTGGGCCCCTTTTGTGCCTGCGATGCGCCGCGCGGGACTTCCTCGGCGGGCTCGGCGCGGCCGCCGCGCAGCTCGTCGAGGGTCGTGCTGTAGACCGTATAGGAACCGTCCGGAGAGACGTCGACGACGTCCGCCTCTTCCTCGGAAGTGCGGCCCATGCCCATGACGATGTCGGGGGCATGGATGTTGCCGAAGAAGCTGCCGGCGCGGTACTGGAACATCAGCGTGCGCAGGCCGGTCTGCCACTTCGAACCAGATTTCCCGAACCAGCCCTCCTCGACGACCATCTGCATGCTGACGGGGGCCGATTCGATCACCGGCATCCCGATATCGCGATAGAGGTCGAGCATTCGGCCGGCGTACTTGCGCACTTCGTCGGGTGCGAGCCTCGGTTCGGGCGTGCCTTTCGGGAGTGCCCAAGCGATGCACTCGATGTCGTCGACCTCGACTTCACGTTCAGCGAAGATCGGACGCCGGGCTTCGCGATCCCAGCCGGTCTTTTCCTTGTACACGGCCTTGATCCGTCCGCGATTGACCATCTGAAAGCGCAGCGGTGTGAATCGCCCTGACGCATTGATCGCCGCGATCACGAACTTGCCGGACCAGCGCAGCTTGCCCTCGATCATGTCGGCGTTCTGCATCACGGCCGTAATCGACATGCGAACGGCTCGCGCGACTTCGATCGCGACAAGGCAGTTGCCGATCGCAGACGGGTTTTCCACCCAGTGCTCTTCGTTGCCGCCTTTCTTCAGGTTGTGCGAACGGAACTGCGCCGGCACGGCGTCGCTGCTGGCATACGCCTTCGCGATCCGGTTCGCGAGCGAGAAACCGCGCTCGGTGAACATGTCGACGGCCTGGTCGGGAGTCAGGGAAGGGACGCCGCCGGCTGCCTTGACGTCTTTAAGTTGAACGGGGGTGCTCATCTTGATGTGCTCTCGCTATTCGTGGAATTGACAGGTGCCGTAGCGCGGGCAGTACTTCTTGTCGCACAACAGCGATTTCGGGTTTGGGTAGAAGCGCCCAGAGCGGAACATGTCGGCAGCGAACTGGATCAGCCCCGGCGTTTCCTCGGTGCCGAGCATCACGCGCTTGGCGTTCTTCACCGGCGCGGTGGCCACCTCCGGCGTGCCCTTCGTCTTGAGCCCGATGATCTCGGCCGTGTCGGCGATCAGCTCGCCGGTCGTGTGCTCGTAGAGCATCTCGTAGGTGCCGATCTGCGGCCCGTGGCCCTTCGTGACGGCGACACCCTGGGCGACAGCTTTTGATCCGCTCTTCAGGTCGGCGATGCCCGGGCCGAGCGCCGTGCGGCGGACGCGTGCGCGGTCCATCGTGCCGGTGAGGCGGATCACGATCCCGCCACCGCAGTCGATGTCGAGCGGCTTCGTCTCCATCTCGACCGCGACGAAGTTGTAGCGAGGCGTGATCTCGAGGCAGTACTTCGTCGTGAGCGAGATGCCGATCCGCTCGGCCTCCTTCAGGTTGAGATCGTCGCTCTCCGGGTTGTACTCGTTCGACGGATCGTGCAGCTTGTCGACGAACGCGCCGGCAGCGTCGTCGACGGTCAGGCCAGAGCCATCGAGCACGCTCTGGTCATAGGCGGCCGTGCCGGCGTGAATCGCGGTACCGAGCGCGGCACGTAGCCCAACGACGTTGCGCATCTTCAGGAGGTGGATTGCCTCCCACCTGTAGGCGCATTCGAACAATGCGCCCCAGCTCGACGCGCGCACGGTGTAGACCGAGGGCGTCATGCCGCAACTGCGGTTTCGGCGTTGACGTCCGCGGCCGGCGTCGGCATCTTCTCGACGCATACGTATGGGAAACGCTCGGGGAACGGCTTGATGTGCTTGTAGAAATGCGAGCCGAGGGAGTCGGCGCCCTTGAGCGCATCGAAGTTCGCCTGCGTGAAGCCCTTGTAGTGGTACAGCGACGTCCGCGCGCCGGTCTTACGATCCTTGAATCGGACCGCGAGCGTTTCGGATTCGGCGTCGTAGCCGATGCTATGGATCTGCGACGACTCGACAGGTCGGGTGTCGATGGTTTTCATGTCTTGGAACTCCGGATAGAACGACGAGAGACGCGCACCGAACGGCGCGGCATGTGACGGACAATGTGGCGTCGACGGGTGCGACGGTGGCGCTTAGAGGATTCCCAAGCGCTTGCTGAAGTAGTCGATCGCGATCGCGATAACTGCAACCGCGATGAAGGTCGCGAGAACGAGCGCGCGCGCAGCACGCGGGTGCCGGCGCTCGAAGAGGTCAGCGTGATCAGTGAAGCGGCTCATGCGGGCCTCGTGACGAGGGCGGTGATGGCCGTGCCGTCCGCGTTGAGCCGAGCAAGCACGAATGTGCACACCGTGGCGATTGCGAGCGCGACAAGGTAACCGGCTATGGGATTCCACTCGAATACCCGGTCGAGCAGCGCGCCGAGGAGGTCGAAGGGCGTCATCCGAGGCTCCGCAGGTAGGGGCCGGCCAGATCAGCGCCGAACCAGAGCGCGCCGATCGCGACGCCGTACGCGAATGCCCATGCCGAGCCTTCGATCAAGTAGCGCAGGCGCGATACAGGCGATTGCCTGTATTCACGAAATACAGGCTGCAGGCTGTTGAGCGGTGAACGCATCACCGGTTCCTCCGTAGGTTCCGCTCGGCAAACGTCGAGACGTTGTGCTTTGTCCGGGTGAGGATCTGCTGCGCGATCGCCTCGCTGCCGACCATGGCGATGCCGAGCGCTGCCTTGCTGATCAGCATTTCCATCACATTCGCGAGCGCATCCGGCTTCCCGTATGCGCCGCAGCTACGCACGTAGTCGGCGATCAGCTTTTCGGCGAGGTCGCCGCATTGGGCGGGGGATTTGAGGGTGCTCATCGGTCGACTCCAGCGATGGTGATGTGGCGAACGGGAGCCGACACCGGCATCGGCGCACGGAAGCCGGCTTTCGCCAGCGCGTCGTCAACAACGGCGCGGATGCCGGACGTGAGGACGGTTTTCGACGCGACCAGGTGCAGTGCGTCGATCAGGTGCGCCATCGGTTGAAGGTGCGCGTCGAGCGACTGATCGGCCGCGAGCGAGCGCGCATAAGCGTCGGCCGACGCGGTTTCGTCCGCATCCGACGGCAGCTCGCCGTAGGCGAAGCTCGAATCGGCCCGCTCCTGCGCTAGCTCCTTCGCGCGCTGCAGCCATGCTTGACCGAGCGTGTACTTGATCTCGTTCATGTGGTCTCTCGGTATGGTTTGAGCGCCAGCCGTAGCGGGCGCGGGTGATCAGTCGTCGAGCGCGTGGCGACCGATGTGGTCGGCGCAGTGGGAGAACCCGGCATTGCCCGGGCCGAAGCCGCGGCCGCATTGTGAGCAACCGACGTTTTCGAATCGCGGCGCAGCCGCGCCGAGATCGGCTTCGGCGATGCGCCGCTTGATCTCTGCGGCGAGCACGTCCTTGCAGACGTTCCAGACCTCGTACACGTCCTCGATCCGCCCGCGGCGCAGCGCCGCGTCGAGCACGGCGATCTGCTCGGTCGAGAACGGCAGGACGTCGAACGTGGCGCCATCGGCGATCGCTTCGTTGCGCTCGTCGCGCGCCAGCGCTTCGTCGTCTGCCGCGGCCTGCAGTTGGTCGGCGTGTCGGTCGACCAGCGCGGGCAGGATGCGGACGTTGTTGCGATGAGGTCGAGGAGTGTGCATCGCGCCCTCCAATGAAAGTAGGATTACTAATCAAATGTCTGTCTTGAACTGCAATGCAGCATGCGCAGATCTCACTGGTGACGCCTCAGAAGAAGAACCGCCACCGGTCAGAACTGCATCACTCGCGCGCCCGGCTACTCCCGGCCGTGCCGGCTCCGGGCCGCGCGAGGTTTGTGCCGATTACGACGCCATCGGTCACGTGTTGCTGGCTGTCTTGTGTCAGGTTCACTCGGGTATTGCATGCCGCTGCGGTCTTCCGCAGCGTCCGCCCTGACTCACGACGCTGATCGCGCCGGCCGGTTGCTCCGCATGTGCGGTCCCGGCATTCCTTCGATTGTTAGAGAGCGATCCGCCTCTGGGCGGTGGCGCGGCGTCGGTGTCGCGTTGAGAGAGACTTTAGCGAAACGCGAAAGTCATGTCTATAGCGAAACGCGAAAATGAGGGGGAAATTTGTAACAGCCGTGCCGAGGCTGGTTTGTTAAGCGTCTGCTGACGGCAGTTGAAAGTCTTTGGTAACTGGGGCTAAACTACTGTACATACGTACAGTAGTGGTGGCGAAAAGGAGCGAGGGCTGGGATGAACCGAAAAGCGAAGGGGGCCGAGCTGCGGTGCAAGGCAGGTGATCTTGCGCGAGTCGTACGCTCGCCGAACGAGGCGTTGTTCAATCGGATCGTGTCGGTCGTGCAGCTGCACGACGATGGGCGCTGGGAATGCGAACTCGTCGGCGCACCGGTGCTCGGCCTAGCCGATGACGGGGAGGGATTGATCTTGACCCGAGATTGGCTGTTCCCGGATTCCTGTCTTCAGCCACGCGTCTCGACGCGTGTAGCGGCATCAGCCGCCTTTGCCGAACCGCTTCTTTGTTGACTGCGAGTCGTCCGTGTGCGCGGGCGACTGCGAAAGGATCCAGCCGATAAAGGATTCCACCTGCGTCCGCTGAGCAGGATTCAGTTTTTCCCACCCAGCTGGGGCGTCTGCTGACGGGGGCGCCGCAGCTGCCAAGGAATGATCGGTATCGAGCCAGCCGGCTGGCTTGCCAATGTTTTCTTCGATCTTGCGTGCCGTGGCGGCACGCATTCCGCGCGGCCGGCCGGTTTTCGAATCCCTGGCGCCGTCTCGCAGATTGGTGAACTGGGAATGGGACATGCCGCATGCCGCTGCTGCTGCAGCCGGGCCGCCGTGCTCCGCTTCAATGAGCCGGAGGTTCTCCCGGCGGATTTCATCGATGTCCTTCATGTGTGGCATTCAATAGCAAAACGCTAAAGGCGTATATGCGCGAAACGCTATAGACATTCCTTTCGCGTTTCGCTAAAGTTCCGTGCATGGACCTGAAAACCTACCTTTCCGCCGAGCGCGGCCGGCTTACGGCTCTCTGCCGAGCAATCGACGCGCACGCATCCGACGTTAGTCGCTGGGCAAGCGGCGAGCGTCCCATTCCGATTCCGTTCGGTTGGCCGATTGAGCGCGAGACAGGGGGGCAAGTCACGCGCGCGGAGATGTTTTCGGTCGAGGTAATCAAGCGCGTTTGGCCGGAATTGCTCGAGGCTCCGCCGGCGTAACTGGTTCGCACTGGTCCTGTTTTTTGAATCGGCCAGGCGCGTCCTGGCCGTTATTTCGCCCCGGCGTCAACTGGGTAAGCAAGTGGGTAATCAACTGGGTAACGATTGATTTTTCGTATGAACCAGACCGAATTCAGGATGTTCGCGCCGTGGGTGCAGGCCGCGACGCTGCCGGATGCGGAGATCGAATCGATGAGCTTCGAGGACTGCCTCGCGCACGCGCTCGAGCTCGGGCTGCGGCGTTTCGATCGCAAGACACTCGCGCGCAACTGCGACATTCACTATCCGCACTTCGGCGACCTGGTCGCCGGGCGCCGGCCGTTTCCGGCGACGAAACTGCACCGGTTCTGCATGTTCACCGGCTGCGACTACCCGCGGCAGTGGCTCGCGATCCAGGAGCGCAAGGCGATCGAGGAATACCGCCGGCTCAGCCAGCAGGCGATCGGCGAGTTCGTTCAGCAGGCATTCGGCCAGCGGCAGGCGGCCGCATGACGCTGACTCTCCGCCAGCGCGACGTCGGCAAGCCCTTCGCCCGCAAGCTCGGGCGCCCCATGACCTATCTCGGCATCGTCGAGAACAAGCACCTTTTCATCTTCCGCGATCCCCCGCAGGACTACCTCGCGTTCCGGGCCGACCAGCTCTGGATGCTCGAGCGCGTGCGTCCGGAGGCGGCGCCGATCGACAACACGAAGGAGGGCGGCTCGTGCTGACCCAACTGTTCGAGCGCGCGGCGCTCCGCGCGGGCTGGCGCGCGGCACGCGCTGGCACTCCATTCCACGAAAACCCGTTCACCCGCGGCGCGCTCGCGCGGTTCGCACGCCAGTGGGGCTGCGGCTGGGCCGCGGCGAACGACTGCCCGCTCAGCCTCTATAGCTGGGAGCGGTTCGGCGGGATGACGCCGGCCGAGTGTGTACGGGAGGCTGAATGGTGAGCGTTGCGTCGAAACTATGCGCGCACGATGTTCTTGCACGTTGGACAGACGTAATGGGACGCGTAGTGCCCACGGGCAGGGTTGTACCTGAGGACGGTCTTTCTGCGGTCAGGACCGTCGTAGCACGGCTGGCAGATGAAGTGTTCGGGCTCGTCGTCTCCGACAAAGCGGTATACGAAACCTCGATCGGAGACCGCATGCAACTTGTACGCGGCGCGCTCGCCGAGCACGCGCTCGAACTCAGCCGATTTCGCGTTCGCTGCGCGGAGCTGTTCCTTCAGTTCGTCGATCTCGTCGCGCGCTGCCGATTGCTTTTCCTGCAACGCCAGGGCCGCGTTTTGGACATCGATCACGCGATCGTTGATCGATTGTTGCATTTCCGCCAGCTTGTGCTCGTCGCGTGCCGCGACGGCGGCTTTTGTGAGGTCGATAGCGTTCTTCAGGCCGGCGATCGCGGCCGTGACAGTCATGATTGGCATCTGGTCTCTCGTGTTGTGGTGGGCCGCGCACGGTTTCGGCGAAACCATCATAGCGCATGCGCGTCGACCGACCGAACCGGGAGGACGGCGTCATGAACTGGCTCGATCGCTCCCACCGCGGCGACTGCCGCGACCTGATGCGCGCCATGATCGCGGACGGCGTGCGCCTGCAGACGATCGTGACGTCGCCCCCGTATTGGGGGCTGCGCTCGTACCTGCCGGACGGCCACCCGGACAAGCAACGTGAGATCGGCCAGGAGCCGACGCTGCGTGAGTTCATCGACACGCTCGTCGGCGTGTTCGATCTCGCGCGCGAACTGCTGGCCGACGACGGCACGCTTTGGCTGAACATGGGCGACGCATACGCGGGCTCGTGGGGTGCGCAGGGGCGCACCGGGCAGATGTCGGACCGCTCGGTGATCAGCGCGCAACAGATCGCCGCAGCGCAGCGCAAGGACAGCGGTACTGGATCGCGCATGCGCACCGGGCTGAAGCCAAAAGACCTGATGGGCCAGCCGTGGCGCCTAGCTTTCGCGCTTCAGGATGCAGGCTGGTATCTCCGGCAGGACATCATCTGGCACAAGCCGAACCCGATGCCGGAGAGCGTGCGCGACCGCTGCACGAAGGCGCACGAATATCTGTTCTTGCTCAGCAAGAGCGAACGCTACTACTTCGACCAGGCCGCGATTCTCGAACCGGTCAGCCCGAACACGCACGCGCGCCTTTCGCAGAACGTGCAGGCTCAGATCGGCAGTGAGCACGCGAACGGCGGAGCGAAGACGAACGGCAACATGAAGGCCGTCGGCCGCGGTGTCGGCTGGGGGCACGGCACCGACGCCGACGAGCGTTCGAGCGACCGCGTGAAGCGAAAGCTCGCTGACGAAGGCGCCGGCACGAAGAACAACGCTAGCTTCGACGAAGCGATGGCGATCATGCCGACGATGCGCAACCGCCGTTCGGTCTGGCACATCCCGACGCAGTCGTACAGCGGCGCGCACTTCGCGACGTTCCCCGAGGCGCTTGTCGAACCTTGCGTGCTCGCCGGCAGCCGGCCGGGCGACGTCGTGTTCGATCCGTTCTTCGGCAGCGGTACCGTCGGCCAGGTCGCGCAGCGGCTCGGCCGCCGCTTCCTCGGCTGCGAGCTGCACCCCGACTACGAGCAGCTGCAGCGGGATCGCCTGCGGCAGCCGGGTCTGATGCTGGAGGCTTCATGAGCCTCGTAATCGTTCCGATTTCGCTCGAAGAGGCGAACGCATTCGTCGCCGAGCATCATCGGCACCACGCACCCGTTGTCGGCCACAAGTTCAGCATCGCGGTTGCCGACGACATGCCGATGGGACGAGACGACTGCACGGGCATCTGCGGCGTCGCGATCGTCGGCCGCCCGGTCGCGCGCGGCAACGACGACGGCTGGACGCTCGAGGTGACGCGCTGCTGTACCGACGGCACGCGCAACGCGTGTTCGGCGCTGTACGGCGCGTCGTGGCGCGCGGCCCGTGCGCTCGGATACGCGCGCCTCATCACATACACGTTGCCGGCCGAGAGCGGCGCCAGTTTGCGGGGCGCCGGATGGCATCTCGTCGGCGCGCGCGGCGGCGGCAACTGGAACACGCCGGCGCGGCCGCGCATCGACACGGCCGCGCATCTGCGCGGGCAGAAGTTGCTTTGGGAGGCTTCGTGACCGATCGCCAGACCATTCACGTCGTCTCGCTTTCGGGCGGGAAGGACAGCACCGCGACGCTGCTCGTCGCGCTCGAGCTGCACGGTCGCGAGAACGTTCGTGCCGTGTTCGCCGACACCGGCAACGAGCACGAGTCGACGTACGAATACGCGCTTGAATACCTGCCGCGCGCGCTCGGCATCACGGTCGACGTGGTGCGCGCCGATTTTACCGACGAGTTCGCGACGAAGCGCGCGAACCTTGCCCGGATTGCCGCCGGCGAGCCGGAATCGGCCGTGTACGGGAAGCGCGAGTTCATGTACGCGTGGACGCCCGAGGCGGCCGCTCGCGCGCTCGACCTGCTGCACCCGACCGGAAACCCGTTCCTTGACCTGTGCATGGTTCGAGGCGGTTTCCCATCGCGCAAGCGCCAGTTCTGCACCGAATACCTGAAGCGAAACCCGTTGACCGAGTATGCGATCGGCCTGATCGATGCGGGTCACTTCGTAGAATCGTGGCAGGGCGTGCGCGCGGACGAAAGCGAGGCGCGCCGGTGGCTCCCGCATTACGAATGGCGCGGTGGCAATTACGCCGTGTTCCGGCCGATCCTGCGTTGGAACGTTGCGGACGTGTTCGATGCGCACGCGGCGGCGGCCATCGCGCCGAATCCGCTGTATCGCGAGGGGATGTCACGCGTCGGCTGCATGCCGTGCATCAACGCTCAGAAGGTCGAGATCCGTGAGATCGCGCGGCGCTTTCCAGAGCATATCGAGCGGGTCGCCGCTTGGGAGCGGCTGGTATCCGAGGTATGCCGCCCGCGCAGCCCGGTCTCGTTCTTCCACCTTGGCACGCAATCCCATGCCGGCCAGAGCAGCACGATCGAGGCTGTTGTCGAGTGGTCGAAAACGACCTTCGGCGGCCGGCAGTACGACCTTCTCGCGGACGCCGAGCCGGCGACCGCATGCGCCTCGGCGTATGGACTTTGCGAATGAACGACCTCCCGAATCCTCTCACCCCAGCGGACTGCAACCTCCGCGATTTCCCGTTCATGCCGCTCGAGGTGAAGCGCCTGTTGACGTCCGAAACATGGATCCTCGGCACCGGCGACGAGCGCGCGGCCGCGATCACGTTGTGGCTCGAAAGCTGGCATCAGATCCCGGCCGCGAGCCTGCCGGCCGACGACCGCATGCTCGGCCATCTGTCTCAGTCGAAGAACTGGAAGCGCGTGAAGGAACACGCGCTGCGCGGCTGGGTGAAGTGCGCCGACGGCCGCCTGTATCACCCTGTCGTCGCCGAGAAGGTGCTCGAAGCGTGGGTCTCGAAGCTGACCAGCAGCTTGTCAGGCACCACCGGCAATGCGAAGCGCTGGGGTATCGAGGTCGACACCGTAGCCGTACGCGCCCAGATCGTCGAGGCTGCGAACCTCCTGAAAGCCATCGCCCCGCAATCCGAATGGCTGCGAAAAAAGCAGGTGCGGGAAATCGTATCCGATTCGCGGCGCGATCCCGATCCGATCGCCCCCCGATCACCAACGCAATCGCCCCCCGATTCGCCCCCCGATCGCAAGCGAGAGGGAGAGGGAGATGTAAACACAGCAAGCGGCGGCGGCACAGCACAGGGAGACGGGGAAGAACCGCCGATCGCCGCCGCCGCTTTCGTCGAAATCCTTCGCTCGTCGGGCGTCGGCTTCGCCGCCGATGACGCGCGGTTGGCGACCTGGCCCGGGCGCGGCGTTACCGCCGACGACCTGCGTGCGGCCGTCGCCACGGGGCGCAAGCGTCGTGAGCGTGAGGGCAGCGGACAGCCGCTGAACGTCGGCCTGCTCGACCTGATCCTCGGCGATTTGCTTGCCGCACGCGCCGCGAAGCCTGCGACGGGGACACGCACGGTCGGCGACTGGTGGCGCTCGTGGACCGGGATCGTCGAGCACGGCGCCGCGCTCGGCATCGAGCAGGGCCGCGAGGAACCTCCGTTCGATTTCAAGCTGCGCGTGTTCGACGCGGCCGGTGACGGCCCGTGGTGGGACGACCACAACCGCGCGTTTCGCAACACTGCCGGGCCCGTCGCGGCCGGCGCACTGCTGGGGGAAGGGCGATGAACTGCAAACCCGGAGACATGGCCGTGATCACGCGCGGCCTTGCACGCGACCGAATTGTCGAAGTGAAGGCACCCTACGGCGACTACATGCATTTCGGCTTCTGCTGGTACGTCGAAGCGCCAGCACCGATCCCGGCCATGGACGCGCGGACTGGCTTGTCATGTCAGATCACGAACGGCTGGTGCCCGGATGCATGGTTGCGACCGATCAGCGGCGTGCCGGTGACCGATGAATTGAGCGATGAGGTGACCGCATGACCCAGCAGTCCCTCATCACGGCTTCGCCGGTCGCTCGCCGCGTAGAGTTCGTCGTTCCCGGAAACCCGGCGGCGAAGGGGCGTCCGAAGTTCGCGCGCCGCGGAGCGCACGTCACGACCTACACGCCCGAGAAAACCGAGCGATACGAGAACCTCGTGAAGATGGCTGCCCGCGCTGCGATGCGCAGTGCCGCGCCGTACGCCGGCCCGGTCCGCCTGATCGTGCACATCGGGCTGCCGATCCCGGCGAGCTGGTCGATGAAGCGGCAGGGGGAAGCGGCCGCCGGCGCCATTGGTGCGACGAAGAAGCCCGACGCCGACAACGTTGTCAAGGCGTTGAAGGACGGCATGAACGGAGTGGTGTATGTCGACGACGGCCAGGTCGTCGATCTCTGGGTGTCGAAGCGCTACGCGCGCACGCCGGGCGTGCGGATCGAGGCGATCGAGTTGAATCTGAAGTCAGCATAAGGAGCGGGGCCTTGAAAGCAAAAAGCAAACTCACCATCAACGCGATGATCGCGGCCATGAAGCCCGGCATCCGCTATTCGGCGCACGACCTCGCACGCCGCTTGAAGCATCCCGTTTCGTCGGTGCGCCAGCTGCTGTCGCTCGACGTCGCGCTCGCGCGGCTCGACTGCCATTCAGAGAGCCGCGGGCGGATGTACTCGCTCGCGGGCACGAGCCGCTCGCCGGGCTCTCACGTCGACACGCGCGTGCGGCCGGACTTCACGAGCAACCTGTCGGGCTACATGGCCGAGCTCAACGCGCGCCAGGCACTCGCGATGACGACGCGGGGTGTGCGTTGAACGGCATCTTCGAGAACACGCAACAGGCGCTGCACGTCAGCTTTCTCGTGACGTCGTTGCCGCCGCGGCAGAAGCAGCAGTTCCGCCTGGCGCTGATCCAGATCCTCGAATCGGTCGGCCGTCTCAGTGACCGGCAGGCTGAATTCCTCGAATACCTGTACGGCACCTCGTCGGGCACGATTAACTTCGACGGGCTGAGCGGTGACGAAATCCGGGCCCAGTGCGCAATGGTCGTGGGCGCGGTGCGAGATCACCTGCTGAAGCCGGAACGCAACGCGGTGTGGCTCCGCTATGCCTGCGGCATGCCGGCGCGTCCCGCGAGCGCGACGCGCGCGGCAGACCCGGGAATCCCGCCGTCGGCCGAGTGGAAACGGGCGCTGGTCGAGATGCGGACGTACCTGCGGCCGTCGCTCACCGTGACGAATGGCAAGGCGATCATGGCGCTCATCGCGGGCCACTCGCAGGTGCGGCTGCGCCAGGATGGGCTGTCGTATCGGGAGATCTCCGAGGAGACGCACGTGACGGTCCGGACGCTCGAGCGGAACGCGCAGATCATCCGGAAGCGACTCGTCGAGCTGGAACACCAAGCCGTGAAGCGACTGACGCCGCTTTTCGAGCGAAACAGCGTGACGATCGCGGAGGCCGTTGAGGCGTAAGGGGTACGGCGAAAATTCTCCTTGCAAATGTGGCGGATAGGGTGTAGATTTTCGCCAAATTGCAGAGTTGCGACCAAAGCCCGCTGAGCCGACAAGCCAGCGGGCTTTTTCGTTGTGGCGTGTCCGCGCTATACTCGACCCGGCCTTAGCTGCGCCGGCGGGAAAGACGCAGCGAGGTGATCAGCCAGCGCGCCGAAAGGTGCAGACGGGCTTCCGCCGCCCTGCTGGCACCAGACATATTGCCCAGTTCGGCGAAAGTCGACGGCCTTTTGCGTTACCATTTCTTTCCCTTATAAGGAGATAGGAATGAGTAGCGAGAAGACCATTGCCGAAGGCCTATTCGAACTTTATGCCGCCCGTCAGAGCGAGTTTCGCGAGTACTTCCAAGGAGCGCAGATTTTTCTCGCCCACTTGAAGGAAGCGCTGCGCGAAACGATCGGTCTGCCGGAGTACTATGAGCAAGGTGGACAAAGGTATCCATGGGCTCGCATGTACAAGTGGGACTCTGAGACGGGGCGAGTCGAACACGTAGAGTCGCAGTTTGACGTCGATACGATGAACGAGAAGGGCGAGCTCGAAGCCGCGATCGGCATTACGCTCGCGCATGCCTTGAATTCATCTCCGAAGTCGAACTTTTATGTCGCCGTGCGCATTCGCCCAACTCGTACTGAGTTCCACGTGTCGATTGGGCCGGACCGCGAGACTTCGCTGACATTTGCGCGTAATGCCACCGATTTCCCGCAGTTTTACGATGCATTCCTCCGTCTGCTAGAGGATACTTTGAGGCGTTCGCCTTACGATATGTCGGCTGAGTCCTTCACCGCTAAACCCGGCATTGGGTTCATCTGACGCTTCGTCAGAGCATCATCTTGGAGCCCGCTGAGCAAAATTCAGCGGGCGTTGTCGTTTGCTATGCGTTCCACCCACGCCACACGGGTTGGCTCATTTCGCAGGTCGCTACCCACTCACCGAGTTCGTCGAAAAGCTGCTGCGCGCGGTCTTCGTCAATGTTCCCACTGTCAAGTTCACCCCAAATGAACTCGAAGAAACCGCCGAGCTCGGTCGGGTACTTCACGTAGTCCTGGTCGAAATTCGCATAGACCAAATGGTTGCCAGCCTTGTCCGTGTCTCCTTTGAATGACAGATGCTCGACATGCCAGCCAGCATCGGTTTTGCGGATGCGCAGTGTCTCAGAATGCCCCCAGCGCTTCGTGTGGTACTTGAGTTGATATTCTCGTTCCATCTCGGTGGTCTCCCATAATAGGTGCCCGCTGAGCGAATGGCCGCGGGTTTTTCATCACTTCTTTCCAAAACCGTCGCCTACTAAACCCCCGCTCCCGTCGGCGAGGATGTACGACATGTTTTCCTTGTTGCAATCAACCAATGCACCGCATGTCGGACATTGAGCCGTGTTGCCGAACAGGACGCCGCTGTCAAAAGTTTCAGTGTCTCCGAGAAAAATCGGCGACCGGAATCGGTGACCGTTCGGACATTTGATCCAGATTTCTTTGATTTCTGCCATCTTTGTCTCGTAGCGTGAGCCGGCGGATTCCGGCTCGACGATTCTACGCCGGGTGCCTAGCCTTCCCGAACTCGCGAAAAACATGCCTCGTTCGAAGCGAACAGAAGTCGCTCCGGTGGCGCGTGCGCCGCGGCCTGCGCCGCCGGACATCCTGTTAGACGATTCGAACTGGATCCGGCACATCGTGCCGGCCGACGGCGTTGCCGAGTGGGTGAACGATACATTCCTGCGCGACGGCGCGCCGCTGCACAACCCTGACCACGAGCACCTCATCGACGCCGACGTCGCCTATCTCTGGGCGGCGGTCGAGAACGTGCGCCAGATGCGGCGCGTCGTCGGCCAGTGCGAAGAGGTGACGATCCGCGCCGGTGGCTGGCAGCGCGCCCGGCAGGAGCAGCAGTACCTCGAATGGTTCGGCCGCGTGCCGGCGTTCCTGATCACGCTCGACGCGCATTACGCGCGCGAGTGCAGCGACCTGGAATGGTGCGCGCTGGTCGAGCATGAGCTGTATCACATCGGCCGGCGCACCGACGCGTTCGGCGCGCCGGCCTTCACGAAGGACGGCATGCCGAGGCTCGGCATCCGCGGGCACGACGTCGAGGAATTCGTTGGCATCGTCCGGCGCTACGGCGTCGGTGGCGGCGCCGGCGACACCACGAAGCTGGTCGACGCCGCCCGCCGCGCGCCGGAGGTCGGCCACGCTGACATCGACCGCGCCTGCGGCACCTGCATCCTGCGGGCCGCGTAAACCGAACGTTTTCCCGCTATGGCAGCACTTCCCGACGCGATCAAGGTGTTCATCGTGCAGTCGCTGGCGTGTTTCGACACGATCTCGCGCACCGCGAAGGCCGTGCGCGACGAGTTCGGCGTAGAGGTGTCGCCGCAGCAGTGCGAGCGCTACGACCCGACGAAGCGGGCGGGCGCAACGCTCAGCAAGAAGTACCGCGAGATCTTCGAGCGCACGCGCGAGAAGTTCCTCAACGACACGTCCGGCATCGGCGTGTCGCACCGCGCCGTGCGCCTGCGTGCGCTCGACCGTGCCGTCGCGGAGGCGGAGCGGCGCAACAACCTGCCGCTGATGGCGCAGCTGCTCGAGCAGGCTGCGAAGGAATCCGGCGACGCCTACACGAACCGGCGGCGCCTCGAACACACTGGGGAGAACGGCGGCCCGATCGAGAACAGGACGGTCGTCGTCGATGAAAGCCAGGTCGCAGCCGCCGTCGCCAAACTCGAAGACGAGTATTGACCCCGCCATCGAGCGGGCCGTCTTGAAGGCGAAGTGCGAGCGGGATCACCTGTTTTTCAGCCGGTACTTCTTCAAGCACCGCCAGGCGATCAAGTTCCGCGTCAACTGGCACCACGTGCTCATCGCCGACACGGTGCAGCGCGTGATCGACGGCACGCTGAAGAACGTCGTCATCAACGTGTCGCCGGGCTCGTCGAAGACGGAGCTTGTCGTGGTCAATCTGATCGCGCGCGGCCTTGCGCTGAATCCCCGCGCGCGGTTCCTGCACATCAGCTACTCGGACGACCTGGCGCTGCTGAATAGCGAGACGGCGCGCGACATCGTCGAATCTGGCGAGTTTCAGGCGCTTTGGCCGCTCCCGATTGCCGACGATGCGAAGTCGAAGAAGCGTTGGAACGTGATGATCGACGGCCGCAAGGCCGGGGGCGTGTACGCCACCTCGCTCGGCGGGCAGATCACCGGCTTCCGCGCCGGGCACATGGCCGAGGGCTGGCAGGGCGCGATCATCATCGACGACCCGCTGAAGGTCGAAGACGCGTACAGCAAGACCGCGCGCGACAAAGCGAACCGCAAGCTGCAGTCCACCGTGAAGAGCCGGAAGGCGAATCCGGACACGCCGATCATCGTGATCATGCAGCGGCTCGCTGAGGAAGACCCGACGGGCTTCATCAAGGCTGGCAAGCTGCCAGGCGACTGGGAGTTCATCGAGATCCCGGCGCTGATCACGGACGACTACGTCGCGAAGCTGCCGGCGCACATCCGCGATCGCGTCGAGTGCGACGAGCGAGACGCGGACGGCCGGTACAGCTATTGGCCTTACAAGGAGCCGCTGCATGAGCTGCTCGCGTCCGAGAAGGCCGACGCGTACGTGTTCAACGGCCAGTACATGCAGCGGCCGTCGCCGCTGGGCGGCGGGATCATCCAGAGCGGCAAGTTCCTGCGCTACGGCGCGCTGCCGCAGTTGCAGTACCGGCAGATCTTCGCCGACACGGCGCAGAAGACTGCCGAGCGCAACGACTACAGCGTGTTCGAGTGCTGGGGGCTCGGGTACGACAACCGTCTGTACCTGATCGACCTGGTGCGCGGAAAGTGGAAGGCGCCCGAGCTGAAGCGCCGCGCGATCGACTTCTGGAACAAGCATGCGGCCATCGGCGCCGACGATCCGGGCGCGCCGGTGCTACGCCAGATGAAGGTCGAGGACAAGTCCAGCGGTACGGGCCTGATTCAGGACATTCAGGCCGAGGGCGGCATCCCGATCGAGGGCATCGAACGCGTGAAGGACAAGCTGACCCGCGTGATGGACGTCGTCAGCCACATCGACGCCGGCAACGTCGGCGTCCCGTTGGATGCCCCATGGGTCAGCGACTTCTTGACCGAGTGCGACTCGTTCACCGCTGACGACACGCACATGCACGACGACCAGATCGATCCGATGGTCGACGCAATCAACGACATGCTGGGAGGCGCGAAAGACCTGTCGGTCTGGGAGCGGCTTGCCGGTTGAGCACGACAGGATTTCCCGGAATGTCGAAACGGAAACAACAGACGCGGCCGCCGCGCGCGCCGGCGGCGACGCACGCGCATCGCACGGTCGACTCGTTCGCCAACTTCGAGGCGCGGCTCGGCTGGGGCGCCGACAACCAGGCGTCGGCGGCGCAGTACACGCTGTCGTACCAGAGCCGCAACCGCGTCTGGCTGGAAGCCGCGTATCGCGGATCGTGGATCGTGCGCGCCGCGGTGGACGCGATCCCGGAGGACATGACCCGCAAGGGCATCGAGATGTCCGGGCTCGATCCGACCGACGTGTCCAAGATGGAGACGGCGCTCACACGCAAGGCGATCTGGGATCAGCTCTGCGACACCGGCAAGTGGGCGCAGCTGTACGGCGGCGCGATCGCCGTGATGCTGATCGACGGCCAGGACATGTCGCAGCCGCTTCGGCGCGAGACCATCGGGAAAGGCCAGTTCAAGGGCCTGCTCGTGCTCGACCGCTGGATGGTTGCGCCGCCGGTGGGCGAAGTCGTGACCGAGTTCGGTCCCGATCTCGGCATGCCGAAGTACTACGACGTGCTGCCGACGGCGATCGGCTTGCCGCAGGGGCGCATTCACCACTCGCGCGTGCTGCGCATGGATGGCGAAGCGCTGCCGTTCTACCAACGCATCAGCGAAAACGGCTGGGGGCTGTCGATCCTCGAGCCGATGTGGGACCGGCTGATCGCATTCGACAGCGCGACGGTCGGCGCCGGCCAGCTCGTCTACAAGGCGCATCTGCGCACGCTGAGCGTCGAGAAGCTGCGCGAGATCATCGCGGCCGGCGGCCCGGCGCTCAACGGCCTGCTGAAGCAGGTCGAGATGATCCGGCTCGGGCAGTCGAACGAGGGCATCACGCTCATCGACGCGACCGACAAGTTCGAGACGCACCAGTACGCGTTCAGCGGTCTGTCCGACGTCATGCTCCAGTTCGCGATGCAGCTCAGCGGCGCGACGGGCATCCCGCTTGATCGCTTGTTCGGCCAGCAGCCGGCCGGCCTGAGCGACACCGGCGAAGGGTCGCGCCTGCTGTATCACGAGAAGGTGCACACGCGGCAAGAGCGTCGGCTGCGCAACCCGTTGCACAGCCTGCTCGATGTGATGTGCCGGTCGGAAATCGGTCAGCCGTTGCCCGAGGATTTCTCGTACGAGTTCAATCCGCTGCAGGAGATGTCGGCCGCCGAGAAGGCGGAGATCGGCAACAAGACGGTCGATTCGGTGACGAAGGCCGTCGACGCGGACCTGATTCCGCGCAGCCAGGGTATGCGCGAGCTGAAGGCGTCGTCGCCCGACACCGGCATGTTCGGCGACATTCCGGACGAAGCTATCGAGCAGGCCGAGCGCGACGAAGCGGGCGAGGATCCGCCGGGAATTGATCCGACGCTTCCGCTCGGTCCGGCGCCGGGCGCGGCCGCACGGACGAATGATTCTCTGCTTCGCAGGCTTTTCCGACGTCGATGATCCTCACCCTAGATCGAAAGCGCGAGCGCCGCAAGAACCCTGTCCGCCTGGGCGGCGCCGAGCGGCAGTACGGCAGCCAGTTGCGAAAGATCGCCCATCAGGTCGGCGTGCTCGTGAACGGCTTTCCGGCCGATGACGCGTCGTACGCGCCGACGATCGAGGAGCTGCTGCGGCGGTACGCCGAAGCGCTCGCGCCGTGGGCCGAAGCGACCGCGGCGCGCATGATCGCCGACCTGAATCGGCGCGACGAGCAGATGTGGATGAAGCAGGCGGCCGACATGTCGCGCGCACTGCGTGAAGAGATCCGCGGCGTAGCCACCGGCGAGACGATGCGCGCGCTCCTGTCCGAGCAGGTGCGGCTGATCAAGTCAATCCCGCTCGACGCAGCCGAGCGCGTGCACCGGCTCACGCTGGTAGGAATCGTCGACGGCACGCGCGCCGCGCAGATCTCGAAGGCGATTCAGGAGTCTGGGCAGGTCGCGAAAAGCCGGGCCGACACGATCGCGAGAACCGAGGTCAGTCGAACGGCCGCGACCCTCACCGAGGCGCGCGCGATCGACGTCGGCAGCCCAGGCTACTTCTGGCGGACGTCGGGCGACTCGGATGTGCGTGAGGACCATCGCGAGCTGGAAGGCAAGTTTTTCACGTGGGACAAGCCGCCGGTCGCGGATAAGCGGTCAGGCGCGCGGGCGCATCCGGGCTGCATCTACAACTGCCGGTGCTGGGCCGAGGTCGTGCTTCCGACGGACTGATATGGCGAAGATGAAACGGGACAGCAGCGGATCGTTGCTGTTCGAGTGTCCGTGCAGTGAGCTGCACGTCGTCTATCCGCATGGTTGCGATTCTCCGAACCCAGCGCGATGGAACTGGAACGGCAGCGTCGATGCCCCGACGTTGTCGCCGTCGATCCTCGTGTCGTGGCCGGGCCCCGGCGACCGCCGGAACGTCTGCCATTCATTCATCACGGATGGTCGGATCCAGTTCTGCGGCGACTGCACACACGAACTGGCCGGGCAGACGGTCGAGATTCCTGACTGGGTGGACTGAGCATGCCGACACATCGAACGACGTTGCGCGTGCGAGTGCGCACCGCATGGTGGTTGCCGCTGTATGTCCGGGCCCTGGCCGTCTGGTGCCGGGTCACACGCACCGAGCCCGATTACGAGCGAGTCCGCAGCGTCATCGCGCGCGGCGTCCGAACCAGCATCGAAGACTGATATGCGCATTTTCACCACTGACCACGCGTGCACGTGCGGCTCGCATGCGCCGCGCGCCCGCGCGCACACCCGCGACGGCATCACCGCGTCGGGCGTGTACGCGACCGAACAGCTCGGCGAGCGGCAGTCGATCACGCCGGAAGGCTTCCTGCTCTGCGAGGCCGTTCCGATCGCGCGCGTCGGCGCGCAGGACTACGCCTACTTCGAACTTCCCGAGATCGAGGCGAAGGACGGTGTGATCGTCGCCGAACGCACGGCCGACGTGCTGTTCAGCCCCGAGACGCTCGCCAGCTTCGAAGGCAAACCGATCACGATCGACCATCCGCCGGATTTCGTGACGCCGGCGAACTACATGTCGGTGGCGCGCGGCACGGTCCGCAACGTGAGGCAAGGCGAAGGCGACCAGGCCGAGCTGATGCTCGCCGACCTGCTGATCACCGACGCGGAGGCGATCCGGCGCGTCCAGAGCAAGGGCGCGGACGCGCTCACGCAGGTCAGCAACGGCTATGACGCCGACTACGAACAGATTGCGCCTGGGCGGGCGCGACAGGTGGTGATCGTGGGCAACCACGTCGCCCTCGTGAAAAGCGCCCGCTGTGGCCCCGTGTGTTCGATCGGGGATAGCAGTTCCAACCTACTCCCGACAGGAGATGCAAGCATGGCAACCAAGAAAGGGTCCAAGTTCGTCGACGCGTTGCGCAAGGCATTTATGACGCGTGACTCGGAAGCGTTCGAGAAGGTCGCGAACGAGATGACCGGCGACGAAGGCGGCGAGGGTGGCGACGGCCAACCCCAGATTCACATCCACATGCCCGGTACCGGCGCTGATCCGAAGGCTGGCGTCGCCACCACGGGCGACGACGGTGCAGGCGGCGGCGAAGGCGATCCGCTCAAGCAGGTGCTCGATGCGATTCAAGCCACCAACGGCAAGATCGATGCGCTTGCCGAGCGCGTGACGAAGCTCGAAGGCGGCGGCACGCAGACGGGCGACGGTGACGGCGATGACGACGATCTGGACGGCACCGGCACGACGGACAACGACGGTGCCGGCGAAGGCGACGACGACAAGACCGGCGCGCGTACCGGCGACAGCACTGCGCTGCGCGACAAGTTTCAGGACGCGCTCTCGCGCGCCGAGATCCTCGCGCCGGGCGTGCGGCTGCCGACGTTCGATGCGAAGGCGGTCCGCAAGAAGACGGTCGACGCGATGTGCGTGCTGCGCCGCCGCGCGCTGCGCGCCGCACTGGACAACGAGAACGCCGAAATCGTCAAGTCGGTGGTCGGCGGCGCGAACGTGGCCAGCATGACCTGCGATTCCGTCGCGGCGTTCTTCAACGCAGCGTCGGAGGTCGTGCGCAGCAAGAACTCCGGTGTGACGCAGCGCCGGACGAACGATTCCGCTCAGGCCGAGCGGAAAGACATCAACGCAATCCACGCGGAATTCTGGAAGGTCCGCAAGTAAGGAGCCGACATGCCCTCGTTGCAAGCTTATCAATATCGCATGCCGGCAGGCTTTGCCGGTGACCTCCAGCGCGCCGAAGTTGCCACGATCGAGACGCAGCTGATCGACCCGGCGGCACCGCCGGCGGCGTTCGGCGTCCCCGTGAAGATGGTGAACGGCAAGATCCAGCCGATCAACAACGCGGCCGACACGGCAGCGCTCGTCTATGGCGTGAACCTGCGCGCGTATCCGATTCAGGGCAACGGCACGGATCCGCTCGGGGCGTCGACGCCGCCGACCAGCGGCGTGACCGACATCCTGAAGCGCGGCTACTTCAACGCCTCGCTCGGCGGCACCGCGCCGGCCACGAAGAACGGTACGGTGTACGTGCGCGTCGCGGCAGCGGCCGCCGGCAAGCCGCTCGGTGGTTTCGAAGCGGCAGCCGACGGCACGAACACCGTCGCGATGCCGGCGAACTGGTACTTCACCGGCCCGGCCGACGCATACGGCATCGTCGAAATCGCCGTCAACATCTGATCCGGCGCTGAACAGCGCTTCACCCGAAGCCCCGCAATCGCGGGGCTTTTGCATTTCTGGAGCCATTACATGGACATGTCCGAACTGAAGCACCTGCGCCGGGCCGGGGCCTCGATCCCGATGTCGGCGGCCGTCGCGGACGCGACGCGCCGGCTGATCCGCGCGCGTACGCAGGACCAGCAGTACACCTACGATCGCCAGACGATCGACTCGACCGGCGCATTCCTCGTCGGTCAGCTCGAACGCCTCGACCAGACGCTCAACGAGCCGCTCGTCGAGTACACCTGGTCGCGCGACATCTACATCCGCAGCGACGTGTCGGCCGCCGACGAAGTCGCGTCGTTCACGAACTCGGCGTTCGGGATGAGCGGTGGTATCAACCCGAACGGTCTGAACTGGATCTCGAACGAGGGCAACGCGCTCGCGGGCCCGTCGGTCGACATCGGCAAGACGCCGCAGCCGATGCGCCTGTGGGGTGCCGAGGTCAAGTACACCGTGCCCGAGCTCGTGAAGTCCCAGGCGCTCGGCATGCCGATCGACTCGCAGAAAGTCGAAGCCATGAACATGAAGCGCAACATGGACCTCGACCAGATCGTGTACTACGGCGATCCGCAGATGAGCTTCACCGGCCTGGTGAACTCGATCGGCGCCGTCGGCAGTGTTTCGAACGTTGCGAACGGTGCGGCCGGCACGCCGCAGTGGAACACGAAGACGCCGGACGAAATCCTGAAGGACGTCAATGAAATCCTGACGTCGGCGTGGCAGGCCAGCGGCTGGAAGGTGAAGCCCAATCGCCTGATGCTTCCGCCGGCCACGCTCGGTGGTATCGCATCGCGCATCATCAGCAATGCCGGGAGCAAGTCGATCCTGACCTATCTGCTCGAGAACAATATCTGCACGCAGCAGGGCACGCCGCTGGAGATCCTCGAGCTGAAGTGGCTGATCGGCGCGGGCGCCGGCGGCACGCAAGGGCAGCTCAACACCGTGGACCGGATGGTCGCGTACAACAGCGACAAGAAGTACGTCCAGTTCCCGATGACGGACCTCCAGCGCACGCCGCTCGAGTACCGCTCGCTCTATCAGATCACGACCTACTGGTCGCGGATCGGTCAGGTCGAGTGGCGCTACGGCACGACGGCTGCTTACCGGGACGGGATCTGACATGGCGAAGATCAACGTTCTGACGGCGTTCACGATCCGGCTGGCCCATGAGGGCGAGGAGGTCATCCGGCGCGTGGAAGCCGGCGTGCAGGAGGTCGAGGACTTCATCGCCGAGCACTGGTACGCGAAGGCGCACACGGGCCCGCTGCCGGAGAAATCCGGCGATTCGAGCGGTTCGCAAGACGGCCCGGCGGATCAGGCTTCGGCGCTGGCAGCAGCGAAGGCCGATCTCCAGGCCGAGTCGGACCGCCTCGACAAGCTGCGTGTCGAGCTCGACACGTTCAGCAAAGGTCTGGACGAACGCGCGGCGGCGATCGATGCGCATGAGGCTGCAGTTGCGGCGGGCGTGAAGGATCTCGCCGCGCGGGTCGCCGCGTTCGAGGCAGCCCAGAAGGACGCCGCGGCGGCCGCGAAGGATGGCGCGGCCGACGGCGCGACCCAGAAGTCCGGCGGCGGGAAGAAGGCATAATGGCCTCCCGGCGCCGCGCCGCGCAGGCGCGCGCCGGCATCCGCATTTTGGCAAGGTGACACGTGGACATCGCCCAGTTCCGACAATCGTTTCCCGAGTTCAACGACACGACGACGTACCCTGACTCGCTCGTCCAGTTCTGGATGACCGTCGCGGTGTCGCTCGTCAATGCTGAGCGCTGGGGCGAGCTGACCGATCTGGGCGTCGCGCTGGTCACCGCCCACCACCTCGCGCTCGCGCTGAAGGACCAGAAGACGGCCGCAGTTGGCGGCGTGCCCGGGCAGGTAACCGGGCCGCAGTCGTCGAAGGCGGTCGACAAGGTGAGCGCGAGCTACGACACCGCGGCCGTCGCCATCAAGGACGGCGGCTTCTGGAACGCCACGATGTACGGCGTTCGCTATCTCAGCCTGGCGCAGATGATGGGCTCGGGCGGCATTCAGCTGTAACGCTGCCGCCACCCATCGGGAGAATCCCATGGACGGCATGAAAATCGACCGCCTCGACGAGGTGCTGAAGTCGATCAGCGGGCTCGTGCAGAAGGAGGTGCTCGTCGGCGTGCCCGACAGCACCGCCGGCCGGAAGAACGAAGGCGAGCCGCTCAGCAACGCCGAGATCGGCTACATCATGGAAAACGGTTCGCCGGCCAACAACATCCCGGCGCGCCCGCACCTGGTGCCGGGCGTGCAGGACGCGCGGCCGAAGTTCGAGCCGCAGCTCCAGAAGGGTGTCGAAGCGGCGCTCGACGGCGATCTCGAACAGGTCGATCGACGGCTGAAGCTGGCCGGTCTCGCCGGGCAAAACGGTGTGCGCGCGAAGATCAACAGCAACATCGCTCCCAAACTCGCCGACTCGACGCTGGCCGCGCGCCGGCGCCGCGGCATCACGCGTGAGAACACGCTGGTCGACACCGCTCAGTATCGAAACGCGATTACGTACGTGGTCCGCAAGAAGTAGTTTCCAGTCTCCCCGATCCAAGGGCCGCCGTGTGCGGCCCTTTTTCGTTGGTGCGCTCGCTATGGCCTTCCTCGACGTAACTGAGGTCCTGCTCGATCCGGATTTCATGGACACGGGCCTGATCTGCAATCGCATGACGCAAACGGTCGACGGCCACGGCCGCGCGCAGAACACCGAGGCGTCGACGCAGTTCGCCGCTGTCGTGACGAGCGACAAGGGCGACATCCTGCACCGCAACGCTGACGGGAGCCGAATCATCGGCTCGATCACGCTGCACACGATGTTCCGGCTGATCGACGGGAGCGCGGGTTACGACGCCGACGAAGTCGTGTGGGCCGGACGCACATACACCGTCGTGAACGTGAACGACTACTCGCACTTCGGCCGCGGATTCGTCTGCGCGACGTGCGACCTGAAGCCTCTCTCGGGATGACCCCATGAACGACAGCTCGACCGGCGGATACCTGGCACCAGCCGTCGATGCGCCGCCGGCCGAGGACGATGCTCTTGACGATCTGGTCCACGATCTGATCGCTGGCATCACGGCTCTGTCGCCTGACCTCGTGCGGCCGCGCTGGCAGCAGACCGTCCCGAAGCAGCCCGAGCCGTCGGTGAACTGGTGCGCGTTCGGCCTGCAGGAGCAGGAGCAGGACGCCGGCCCCGCCATCCAGCACGACGGCACCGGCGACGGGCACGACACGTACATCCGGCACCAGGACATCGACGTGCTCTGCACGTTCTATGGGCCGCGCGCGAAGGGTTACGCGCAGCGGCTCGCCGACGGCATCGCGATCCCGCAGAACCGCGAGCAGCTCCAGCTACATGACATGGCGTTCGTAGGCGTCGGCGCGATTCGGGCAGTGCCCGACCTGGTCAACCAGCAATGGGTGCGGCGCTACGACATGACCGTGGCGCTGCGCCGCAAGATCACCCGGACCTACGCGGTCCTCAACCTCCAATCGGCCACCGTGGCGACGACAACCGACTCGTCGACGCCGGTGGCTGGCGTTTCGAACATCCACTCGTAGGGGACCAGCATGTCCAACGGATTGCCGGTATCGCGTCTGATCAACGTGATGATCAACCTCGCCGCGCTCGCGGCGCAGGGTGCGGATATGAACACCGGACTGATTCTCGGGCCGTCGGCCATCATCGATACCAACGAGCGAGCGCGCTCGTACGGCGGCATCGACGAGGTGACAGCCGACTTCGGCACGAATACGCCGGAGTACTACGCTGCCGCGCTGTACTTCAATCAAAAGCCGAAGCCGAAGGAGCTGTTGATCGGCCGATGGGCGAAGACGGCGACGTCCGGCTCGCTGCGCGGCGGCGTGCTTTCGGCAGCGCAGCAGGACATCGCGCTGTGGGAAGTAGTGACGACCGGTGCGTTCAGCATCACGATCGACGGTGTGGCGAAGTCGGTCACGGGGCTGGACTTCTCGGCACAGACGAACCTCAACGGCGTCGCCAGCGTGATCAACGCGAAGCTGACGGGTGCGACCATCGTCTGGAACGGTTCGCAGTTCGTCGTGACGTCGAACACGACCGGCACGAACTCGAAGGTCGGCTACGCGACCGCGCCGGGCAGCGGTACTGACATCTCTGCGATGCTCGGCCTGACGAGCAGCCTCGCCGGCGTGCCGGCGGATGGCATCGCGCCCGAGCAACCGGTCGACGCTGCCGCGCTGTTCTTCGACCGCTTCTCGAACCAGTTCCTCGGGTTCGATTTCGCCGATGCTTCCATCACGGATGCTCAGCACATCGCGGTCGCGACTCTGACCGAAGCCGACCAGCGGCATATCTAC
Source organism: Burkholderia sp. RF2-non_BP3 (assembly GCF_001522185.1). Lineage (NCBI taxonomy): Bacteria > Pseudomonadati > Pseudomonadota > Betaproteobacteria > Burkholderiales > Burkholderiaceae > Burkholderia > Burkholderia sp. RF2-non_BP3. The sequence goes on along the minus strand of NZ_LOSU01000036.1, from coordinate 239,262 downwards.
GGCATTACGACGCAGAACCCGCAGGCGCTCGATTCGACTGTGTCGACCGATCTTGCCAGCAAGCTGAAGGCTCTGAAGCTCCAGTTCACGGCCGTGCAATACTCGAGCTCGACGCCATACGCAGTGTCGTCGCTGCTCGGCCGCCTGCTGACCGTGAACTTCGACGGCAACAACACGACGATCACGCTCATGTTCAAGCAAGAACCGAGCGTCGCGGCCGAGCAGCTGACCAGCACGCAGGCGAACACGCTGCAGGCGAAGAACTGCAACGTGTTCGTGAACTACAGCAACGACACGTCGATCATCCAGTATGGCGTGACTCCGAGCGGCTTGTTCATCGATTCGGTCTACAACGCGATCTGGTTCCGCAATCGTATCGAGACGGACGTCTACAACCTGCTGTACCAGAGTCCCACGAAGATCCCGCAGACCGACGGCGGAAACGCCCAGATTGCAGCGAAGATTTCGGCGGCCTGCGAAGCTGGCGTGGACAACGGGTATCTCGCGCCGGGCGTCTGGAACTCTGACGGTTTTGGCGCGTTGAACCAAGGCGACACGCTTGCGAAAGGCTACTACGTGTACCAGCCGCCGATTGCGTCGCAGTCGCAGGCGGATCGCGAGGCGCGCAAGTCCGTCGCATTCCAGGTCGCGGCGAAGGAAGCCGGCGCGATCCACAGCGTCGACATCCTCGTCAACGTCAACCGCTAATAGGGGCATCTCAAGATGACGACTTACAGCTTTCAGGACGTCGCGGCGACGATCGTTGGCCCGGGCGGCGCGTTCTCACTCGGCTACGGCGAAGCGACCGCGGAGGAAGGCATCACGATCGTGCGCGCGGGCGACAAGAACACGATGACGATCGGCTCGGACGGCGAGGGCATGCACAGTCTGCACGCCGACAAATCCGGGCAGGTCACGCTGCGCTACCTGAAGACCGCGCCGATCAACGCGAAGCTGATGGCACTGTACGACGCGCAGTCGCTCGACAGTCGCCTGTGGGGCAAGAACCTTATCGAGGTTCGGCAGACGGCTGCCGGCGACGTGGCGACCGCGCGCAGCTGCGCGTTCAAGAAGGCGCCGGACCTGAAGTACGCGAAGGACGGCGACATCGTCGAATGGGTTTTCGACGCGATCAAAATCGACAACATCCTCGGGACGTACTGAGCATGACGACCGAAGTCAAATTGAACGGCGTGCGGTACGCGATCGGCAAGCTGAGCGCGATGCAGCAGTTCCACGTGTCGCGACGCATCGCGCCGATTATCCCGCCGATGATCCCGGTGCTGATGCAGTTCTACGCCGAGCTCGAGCAGGTCGACGTCGCACGCGAGCAGGCGCGCGCGAACGCAGCGCTCGCCGCGCTGGCCGCAGGTGCGGAAGGTGCCGAGGGTGCGGAAGCGCCGGCCGCCGAGGTGCCGGCGCCCGCGCGCGATCGATCGCGCGAGCTGCTGTCGCTGGTCGACGCAATCGCGCCGGTGCTGCAGCCGTTCGCCGACGCGCTGGCCGGTCTGAAGGACGAGGACGCGGAATACGTCTTCGGCACGTGCCTGTCCGTTGTCGAGCGATGGCAGGCGCCAGGCTGGGCGAAGGTCTGGAACACTGCCCACAAAACCGCAATGTTCGACGACATCGGCATCGACGTGATGCTGCCGCTCGTCGTGCGCGTCGTGGTGGCGAACCTCGGCCCTTTTATCAGCGGGCTGCTTACCAGCCAAGCGAGCAGCCCGACGGCGACGTAGGCTGGATCCGCACGCTGCCCGGCGGCGAGGACTGGCTGCTCGCGCCGGTGCACGCGCAGATGTGCCGGTACGAGTCGCTGATTGACGGGACGCTCGGGCTCGCCGACGTCGCGCTGATGAACGACTCCATTGCCGTCCGGGCAGACAACGACGCGGCGTTCCGCCGCAAGATGGAAAGAGAAAATGGCTGATTCGGTCGTCATCCGCGAGTTTCTGGTCGCTCTCGGCTTTAAGGTCGACGAGAAGGGCCTGAAGAACTTCAAGGAAGGCGTCGAAGGCACGACGAAGGGCGTCAAGCAGCTGATCGCCACGGTATCCGGCGCCGCCCTCGCGGTGAGCGCCGGCGTCGCGGCATTCGCGTCGAAGCTCGAGCGCCTGTACTTCGTGTCGCAGCGCACGGGTGCATCGGCAGCTAACCTGCGCGGCTTTGAGTTCGCGGCGCGGAACATGGGCGTCTCGGCCGAGGCGGCCACCGGCACGATCGAGAACCTCGCGCGCTTCCTGCGCAACAACCCCGCGGGCGAGGGCTATCTCGCGACGCTCGGCGTGCAGACGCGCAACGCGAACGGCGAGCTGCGCGACACAGTCGACATCATGTCGGACCTCGGCAAGGCGCTGGCGAGCAAGCCGACGTGGCTCGCGAGTCAGTACGGCAACATCCTCGGCATCGACGAGAACCTGCTTCTCGCGATGCGCAACGGGGACTTCGAGAAGTTCCTGAAGCAGTACCGCGAGATGTCGCAGACGACGGGCCTGGACAAGGCTGCGGACGATGCGCACCAGTTCATGACGCAACTGCGCGGTATCGGCACTGCGTTCGAGAATCTCGCGATTCGCGTCGAGGGCGCGATGTTGCAGAAGATCGGGCCGCAGCTTGACCAATTTCAGCGATGGATGAACGAGCACGGCGACGAGATCGCCAACCGCGTCACCGACATCGCGAACGCGGTCGTCCGAGCTGCGGCCGCGATGGCCCCGGCGCTCGCATGGCTCGCCGACAAGTTCGTCGAGCTGGACCACGGCACTGACGGCTGGTCGACGAAGATTCTGCTGCTCGGCGTTGCGCTGAAGGCGCTAGGCGTGTTCCGGATCGCCGGCGGCATCCTGAAGATGGCGGGCGCGTTGCGCGCTGCCGGTGCGGCCACGACGGCAGCCAGTGCCGCCGGCGGCGGCCTGCTGACGGTGCTCGGGAGTCTCGCGACGGCCGTAGCGGCAGTGGGTGCTGCGTTCGCCGGATGGAAGATCGGCGACGCGCTGCGCGACAAAGTGGACGGGCTGATTTCGCAGCTGTCGGGCGGCAAGTATCGGTCGATCTGGGATGTTCTGACTGGAACAGATCGCCGCGGACTGGGCGCGACCGGCGGTTACACCCAGGCGGAGATCGACAGCGTGAAGGACGGCGGCGGTGCGAAGCTGACGCCGCGGCGCGGCGCTGCCGCTGCTCCGGCGACCGCAGCTCCCGCTGCGCCGGTCGGTCTGGCTGGCGCGATGTCGCGCCTCGCTGACACGGCGTTCGGCCAGCTGATCGCGCGCGGTGAGGGCGACTACAACAGCGTCAACCGCGGCGCGCGCGGCGGCTACCGCGCCGGCACCGAGAACCTCGAAGGCATGACGCTCGCGCAGGTCATGGCGGCGCAGCGGGCCGGTCAGTTCAATGCGGCCGGCCGCTACCAGATCATCGGCAGCACGCTCGCCGAGGCGGCGCGATCGCTGAAGCTCAACGGCGACGAGATGTTCGACCGGAAGCTGCAGGACCGCATCTTCGAGCAGTACCTCGTGCGCAACAAGCGGCGCGCGATTGCCGACTACGTCGAAGGGCGTAGCGATGATCTGCGCGGCGCGCTGCGCGCGGCGTCGCGCGAGTGGGCGAGCGTCGCAGACCCCGATACCGGCCGCAGCTACTACGCTGGCAAGGGCAACAACCGTGCGAGCATCACGGCGGCCGAGATGGAAGCCGCGCTGCGGAACACACGTGCGACGTACCAGCCGGCGGCCGCGCTAACCGCGCAGTCGGCGGCGCGCGGCGGCTCGGCGAAGGTCGAGCTGCACCAGTCCACGCAGATTCACGTGACCGGCATGGCCGATCCTTCGGCGGCTGGCCGCGCGGTCGAGCGCGAGCAGCGCGCGGTGAACGCCGACATGGTGCGCAATCTACAGGGGGTGATCGCGTGATCCTCGACATGATCATGATCTCGCCGAAGAAAATCGGCAGCATCACGGTGCAGGTCGCGATCGAAGAGGTCTACAACGACGAGCTGACGATCACCGAGCATCCGGTCGAGCAGGGGGCGCAGATCACCGATCACGCGTTCAAGCGCCAGCCGGATCTATCGATGCGGTGCGGCTGGAGCAACGCCGACTACGAAGCGCTGCTCGGCGCGGCGGAGGCGACGTTCGACGGCGGCGGCTTGCCGTCAGCGCAGTACATCAACGCGATCTACTCGCAGCTGCTGGCGCTGCAGCAGGCGCGCACACCGTTAGACGTCACGACGAGCCGCCGCACCTACCAGAACATGCTTCTGCAGGGCCTGCGGCTCACGGTGGATGCGAAGACGTCGAGCGCGCTGATCCTGACGGCGACGCTCAAACAGATCCGCATCGTGTCGACGCAGGTGACGAAGCTGCCGCCGCGCGAGAACCAGGCCGACCCCGCGTCGACTGCCGAGACTGGCAACGGCGGCACGAAGGCTGCGATGCCGGCGACGCCGGCGCCAGGCGGCGCAGTGGCGCCGGGGAGTATGTGATGCCGAGCTTTTTCGAGATTCCGTTTTCGCCGCGGCCCGAGCGCTTCACCGTAACGCTGAGCGGGACCGACTATCGCCTGACAGTCCAGTATCGCAAGGCCGGCGGCGCGGGATGGGTGCTGGACATCGCGGACGCCTCGGATAACCCGCTGGTGTCAGGCATCCCGCTGGTAACTGGCATCGACCTGTTGGGTCAGTACAAGCACCTGGGGTTCCAGGGGCGAATGTGGGTGCAGGGCGCCGAGGATCCGGACGACGTTCCGACGTTTGAGGATCTGGGCATCGGATCGCACGTTTTCTGGGTGACGGACCAATGAGCGTTGAGCAGTTCGGCCGCAAGGTATCGCTGATCATCGGCTTCGACAGCGGCGAGGCGCTCGACCTGTCCGAGCTGCGGATCGTGTTCCGCGTGCAGCGGGGCGACCTGCAGACGCCAAATTCCGCGCGCATCCGGGTCTACAACGTCTCCGTGACGACTGCGCGACGCGCGCAGAAGGAGTTCACGCGCGTCGTGCTGCAGGCCGGCTACGAGGGCAACTACGGGATCATCTTCGACGGCCAGATCAAGCAGGTCCGACGGGGGCGCGAGAGCCAGACCGACACGTTCCTCGACATCGCTGCGGCAGACGGCGACTCGGCGTACAACTTCGCCGTGGTCAACACGACGCTCGCGGCCGGCTCGGTCGCTACTGATCACGTGTCCGTGGCAACGGCGGCGATGAACCCATACGGCGTATCGCTCGGCTACGTGCCGAAGGTGACATCGAACCCGCTACCGCGCGGGAAGGTGATGTTCGGGATGGCGCGCGACTTTCTGCGGGGAATTGCGAAGACGACGCAGACGGTCTGGAGCATCCAGGATGGGAAGGTCATGCTGGTGCCGGAAACGGCGTACATGCCTGGCGACATCCCGGTGATCACGTCGGCGACCGGCATGGTCGGGCTGCCGCAGCAGACCGCGAACGGCATCGAGGTGAAGATGCTGCTGAATCCGAGCGTGAAGATCGGCCGGCTACTCTGGCTCGACAACGCGAGCATCCAGCAGTACGAGTACAGCCTGAACGTCGGCCAGCAGGCCGAGAACGAGCGGATCGAGATGCAGGCGAAGCTGCAGGATGATGGCTTCTACTACGTGATGCTCGCGGACGTGAGCGGCGATACGCGCGGCGAAGAGTGGTACACGAGCGTGACCTGCCTCGCAGCCGACGTCACGGTTCTGCCGGACTCGTTCAAGGACAAGGCGGCGGTACTGTCTGCCAACGTGATCAAGCGGTTCGGCTAGCGCCCGTACGTCGGGAGTGCCTTGATGGTCATCGTCGTGTTTTCGCCGTTGCGCTTCACGTCCGCGCGCGCGAGCACGTTGAGCGGCATCGATTTCGTCGGCATCTGCGGCACGACGATTACGGCGTTGCCGTCGATCGTCTCGCCCCAGCAGCCGATGTCCCACACGCCGCGGTAGGACTCGTAACGTCGCATGTTCTTCGCGTTCGCGAGCGGCAGATCGCACTTCTTCCCCGTGTACAGGATGGTCGGGAATTCGTTCTCGACGGTCACGCCGACCTTCATGCCGGCAAACGGGTAGACGTATGCGTCGTCAGCGACGGCGGCGAGCGGTGTGAGAAGCGCGGCGGTCAACAGCAGTTTTTTCATTTTCATCCCATGGATCGACGTGAAAGGGTAGGCGACCCGGAGGTCGCCCTGCGTGAAGCGTTCGACGGCGTGCGCGCGGGCATCTGGACAGCGTTGCCCGGCATCATCCAGTCGTTCGAAAGCGCAACCGACCGGCCGCCGACGTGCAGCGTGCAGCCTGCGATCAAGGCGCAGGTGCGCGGCATCGACGGCACGATCCAGAGCGTCGCGCTGCCGCTGCTGGTCGATTGCCCGGTCCAGTTCCCGGCTGGCGGGAATTGTACGTTGACGTTTCCGGTGGTGCCTGGCGACGAGTGCCTCGTCGTGTTCGCGTCGCGCTGTATCGACGCGTGGTGGCAGTCGGGCGGCGTGCAGGAGCAAGCCGAGCTGCGCATGCACGACCTGTCGGACGGGTTCGTGCTGCTCGGCTTCCGATCGCGGCCCCGCGCGCTCGCTGGCGTCAGCGGCAGCTCTACGCAGCTGCGCAGCGACGACGGCGCGACGTACATCGACCTGAACCCGACGCTGCAGAAGGTCAAGATCGTCGCGCCGGGCGGATTCGACGTCGTCGCGCCGCTGTCGACCTTCTCGGCCGCGGTGACGATCACGGGTTTGCTGACGTTCGTCGGCGGTATGGTCGGCAGCGCGGCGAGCGGTGCCGCGGCCGTGTTCAACGGCATCCTCAATGTGATCGGCCAGATCACGGCGAACGGAAAGCGCGTCGATGACACGCATACCCACCGCGAGAACGGCGCGGGCAGCAATACGAGCCCGCCTAACTGAAGACTCCCATGCGATACCGAAAACTCGACGCTGACGGTGATTACGTCTTCGGTGGGGGCGCGGCCGACTTCCTCGTGAACACGCCGGAGACGGTCGCACAGGCCGTGCTGACGCGCCTGCGCCTGCTGCGCGGCGAATGGTTCCTCGACACGACGGCCGGCATGCCTTGGGCGACCGACGTGCTCGGAAAGTACACGAGCGGCAAGTATGACGCTGCGATCCGCACGTGCATTCTCGGCACACACGGCGTGACCGAACTCGTCAGCTACTCGAGCACGGCTGATCCCGAGACGCGCGTGCTGACGGTAACGGCCACGATAAACACCATCTACGGCACCACCACGGTACAGGCGACATTGTGACTCTCACGACCATCGCACCCACCATCGACGCGAGCGGCATCACCGCGCCGACGTACGCGGACGTGTTCGCGTATCTGCAGGACCAGTACCGATCGATCTACGGCGCCGACACGTACCTCGAGCCGGACAGCCAGGACGGCCAGCTGCTCGGCGTGTTCGCAAAGGCAATCAGCGACGTCAACTCGGTCGCGATCGCGATCTATCGGTCGTTCAGTCCTGCGACGGCGCAGGACGATGCGCTGTCGAGCAACGTCAAGATCAACGGCATTGCACGTAAGACCGCGTCGTACTCGAGCGCCGACCTGGTGCTGGTTGGGCAGGCTGGCAAGACGATTACGAACGGTGCGGCGAAGGAGGCCAACGGCGTGCAATGGATGCTACCCGCGACCGTGACGATCCCGCCGAGCGGCACGATCACCGTCACAGCCACGTGCGCGACGATCGGCGACGTGTCCGCGCGGGCCGGCACGATCAACCAGATCGCGACGCCGGCGCTCGGCTGGCAGTCGGTGACGAACCCGGCGGACGCCGCCGAGGGTGCGCCCGTCGAGAAAGACGCGGTGCTGCGGCAGCGGCAGACGGTGTCGACCGCGCTGCCGTCGCTCACCGTGCTCGACGGCATCATAGGCGCGGTGGCGAATGTCGCCGGCGTCACGCGGTACGTGGCATACGAGAACGACACCAGCGCGACGGACGCGAACGGCATCCCGTCGCACTCGATCTCGCTTGTGGTCGAGGGCGGCGACGCGACGGCGATCGCGAATGCGATTGCAGCGAAGAAGACGCCAGGCGCCGGCACGTACGGCACCACGGCGATCGTCGTCACGGACATCTACGGCCGCCCGATCACGATTCGGTTCTTCCGGCCGGTTGCCGCGCCGACCGGCGCCACAGTCACGATCAAGGCGCTCACCGGATACACCAGCCAGACCGGCCAGCAGATCCAGCAGGCCGTGTCGGACTATGTCAACGGCGTGCAGATCGGCGGCGGCCTGTCGGGCAGCGTCGAATGGGGTGACGCACTGACCGCGGCGAACAGCGTGGGCGGCGGCGTCACGTTCAAGCTGTCCGGCTTGACGCTGACCGGCCCGCGGGGCGCGGGTACGCCCGACGTCGCATTGCTGTTCAACGAGGCGGCGTCGTGTACGCCGACGAACGTGACTCTCGTGGTGACCTGATGGCAGATTCCAGCGATTACACCGTGCTGATCACGTCCGAGCATCGCGACAAGCCGCGATTCATGGCGACCGTCCGGGCGCTCATGCAGCCGCTCGTCGACCAGATGAGCGTGCTTCAGAGCATGCCGGGCAAGTTCGACCTCGATAACGCGGTCGGCGTGCAGCTCGACGACGTCGGCCTTTGGGTCGGCGTGTCGCGGAAGGTCCGCACGCCGCTGACCGGGATCTACTTCTCGTTCGACGTCGCCGGCCTTGGCTTTGATCAGGGCATCTGGAAGGGGCCGTTCGATCCCGATACGGGCCTCACGGTGCTGGACGACGACACGTACCGGCTCGTTATCCGCGCGAAGATCGGCGCGAACCATTGGGACGGAACGCTCGCGTCGAGCGCCGCGATCCTGAACAGCATATTCGGGAATCCGAGCGGCGATCTCGTGCCGGTGCACGCCAACGGAGAAGCCTGCGGGACCGGTGACGGCATCACGAAGAATTTCCCGCTGACGTACAGCGGTGCGCAGGTTCGACGGGTCGACAGAGCGACGCTGTACCGCAACGACTGGCAGGGCAATCAGCAGCTCTACCCGACACCTCGAACGAACATCATCGCGCAATCTGCCGCGTTCGATAACGCGGCATGGACGAAGAACCTGTACACGATGGTGCCGACGGCCGTGATAGCGCCGGACGGCACTCTCACGGGCCAAAAGTTGACGGACACAGATTCGTCGACAAACGTGCATACGCTGCTATCGCCGACGAGCAACGCGCTCGGCATCGGTGGCATGGGTTGCGCCTCTGTGTATCTGCAGCAGGGAGATCGGCCGTATGCGGTGCTGCGCCTGCAAGACGCGTCGAACTCGGGCAACTACTGCTATGCGGTTTTCAATCTGTCGACCGGTGCAGTGCTGCAATCGAACACAGCCGGCGCGGGCGCGAATGTATCGGCTGGCATCGTGAACATCGGTGGCGGCTGGTATCGCTGCTACGTTTCGGGAGTCCCGAATCCCGGTGGCAGCGGCGTACGCATGCTGATCGGTGCACCGCTGGCAAACACGAACAGCACGAATTACACCGGGGTCACCGGTCAAGGGATTTACGTCTGGGGCTCGCAGGTTGAGGCGGGGACGACCCCGACCAGCTACATCCCCACGACCACCTCGCCGGTGACAGTGACGGACTGTGCGCTCAGCTCGAGCGGTGTTGCGCAGTTGGCCGTCGCGCCATCGGTGGGCGCAAAGCTGTCGTGGACCGGCGACGGCGCAGTGTATCAGCAGGGTACGCACGTTTTCATCGAAGACCACCAGGACATGTCGATGACGATCGGAATCGCGGGAAAGGTGCCGTCGGCCGTGTTCCTTGCGCTGCTTGCCGGCGGCTATATCCCGCTGAAGCCTGAGGGCGTACGCGTCAACTACACGATTGTCTCGAGCGTCGACAACGAGTCGTTGTTCGGTTTCGACGTCAACAACCAGTACATCGCCGGCTTCGATACAGGAGCATGGGGCACACCGGTCTGAACGACAACCACCTTTCACGCAGTGAGCCGCCTTCGGGCGGCTTTTTTATTGCTCGGAGCATTGATGGCAAACAACAACTTCAAGCCGTTTGCTGCCGCCGGCGGCGCGAACGTGATGGCGCAGGCCGACTACGAGGCGCTGGCCGCGCTTCTGACCGGCTTCCAGAGCGGCACCGCGCAGTCGCAGCAACTCAACAAGGTGTGGCGGCAAAGCTCGATCATGGCGGCCGTGCTTGCGCAGTTCATTGTCGACCTGACCGGTCAGGATGCGATCGACGATGGCACTACGGCGACGCTGCTTGCGAATCTGAAAATGGCAGTACAGGCCCAAACGACGGCACTGGTCGGCCAGGCGCGCAATGTCGTGATGAACGTCACGGCCGCGAGCGCGAATGCGACGTTGACGGCTGACGAGATCGTCGTCGGTACGGCGCTCGGCGGCCAGAAGTATCTGCTGAAGCAGTTCTCAAAGACGATCAATCTGGCGTCAACGGGCGCTGGCGGAATGGACACCGGATCGGCTCCGGCATCGGGCTACGTCGCGCTGTACGCGATTTACAACCCGACCACGGGCACGTCAGCCCTGCTGGCGACAAACGCGACGAGCACCATAGCGCCGAACGTCTATGGTGGTAGCGGGATGCCGGCGGGCTATACCGCGAGCGCGCTCGTCTCGGTCTGGCAGACGAACGCGAGCGGGCAGTTTAGCGCAGCCTATCAACAGGATCGTGACTACTTCTTTGCCCCGACAACGGTGCTCAATACGACTGCACAGACATCGGTGCTGACTGCTTTGTCGATCGCGTCTTTGGTGCCGAAAAACGCAAAATATGTGCGGGGCGAAACTGTCGTTGCTACATCCACAGCCACAAATGCGGGCATGCAGGTGGCGGGTAACGCCTCAGGGTTTGGCCGCGCGGACAATGCACTCTCGACCTCAGGGGCGCAATCATTTAACTCGTGGTTCAGTCAAATTCCCTTGATCACCCCGCAGCAGATGTATTACATCTTCAATGGAAATTCGGGAACGGTAACGTTCACCATCATTTTGACCGGGTATTCCATCTAACAGGGGGTAGGTTATGGTCGCGTTGAGTGTTCAATTTTTCGATTCGACGAAATCGACAATCGTCGCATACTTCGCCAGCCCCCAAGATTCATCGACATATGCCAACCTTGGCACTGTCTCGACTGCTGACGCAATGTGGAAATCCTTTTACGATGCGGCAGGTGGTGCGAAATCTGGCATGCCTGCTCCGACGGCATCATGAGATTGCTATCCATGCCAATCCGAGGCTATCGCGTAGAATGCGGTGTTTGGGAAAACGGCTGCTGATAGATATGGATATAACCGGCATCGAAGCAAAGTCATCGCGGCGAAGGATTCGCGCAGATGAGTCAGCCTCCCGGCTCCACTTCGCCTTTTTGGGCTTTGCAATCGCAGCGGGGGCCATAGCTTGGCTCGTGGCATCGTTGTATCGGTCGCATGCCGGGGTTCATGCAGTCGATGCTTCCATTCTGTTACCCGTCTATCGAGCGGACCTGGCACCCAAGCCTGTCGAGCGATTCACGTTCTTATTGCTGGCATCTACAATTCCGGTCTTCGCGTTTCTTTTCGTGCTGCTGGGATGTGGATGCCGGTTCCGGCGGTCGTCGGTTGCGCTATCGACGACAGTTGTCGCAGTCGTTGCGGCAGCGTTCTTTGTGCCATTTGCTTGGTTCGGATTCGACGGTTCCCTGTTGACAGGAGTGGTTCCAACTGGCGAGCACCCGCTTCTTCTGCTGTTTGGTGCAGTTGTGGTTGCTGCGCTGGTATGTTCTATTCCAGTTGATATGCGAGCGGGCTACACGAGGCGACCAGCATCATTGATCGCATTGGTGCTGTTTGTCACAAGCGTCGGGCTCCAACTAGTCGCATGGCGTATCCTAAATGTGAACTCGATCACCGAAAACCCAACGTGGTCGACGAGCGTGGACGCAGTCATTTATTCCGTGAGCCAAGTGGTTGGCGGTCGCACGCTTCTCGCTGATCTGCCATCTCAATATGGGCTCTTTCCCGAGTTCGTCGCCCCCATCTTTCGGATCGTAGGACTGTCGGTATTTACCTTCTCTGTATTATTTTCAGCGATGCAGGTCGCATCTTTAGCCGCCGTGTACTCAGTTGCGCAGCGATTGCTTCGCCATCCGTTGTTCAAAATCGGATTCGGCATTGCACTTGTGATGGTCACGTATGAGACGTGCCTGTTCATGGTTGGCATTCGGGAACAGTATTTTCAATATTGGCCTATTCGTTTTTTTTGGCCAGCGCTTTCCCTGCTCGCATTTTACAGCTACGCACAAACGCGGACTCTGCGACTTGCAGTCTTAATGTCCCTGATCGGCGCTGTTGCTAGTCTATGGAATGCCGATTCAGGGCTGATGGTGGAGGCGGCCTTCGGAGTATTCCTGGTTGCGAAGTGGGCAGCCTTGTTTTCGCGCGATAAGGAAGGCTCGCGTGTTGAGCGCCGTGCGATCGTACTAAAGGTGTTGCTGCATCTTGCGATCTTTGCGATAGCGATCGCTTTCATGGCGTTGTACCTGTGGACAAAGGCAGATCGGCCGCTGCAGTTGACGTGGCTCGTCGGCTACCAGAAGTTGTTCTACGGGCTTGGTTTCATGATGCTGCCCTTGCCGCTCAGCGCAAGTCCGTGGATGGCCGTGTTGGGCGTCTACTTGTTGGGCATTCTTTCTGCTGCTTCGAGTTGGCGGAAATCACCGCGGAACCGATCGGCCGATGTGTTGCTCTACACATGCATGCTTGGGACAGGACTCTTCGTTTACTACGAGGGGAGGTCTCACATTCTCAATCTCATCACGGTATCGTGGCCTGCGTTATTGGCGGCGTCGCTGATGTCGGATCGGGCAATTCGCGCGACGGCCGCCGGAATATTGAATCGCTCTTTTCTGGCGCCTGCGGCTATATCGGGCGGCGTGATAATACTTTGTTGCGTGGCCTTCATTCGAGGTATACCGATGCTCGCAGATTCGGCGAGGTCTGCAATTGTTGAATGGTCTGTGCCTGCGTCGCCAGTTGTTCATGACGAAATCGAATTTATCTCCTTGCACACACGAGAGGGTGAGGCGTGCGCCATCCTTTCCAAGCGTCAAGGACTTTACTATGCCTCGCTTCATTTGGTTTCACCGCTGATCGGCCCCGGAAACTCGGAGACGCTGACAGTCCGTGATCGAGATTCGATGATCACTCAGTTGAGGGACAACAAATTCGATTGTGTGTTTGTGGGAAAGGGGGGCAGCGCACCAGATCTAGGTATAGACATTTCAAGCGATCTGCCGTCGTACCGCGTTGTGAGGTCGAACGCACTTCAAACGATGGTTCAACTGGCGCCGAAATAGCCCGGCGATCCATTGGAAGACAGAAGCCGCCTTCGGGCGGTTTTTTTTCGTTTACGGGGAATCGATGAAGAACGATCTCGCGGTAAGTGCGGCGAAAGCTGCGCCCGCAGTGGGCAGCAATTTCTGGCTGTGGCTGACCGGCCACGACATCAATTGGTGGGTAGCCGTCGCGACGATCGCGTACATCGGGCTGCAGGCGTACTACCTGGTCAAGAACAAAGGAAAGAGGGCATTGCTCGATGGCTAACTTACCGAAGAAGACACTCGCTGGTGTTGTGGGGGCTGCTGCGGCAGCCCTTCTTTTTTCCATGGTCCCGAAGTTCGAGGGACTCGAGCTCGTCGCGCGGCCGGACCCGATCGGAATCATCACGGCGTGCAACGGCGACACGAAGGATGTTCGAGCGGGCCAACGCTTCACCCCCGACGAGTGCCGTGCGCGGCTCGAGCAGCGTCTCATCGAGCATGCCGAGCCGGTGCTGAAGTGCACGCCGAATCTGAAGGGGCATACGTACCAGCTCGCCGCGGCGGTGAGTTTTGCCTACAACGTTGGCACCGGCGCGTACTGCGGTAGCACGACGGCGAAACGGTTCAACTCCGGCGACTGGAGGGGGGCTTGCCGGGCAATGAACGAGTCTGACAACGGCCGGCAACAGTGGGTGACGGCCGGCGGCCGAGTGCTGCCGGGTTTGGTGAAGCGGCGCGCGATCGAGCGCGCAACGTGCGTGCGAGACCTATGACGAACCAGAAAACTCACGAGACGCGGCGGACGCTCTCCGAAGACGTCTTCTATCCCGACCACGAGCCGCGCACAGAGTCGTCGACGTTCCGCGCGAGCAAGCGTTCGATGAAGGCGGCCGGCGGCTACGTCTGCGCCGTGTGCGGCGACGACCAGGCGGTCGAGTCGCACCACCGGTTCTTCGAGTGGGCGTTCTCGCACGCGATCGACTGGAAGTGGATCCGCGAGGTCGCGATCAACAAGTGCGACACGATGTTCAGCCACAAGCTGCGGCGCATCGTGCCGATCCCGCTCCAGCATCCGATCTGGGACGTGATCAAGCTGACGCAGGGATTCGACTGGGAGGCGTTCGATCCAGCGCGGCCGGAGGCGTTCGTCGACTCGACCTACAACCAGTTGCTGCTGTGTGCGCTTCATCACCGGGGTAAGGATCACGGCCGGCACGAGGAAAGCGACCCGGTCTGGAGCGTGCAGGCGTTCCTGCTGCCGGGCTTCGTCTACTCGCCGGACGAGCTCAAGCAGCTTCACGCGAAGGAGCCGAAATGATCTTCCTGAAATTTGCATGGCCGTACCTGCTGGCCGCGCTGCTCGGTGCGGCGGCCGGCGCCGGCGTCGAGCACCTGATCAGCGCGCGCCAGCTCGCCCACGAGCAGTCCGCGCGCGCGACGGATGCGCAGCGGCATACCGACGACCTGGAGGCGATCTCTCGGGCAGCGCTCACCGCGGAACAGCGCGCGATCGCCGCGCATGACGCGGCCGCCTCGCAGGTGGCGGCCGTCGACGCACAACTCACGAAGGAGCGAACCGATCATGAAACCGAAAATCGCAGCCTGCGCGCTGCTCTTGCCGCTGGCACTGACCGGCTGCGCGTCACCGTCCGGAACTGCACCGCAGCTGGTTCCGACGGTCTGCCCGGAGCTACCAGCGCCGCCGGCGTGGGCAATGGTGCCACCGCCTACGCAGACCTCGACCCAGCGGTTGCGGAACGCGTTTTCGGTGTCGCCGGCGACGACCAGCGCGAAATCGACAAACTGAGAGCGGTGCAGGGCTATGTGTGTGCGGTGCGGCCGGCGACGCCTGGCTGTCAGTGAAGCCTACCGCACGCGATCGTGACGCGACTACGACGCCATGGCGACAGTAGTGGCTTGATGGTGCCCGGAACCGGACTCGAACCGGTACGCGCCGAGTAAGGCGCAGCAGATTTTAAGTCTGCGGTGTCTACCTATTCCACCATCCGGGCAGTGGTGGGCCTGGCTGGACTTGAACCAGCGGCCAATCGATTATGAGTCGACTGCTCTAACCACTGAGCTACAGGCCCGTATGGAGCGGGTGAAGGGAATCGAACCCTCGTCATAAGCTTGGAAGGCTTCTGCTCTACCATTGAGCTACACCCGCGGTGGTCGGAGCGAAAGGATTCGAACCTTCGACCCTCTGGTCCCAAACCAGATGCGCTACCAGACTGCGCTACGCTCCGAGCGGTCGGCCATTGTACGCGAATCCCCGAGTGCCTAGACTTCCTTCGTCACAATGGAGGTCGAAATGGACAAACCCGAGATCGACTGGAAGAAGGCTCCGAAGACAGCGCGCTGGTGGGCGATGGATGCCAACGGCGAGGCGAATTGGTTTCTCGCACCGAATGTCGCCGCGTATACCGATTTCTGGTTTTCAGAGCCTATCTGTGCGCCGAGATTCGGCTTTGTGGGGGACTGGCGAACGAGCTTGGTCGAGCGTCCGGCGTGATTCATGCCCGAGAGCGAGTTACCGCATCCCAGCACGTCGCATCTCGTCTCGCAAGAGGTGCATGAGTCGATACAACTGCCCCTGTGCACCGGCAAGGTCGCCCTTGTTGGTGACGTTCTTGTCGGTGAACGTGTACCAGTCCTCGATACGCTCAAGCGATTTACGTAGCGCACGGATCTCAAGGATGAGCCACCGCACCTGAAGGTCGGTGTACTCGCGCCACAACGCGCGAAGCTCGGCGTCGGTTGGGGCATCGAACTCTGGCATCGCCGCCTTCATCTTGAAGCGCGGATCCGTGAGCGGCACCCGATTGCGATCGATCCTGGTCGCCTCGATGGGGTGGCAAGGGGCCAGGAACACCGACCTCTCGTCGTTCTCGATCCAACACTCAAATTCACGTTTCGTGAGCTCGATAGGTGTCCTCAGGCGGTTCTTGTCGCCTTGGAACCCGTACTCCCAGATGTAGGCCCACTGCGGCTTTATCACGTTACTACCACTGTATAAAAACACAGTGTATCCCGGGGTAAGATGGGGCCGTCAAGAACGAAAATAGGGGACGGCCGATGTGTACGAACTACCGGGCGCCGCACGAGGACTATGAGCTACGCGAGCTGCGGATCGAGCCGTTCAGCGACCTGTATCGTCGCTTCCCATGGAAGCCTGAAATTTTTCCGGACTACCTCGCGCCGATCGTGCGCGCGGGCGCCGACGGCGCGGAAGCTGTGACTGCCAACTTCGGGATGATGCGAAGGCGTTCCAGCCGGCCGGCAAGCATTTCATGACCGTCAACGCCAGATCCGAAACCGTAGCCGAGAAACCGGCGTACCGAACGGCATGGCGCGCCGGCCAGCGCTGCCTGATTCCGGTGAGGTGGATCTATGAACCGAACTGGGAAACCGGCATGCATATACATTACCGGATTGGCGTAGGCGACTGGCAGCCGTATTGCGTCGCCGGGATTTGGCGCGCGTGGCGCGGGCCGGACGGCGCGGAGACGCTCGCGATGGTGATGCTGACCGTGAACGCTGACGAGCACCCGGTGATGAAGCACATGCACAAGCTGGCGGACGAGAAGAGATCGGTTGTGATCCTGCGATCGACCGACTATGACGAGTGGCTACACACGGCGAACGTCGACGGGGCGCGTGCGATGCTCCAACTGTATCCAGCAGATGAAATGGTCGCAGAGCCAGCAGTACCTGCTTCGACCAACAGCAATACAAATCAGGCGTAGTAATGATCCGGACGCAAGCGAACACCTGGTTCAGGCTTGAATCCGTCAGGCACCGAATAAATGCCTTCGCGGAGCATGACGGCCTCGAGAATGTCGCCTTGAAACTTCTGATCAATAGACCACACTTGCTTCTGGTCGAGTGCCTCCAACACCGTCAGCGTTCCATCGATCAGGTGTTGAATTGTTTTGCCGGTTGTAGGTACCGCCAGAAATCGAACCAATTCATCAGACAAGTCAAAGGTCGACTCGTAGACGAGAAATACAAGATTGTTTACAACAGACACGAAGAGCTTCGGGCCATCGGCCTCATACAGTACGTCGGATACCGGTAAATCCCCAAACCGACCTAGATCATCTCGCTTTCCTATCGCAGTCCACATAGCGCTCTCCCCACGTTCAAGTGAACAGGGATTCTCGACTTATACCACCTGCCGGCCACCAAGTGTGATGGGAATTCGGTAGGCGTAGAGGGGCCGGATGTGCCGGAGTATGCGCTATAAATCCGTCGGCCTGCGCAAGATCCGCCTTGGCAATGTAATTTCCGCCGCCGTTTGGCTGCAAGCTCAAATAGTGCTGAGCGTCTGCGATGCTAGTAAAAACACTCAGGCCATGACTTTTGCAAACGGATGTGGGGTTGTTGTAAGTCAGTCGGCGACCCAGTTCCGCATATGTCTTCATGTCTGCATCAGTTGGCGGATTGCTCTGTGTAACCCGAAAGACCGTGTCGTTTTGACATGACCGTACACCTCGCATGGTGTGCGGACACCCTGACGGCAGTGTGGAATTATTAGTCATTACTGAAAGTATGACCGACGTTTACCTTGAGCGAGTATAGCAAGTCAATTCTGCTTGTGAGGCCGCGTATACCCGGAAACTCTGGATATAGGCCGCCGCCAAAAACTGCAATGGGTGTCCGCGAGGAACGCCGCCGAAATTTGTGGAAGATGGCTCTTGTACCCTAGGAGCACAAAGGTGTTGCCTGATTGGCATATTCCAAAATTTCTGCGTAAGTAATTGATTCGTCGGAGTAATATCCTAGGATTGTGATTCCTGTTGTCGTGGGTTCGAGTCCCATCAGCCACCCCACCGAATGCATTAACAAAACAGGCGCTTAGGCGCCTGTTTTGCTTTGCGGGGAAACTCGGGGACAATAGCGTCGATTCGAGCCTCGCGCTCTCTAGAGCGTTCTGCTCGCCATCCATCCATTTCGCGTACGTTGTCAGGAACATCCCGATGCTGTGCCCGAGCTGTTTCGCGCAAAAGGCTGAAGTCGTTCCTGCCATCAGCATTGCCGTCGCGTAGCGATGCCGCATGTTGTAGGCCGGCGGCAGCGCATTCCGAGCCGTTTCAGAATCGGTGTCCAGAAACTTCGCCGGAATGCGCGCTCGTCTTCCCAACGGATGTTGTACCGCGGATCATGAAAGATTGCGGCGCCGGCGATCTGAGTGAATCAGTGCTGGCGGGTCAATACGGCCAAGGCCCGACTGTTTAGGCGAACCGTGGTCGTCGCGACGATCGCGTACATCGGGCTGCAGGCGTACTATCGCCGCCGACGCAATCACGTGGATGAACCCGACTCCGTAGAGGCAGAGCTTTTTGTCGCAAAGAACCGTTTTATCGAGCGCAACGGTTGCGTGACTCGCCAACTTGATGACGTGAGAAGTGCGTTCCTCTCGCGCTCGAGTTCAGCGATTCGCTGTGAGTCTGCGACAACTTGCCTGCTGAGACAATCCCGTTCAGCTGCGAGCGAAGAGAGTTGCTGTCGAAGCTGATTCGAGTTGACATCTACCGCCGCGGCGCGTGCCTCGGAATCAGCTGCAATGCGATGCGCCTCAGCGAGCACGTGTGCAGCGCGATCGAGAGTTGAAAGTCGCGCGATAAGATCGGACCGGTCGAATCCCGCAACGAGATTCGGGAATCGGAATTGCAGGGTGTGCTCGTAGCCCACAACGTACGCGTCGTTTTCCGAGGTCAGATCTAGATAACGCGTACCGTCGACGGCATATACGTAGGGGAAGATGCGCAGAAGTCGCTCACGAAACTCCGGATAGGTGATGCGCCGGAACATATTGAGGCAGAAATGGTTCATTTCTAGCACAACACGTGGCTTGAAGCGCTGCAGCGTCTCGCGACCACCTTCGAATACGTCGAGTTCGAATCCTTCCACGTCGATCTTAATAAAATCAATGCGGTCAAGTCCGAGCGAGGGGAATGCTTCGTCGAGTGTGCGCACGGGGACTTCAACTTGGAAATACCCGGCATTGGCGATTTGAAATTGATTGGCGACGAACGCGCCAGCTGAATCTCCTTCGGAGCCTTGCATGGGCACTGTTCCAGCCTGACTGCCGAGAGCGAAATTGTGTATTGCCACGTTGGAAAGCATGCCAACGTTCTTGGACAGATTCGCGAATGTGCGCGGCACCGGCTCGAAAGCGACTACTTTACCTTCACCGACTATCTGCGAAAGTGCGAGCGCAGTACAGCCGATATTGGCACCTATATCAAGCACCTGTGCGCCGTTGTCACACAGGACCGCGAGCATTGACACAAGCTGCGGTTCGAACGGGTCTGTCAGCTTTGCGATATAGCTGTCGTTCTCGTTGCCTTGGACGGGCCATCGCCGTCCGCCAATGCCAACACTGCGTTCCATAGATATCTCTCGAAAGAAATCGTTTGTGGACTGCCGTTGAAGCCGCTCGAAAGTATAACCTCAACACTGCCTCAAGCCGCCTCAAGGCGGCTTTTTCATTGAAGGCAATCGATGACGAGCGATCTCGCGGCGAGCGCTGCGAAGGTGGCGCACACAGTAGGCTGCAATTTCTGGCTGTGGCTGATCATCCACAGCGTCAATCGGTGGGTAGCCGTCGCGACGATCGCGTACGTCGGGCTGCAGGCGTACTACGTGGTCAAGAACAGTGGGAAGAGGGCATTGCTCGACGAGACAACTGGACCGACCTGCAGATTGGCGGAATAGGCCAGAGTCTTGGCGCTAACCGCCAAAGTCTTACAGTCTTACATTCATGTAATATTTCATTTCCTCGTGCCCTCAGCTTTGCAGGGCCGTTCGGTCCCGACAACCCGGAAGGCGTCGGGACATTTTTTTGCCTGCATGGCCGTCGTGCGACATCGCTCGCGACGCATGATTGCCGCACTTTCCCGGCCTCCATTACGCAATGGTGAGCGACCTGCGCATGCCGGCAACCCGAACCATCACGCCGCGCAGCGCGACGTCACATGACGCGGAGCACATCGCTCGCATGTGTACGTTGAACTGACAGAGCGCACATGGCCGTATCCTTCCGGCGGCATATTTGTCATGAACCGTTCCGCACAGGGTCGGGCGTCGCGTCCGTTATTCGCCGCAATACCGCACGAGCAAATCCGCCTCCGTTTCATGCACCTCGACCGGCAGGCTCGTCGCCCCGGCATACGCCAGATAGCGCGCGCGATGCTGACCGTTCCGGAACGACGCGACGCCGACTTTCGACAGGCCCGGAATGCCGAGCAGCGTCCGCGTTCTCGTCTCGCGAAAGGTGATGAAGGGCATCTCGGGAATACGGGGTCCGGCCGGGTCGAGGAAAGCGCGGATGCCGGCGGCTTTGCCGGGCGCCCAGTATTCAACCGAAGGCAGTACATAGTCGGTCGTGTCGCGATCGGCGCAGGCGAGCAGCTTCGTCAGGTCGACCGTCACGACGCGATGGCGCGAGTCGTCGGAGGCGAATACCCGCTTGAGATGCGTGGAGGCATAGGCGGCATGTCCCGAAAGCGGGATGATCCAGACATCGACACCATCATGTTGTGCCCGGGCGAGTGACATTGTTTCCTTGGGTGTGGCAAGCGATTATTGTGGCCGGAGTGTAGCAGCGCGACCGGACGGCCATGTATTTTCAGTCGAGGTCAAAAGCTCGCGAGAAGATCGCGATACTGCCTGCCGGAATGGCTTGCAGCCCCGAATTCACACAAGATTCACGCAGCGCGTGACGCCGGCCTGGCGCGGCGCATCATAAGAACCGAGAGGGCGGATTGGCCGGAGAAAATCATGTCACCGGAACTTGAGATCGAATATCTCGATTACCGCTTCACGTCGACACCCGAAACGCGGGAAACGGGGCGGGTCGCCGTGGTCGACTGGCAACTGGATTCCATTTCGCGAGGCAAGACGTTCGCGTGGGTCGTGCTCGACCGTTTCCTGAAACGCAACGATTTTGCCGACGAGGACGACGCACGCGCCAATATCGTCGACTGGCGGAGCAGTTGGTCAGCCGGAAGGGCGCGTCGCTCGTCGTCGTGATCGCCGCACCGGCCGCCGGCGTCGCGCTCGGACCGTGCCGTGACGTGCCGCAAGCAGCACCAGGCACGCGAGCTTTCCGCTTGAAAGGGTGAGTTGCCGCACAGACGGTCGCACGGGCCACGATCACAATCTGGCCGGTTGACCGTTCTACCCCGGCCCGGTCAACCATTTCCCCGCTCGCTCGCGCAGGAGCGGGGCTTTTTCCCCGCACGACGCATGCAAGCCGCGTCGGCGGAAACGGACAGGCGTTCGGCAGGCAGCGTCTCGCGCCACGGCATCCGTTCGCCTGATCCGCATGAATCGCTTTCCTCGTGCCTGGGCGGTTGCCTGGGCCCATCGCCGGTTACGGCCGGCGATGCCTTGGTCCCGGCGGCGCGCCGTCGCGCTGCCGGGATGCTTTTTGTACCGAACCCGTCAAGGTCCGACACGCGCGCAACGCGCGTGCCGGCGGGGTCAGCCCGCCTGCTCGACGCTGGTTTCCCAGCCGTCGTATTCGCCACCGAGCGAGCGCACCTCGCGATTGATCTCGAGCGTATGGCGCGTGATGTCGGCCAGCGCCATCGTGCCTTCGTGCGCAAACCGCACGGCCGATTTGCCGTCTTCGGTCGGCGCGACCGATTCGACCAGATAGCCTTTCGACTCGGCCCAGTCGGCGAACTGATGCGCGTCGCTCGGTTCAGGGAAGTAAGCCCAGTGCATCACGCGCCGGCTCACGTCGCTCACGTCGCCTTTCTGCCGCAGCGCCTCGAGCACGCGCATGTCGCGCATCAGCTGCCAGTCGTCGTCGGTCGGGTAGAGCGTGCGCCAGTACGTTTCCTTGTCCGGATCGTCCTGGAATGCGTACTGAAGCGCGTAGGTCGTGCGCTCGGCGAGCGAGTCGACGATCTCGCCCGCGGTTTCCTCGTCGAACGGCACGTAGAACAGGAAATCCTGATTGCCGTCGACCGTGATGCGGCCGACCTGCACGCCGTTTTTCGCGGTCACTGCGGCGTCCAGCAGATCTTCGATGTTCGTGAGACCGGCGAACTCGTCGCTGCTCGGCAGGCCGTCGGGTGTCGGATGCTCGAGCGCGACACGCACGCTGAGCAGCGACGTGCGCGGATCGCTTTCGGCGATTTCCGCAAAGCCGTGATTGAAGCTGATGAAGGCCTGATGGTCGCCCATTCTGGCAGGGAAGGTTCCCCAGGCGTCGGTCATGTGTTTCTCCCGTGCACGATTGTCTGTTGACGGTTGCAAAGCGTCCCAATGTATCATCGAAAATCGCGTTGGCCGAAGCCGCGTGCGGGGATGATCGTGCGTCAGGCTGGCCTGGTGACTGTTGAACCCGCGGGCTGTCGCGCCATCGTCGGCTTCCGTCGTCCGGCGTTCGTCCGGCCGCAACCGTTTCGAAGGAGATCCCGATGTCGATGTTCGCGGTGAATGGTGTCCGAATCGACGTGCGCAGCGCACGTGTGACGCACGTGCGATGGGCGGCCGTCAATCCGGCGGACCGGTCGTGGGCGGCGACGCCGAGCGAGGCGTCGGTGGGGGAAGTTGCGCGCGCGCTTGCGGCCGGCGACGACGTTCGCGCCGTATTCGACGAAGCGGACGGGACGGCAGTGGGGCCGAGACTGAAGCGCGTGCTTTATCGCGACGCGTCGGAAGGGATCGAACTCGACATCGATGCGACGAGCGAGTCGCGTACGCTGCGTGACCTTCCGCAGATCTGAGAAAAAAATATCCGCAGGCGTGTCGATTTCCGTCGAGTCCGTCCGTCGTAGCATCGGAGGCGTGCGCATCGTGCGTCCGTCCCGATTTCCGATTCGATAACCGACTGAAGGAGCGACACCCATGGCCACGTCCGTCAACCCGATCCCGGAAGGGATGCGCACGCTGACCCCGCATCTGATCTGCGCCGGCGCAGCCGCCGCCATCGCCTTCTACAAGCGTGCGTTCAACGCGACCGAACGGTTTCGCCTGCCGACCCCGGACGGCCGGCTCGCGCACGCGTGCCTCGCAATCGGCGATTCGACGCTGATGCTCGTCGATGAAATGCCGGAGCACGGCGCACTCGGGCCGAAGACGCTGAACGGCACGCCGGTCTGCCTCCACCTGTTCGTGCCGGACACCGATGCGGCGATCGCGCAGGCCGTCGCGGCCGGCGCGACCGTCAGAATGCCGGCCACCGATATGTTCTGGGGCGATCGCTACGGCCAGGTAGAGGATCCGTTCGGCCATCGCTGGTCGATTGCGACCCACCAGCGCGACTTGACGCCCGAGCAGATCGCGGAAGCGATGGCGAGTGCGCCGCCGTGCGGAAGCTGACCCAACGGCGCATATCGGACCCAGCGCGGCTGGCGGCAGCGGCGGAGGCGCGTATCGGCGAGCGGTTGATCCGCGCTCAGGCGCCGGCGGCTTTGCCGCGCTGCTTGTCCTCGTACATGCGGCGATCGGCCGATTCGAGCAGGTCGGCTACCGCACGATGTTGCGCGGGATCGTATGCGACGTAGCCGACACTGAACCGGATCGCATAGCCGCGTGCGTCGGCCGCGTTGCGCAGCGCGAGCGCCTGCGTGACGCGCTCGATCGGCCCGCCGACGTCGGCCGGACCGCTGGCGCTCAACAGCACGACGAATTCGTCGCCGCCGAGTCGGGCGATCACGTCGCTGTCGCGCAGCGCACCGGTCAACGTGTCCGCGAAGGCCATGAGCGCGCGGTCGCCTTCGGCATGGCCGAAGCGGTCGTTGATCGCCTTGAAGTCGTTCAGGTCGAAGAACAGCAGTACCGCGTGCCGCCCCATGCGTTCGCACAGGCTCAGCACGTGGCGCGCGAGAATCTCGAAGCCGCGGCGGTTCGTCAGTTGGGTCAGTTCGTCGGTCGTCGCGAGATGCAGCGCCGCGATTTCGCGTTCGGTCATGTGCGCGAGATCACCGAGCAGCGCGAGTTCGTCGACGGAGAGGTCGCGCGGCCGCGTGTCGATCAGGCACAGCGTGCCGACGGGTGCGCCGTTCGGCGCGGCAAGCGGCCGGCCCGCATAGAAGCGGATGCCGGGCTGGCCGGTGACGAGCGGATTGTCGTGGAAGCGATCGTCGTTGCGCGCGTCCTGGATCACCATCGTTTCGTCCGCGAGCAGCGCATGTGCGCAGAACGAGACGTCGCGCGAGGTCTGCGTGGCGTCGAGGCCCGAATGACTCTTGAACCACTGGCGATTCTCGTCGACGAGGCTGACGAGTGCGATCGGAACGTCGAACAGCCGGCGCGCGAGGCGCGTGAAGCGGTCGAACCGTTCTTCCGGTGGCGTGTCGAGGATCGACAACGAATGAAGCGTCTCGAGCCGGGCCGCCTCGTCGACCGGTTTGGAAGCAATCTGCATTGGCCTTTGTCTCTGGTCCCGGCTGCGGAGCCGGTCATCGATCGTCTGGATGTCGCTCGGCGCGTGCGAAAGCCGTCGGCGCATGCTTGCCGAACTCGCCGCGCACGCCGAACAGTATCGCGCATTCGCCATCGCGCTGCACGCCGTGTTGTGCGGCGTTGCCATGGCGATGCGACGCGAACGCTTCGCATGTCATGCGTCGCTGCGGGACAAGCAATTCGATGCCCGGCGGCTCAAGCTCTCCGGTGCGATGCCGTAAACAGGGCAAGATCAATCGCTCATCCACCGCACCATGGTTCGAATTCTCTACGCGGGGTATCTCGCGTTGGCGCTGTATCTGCTCTATCCGATGATTCAGAACCCGCTGACCTTCAGTACGGACTGCGTACTCGGTGCGCTGCCGGGCGGGACTCGCGATCGACCGAAGCCTTCGGCCAGCGATGCGCATGCGCATGCGAGCCGGTGTGCCGCGACCACGCAGATCGCGGAGCGGGCGGCCGACATCCACTGATTTCATCCACCGATTTCACCGATCGCGGCGCCGTCGCGCCCGGTGTGCAGGCCATTCGGCCAGGTTGACCGGCATGCACTACGCACCGATCATCGACGACATGACGGCGCGAATGCACGCAACGATGCGCGTCGGCCGCGCCGCACGCGAACGGCGCGTGGCGATCGCATGCGCGAAGAGTCAGTACGACGAGCGGTACGGCGTACCCTGGTCGAAGCGGCTTTGCCAATGCGCAAGGTAGCGCGACGCGAGTTGCGGATTGTTCCAGACCACGACGACGTTTTCGGAATTGCGGCTGGCTGCCGAGGCACTGTAGTTGAACGAGCCCGTCTCGACGTGCTCGGCATCGACCACGACATACTTGTCGTGGTGGATCGCATAGGCGTCGATCGTGCGTGTCGGAATGCCCGCGTTGACGAGCAGGTTCAGTGCCTGCTTGCTGCTCTTCGCGCGATTGCCCTTGTCGTCCACGACGACCGCGACATTCACGCCGCGCCGCTTCGCGGCGAGCAGCGCGCGGGTGACAGGCGGCGACGTGAACGAGTAGGCGGCCACGCGAATCGAGGTGCGCGCGGCGCCGATTGCCTTCAGGACGAGCGCCTCGGCACCGCCATCGGGCGAGAACGCAGATTCGACGACCTGCGTGGCGGGCGCCTCATGGGTCGGGGCCGGCAGAAGTTGCGCGATGAAGTCGATCGCTTGCTGCAGCAGCGATTCGGTTTGCGTCTTGCCGAAGGCGGCGAAGGGCGTGGCGAGCAGGGAAGCGGCGAGGCAGGCAGCAGCGAGGCGTTGGCGCGACAACATCTTGGACAGCGAATGGTTTTGAGACAGCGGGCCGTGAGTGTAACGCAGACACGGCGGCGCGGTCACGCCCGGAAGCGAATGCGCGACATCGTGTGATGGTCCGGCGCGGTCGACGTGATGACGTTCATCGTGTGCGGCACTGCCATGCGCGCACGCCCCTCGCTACGCGCCATGCGTCAGTCGGCCGCCTCGCGTGCGATCCATCCGGGACCGGGCTCCGGCTGCACGTCGTGCGCATCGAGCGGCTCGCCGCATGCCGAGCACACCGCGACCGCATGCATCAACTGACCGCAGGTTCGATGACGCAATTGCACCGGCGGCCCCTGGCCGTCGTCCTTCCAGCGATCGCCCCATGTCATCAGCGCGAGCAGGGCCGGGTAGAGGTCGAGGCCTTTTTCCGTCAACCGGTATTCGAAACGCGGCGGGCGCTCCTGATACGCGCGCTTGACCAGCACGCCTTCGTCGACGAGACGCGCGAGCCGCTCGGCCAGAACGTGGCGCGTGAGGCCCAGTTGCGTCTGGAACGCATCGAAGCGGCGGCAGCCGAGAAACGCGTTGCGCAGGATCAGCATGGTCCACCGATCGCCGAGCACGGCGAGCGTGCGCGCGACCGAACAGTTCAGCGTGCCGATGTCATCCCATTTCATGATCGAGTCTCGTGCGACGGTGCAGTGAAAGAGCGGGTTCGATTATAGAACTTACCTTCGGTTGCAACGGGCGGTGGCTGCGTTGACAAGCCCGGCGCGGTTGTTAATAATCAGTTCCAATTTAGAACTTACTCGCGCGGCGACGCGCTTTCAATCAGGAGACAACCCGATGAATCCGCTTTCCCTGTCCGGTCTGGAACTGCTGCGCGCGGCGGCGGCGGGCGATTTGCCGCTCGCGTCGATCTCGGAAACGATCCCGATGCGGCCGCTGGGCGTCGAGCTCGGCTACGTGAAGATGTCCGCGCGTGCGGACGGCCGGCACCTGAATCCGCTCGGCGGCGTGCACGGCGGGTTCGCCGCGACGGTGCTCGACTCCGTCACGGGCTGCGCGGTGCATTCGATGCTCGACGCGGGCGTCGGTTACGGCACGGTCGACCTCCACGTGAAAATGCTGCGTCCCGTGCCGCGCGACGTCGACCTGATCGCGGAGGGGCGCGTGATTCACCTGTCGCGTTCGCTCGGCGTGGCGGAAGGCACGCTGAAGACGCCGGACGACAAGATCGTCGCGCACGCATCGGCAACCTGCTTCATTCAGCGGCCGCAGTGACGCAGCGGGCGGCGTCGTTACGCCGGCCCGGTTCGTCCGGCATGATCCGGACCGCGCACGCGAACGCCGCCGTACCCCGAATGAGCGAGCTCGAGCGCACATCGCAGGCGGCCTGTAAGCGAACGCACCGGCCATCTGAAGCGTTCGTTTCAATGTGATAGCGTTCCTGCTTTCCACTGACGCGACAGGAACAGCATGGAATACCGCACACTCGGCAATTTGGGCATCGAGGTCAGCCTGATCGGTCTCGGCACGATGACGTGGGGCGAGCAGAATTCTGAACGCGACGCCCACGAGCAGATCGATTACGCGCTCGGGCAGGGCGTCACGCTGATCGATGCCGCGGAAATGTACCCGGTGCCGCCGAAGCCCGATACGCAGGGACGCACGGAGCAGTACATCGGCACCTGGCTCGCGCAGCATCGGGCGCAGCGAGACCGAATCGTGCTCGCGACGAAGATCGCGGGCCCGGCGCGGCAGCCGCACAATCCGCGCCATATTCGCGGCGAAGGCAACCAGTTCGACCGCAAGAACCTGACCGAGGCGCTCGACGGCAGCCTCAAGCGTTTGCAGACCGACTATGTCGACCTGTATCAGCTGCACTGGCCCGATCGCAGCACGACGACGTTCGGCCGCCCCGCGTATCCGTGGGTCGACGACGCGTACACGGTGCCGATCGAGGAAACGCTGGGCGTGCTCGCGGAATTCGTGAAGGCCGGCAAGGTCCGCGCGATCGGCGTGTCGAACGAAACGCCGTGGGGCGTCGCGCAATTCCTGCGCGCGGCCGAGAAGCTCGGCTTGCCACGCATCGCCAGCATCCAGAATCCGTACAGCCTGCTGAACCGCACGTTCGAGAACGGCCTGTCCGAGTTCACGCATCGCGATGGCATCGGCTTGCTCGCGTATTCGCCGCTCGCGTTCGGCTGGCTGTCCGGCAAGTACGAGAACGGCGCGCGTCCGGCCGGCGCGCGCATCACGTTGTTCGAGCGCTTCCAGCGGTATAGCAAGCCGCAGGCCGTCGAGGCGACGTCGCGCTACGTCGCGCTCGCGAAACGGCACGGGCTGTCGCCCGCGCAGCTCGCGCTCGCGTTCGTCAACAGCCGGCCGTTCGTGCGCAGCAACCTGGTCGGCGCGACGTCGCTCGCGCAACTGAAGGAGAACATCGGCAGCATCGACGTGACGCTGTCCGACGAGATCCTCGCCGAGATCGACGCGCTGCACGAACGGCAGCCGAACCCGGCGCCGTAAACGGCGAGCGGCCCGCGCGGCACGGTGCCGCGACGGGCCACGTCCGACGCGCATTGCCGCAGGGTCAGCGCATCCCGAGCCGCGTGCGCGCGACCAGCAGTGCGACGAGACTCAGCACCGCGCAACCCATCAGGTACAGCGCCGGCGACAGCCGGTTGCCGGTCGCGCTGATCAGCCATGTGATCACGAACGGCGCGAAGCCGCCGAACAGCGTGACGCCCGTGTTGTAGCTGACGGCGAGGCCGGTCGCGCGGGTCTGCGACGGAAACAGTTCGGCCATCAGCGCCGGCAGCGCGCCGCAGTACGTCGCCTTCAGCAGCCCGATCCAGATCAGCGCCGCGAGCATCGTCGCGAACGACGCGTGATGCGTGAGCCACACGAAGGTCGGCCATACGGTGGCGAGCATCAGCACGGCCGCTGCCGCCATCACGCGGATCCGCCCGGTGCGGTCGGATAGATGGCCGACGAGCGGCGTGACGAGCGTCAGCACGAAGCCGGTCGCGAGCGTCGCCGCGAAGCCCGTCGATGCCGGCAGCCCGAGCTGCTTGATCGCATACGTCGGCATGTACAGCACCATGTAGTTGATCGCGGTCGAGATCACGAGCACCCCGATCGCCAGCAGCACGCGCATCTTCTGGTCCGCGAACAGCTCGCGCACGGGTGCTTCGGAGCGCGCCTGCGTCTTGAACTCGACCCCCTCGTCGACGTAGCGGCGGATGTAGAGCCCCACCGGGCCGATCGCGAGGCCGAACAGGAACGGCACGCGCCACCCCCAGCTTTCGAGTTGCGCGACGCTCAGCGTCGACGTCAGCAGCGCACCGAAACCCGATGCGAGCAGCGTCGCGAGGCCCTGGCTCGCGAACTGCCAGCTCGACATGAAGCCGCGCCGCTGCGGCGCGTGTTCGACGAGGAACGCGGTCGAGCTCGCGAATTCGCCGCCGGCGGAAAAGCCCTGCATCAGCCGCGACAGCATGATCCCGAGCGGCGCGAGGATGCCGATCGATGCATAGGTCGGCATCAGCGCGATCAGCAGGGTGCCGACCATCATCATCCCGATCGACAGCAGCAGCGACGCCTTGCGGCCCGCGCGGTCCGCGTACGCGCCGAGCACGAAGCCGCCGATCGGCCGGATCAGGTAGGAGAGCCCGAACGTGCCGAGCGTGAGCAGCAGCGACGTCGCCTCGCTCGTCGTGGGGAAGAACAGCTTGGCGATCGTCACCGCGAAAAAGCCGTAGACGATCAGGTCGAACCATTCGAGCGCATTGCCGATCGATGCGGCGAGGATGATGCGCCGGATCTTCGCGGCGCTGGGCCGCGCGGCGTCCTGCGAGGTCAGGGTGGTCGTATTCATCGTGTGAGCAGGTCCCGAGAAAGGGGCGAAGCGCGTTACAGGGCGGCGCCGGCCGCGGCGGGTGCCGCGCGGCGAACGGGCGGCGCGGCCTCGCCGAGATCCCAGAAGAGGCCGGCCATCATTTGCAGTCCCTCGCGCACGACGCTCGCGAGCAGGTGCTCGTCGGGCGCGTGCTGCGAGCACGCCGGATACGAGTGCGGCACCCACAGCGTCGGCAGCCCCAGCGTATCGGCGAAGACTTCGTTCGGCAGCGTGCCGCCGAGGTTCGGCAGGATCGCGGGCTTCTTGCCGGTCGTGCGCGCGAGCGACGCGACGGCCCAGCGGACCCACGGATCGTCCGGCGGCAGGCGCGTCGCCGGCGCGCCGCGTTCGACGTCGATCTCGATGTCGGCGAAGCCGTGCGCATCGAGATGCGCGCGCAGATGCGCATGCAGCGCTTGCCAGTCCGTGCCGACCACGAAACGCAACTGGCAGTGCGCGTATGCGACGGGCGGAATCGCATTGACCGGGTGGTCGGGATTGCCGGCCTTGAACGCGAGAATCTCGAACGTATTCCAGCCGAACACGCGCTCGGCGGCGGAGAGGCCCGGCTCGCCCCAGTCGGCGTCGAGCGCCGGATCGCCGGGGCCGCCGCCGACGGACAGGTCGGCGAGCGCGGCGCGCACGGCGGCCGGGATCGGCGGCGGGCGCAGCCCGGCGACGCGGATCGCGCCGCGCGCGTCGACGAGGCTCGCGAGCGCGTTCGCGAGCACGGTCGCCGGGTTGCGCAGCAGGCCGCCCCAGTTGCCCGAGTGATGGCCGCCATCGCGTGCGCGCAGGTTCAGCTTGAAGTTGACCGAGCCGCGCGAGCCGAGGAACACGGTCGGACGTTCGGCGGTGACGCGCGGCCCGTCGGAGGCGATCAGAACGTCGGCCGCGAGCGCGTCGCGCTCCTGGCGGCACAGTGCGTCGAGGCCCGGCGACCCCGTTTCCTCGCCCATCTCGATCAGCAGTTTCGCGTTGAAGCCGAGCCGGCCGCCGCGCGCGGCGAGCACGCTCGCCAGCGCGGCCAGGTTGATCGTGTGCTGGCCCTTGTTGTCGGCACTGCCGCGGCCGTACCAGCGATCGCCGTCGACGGTCAGCGTCCACGGCGACAGCGGCGCGCACCATTGCGCGTCGTAGCCGCGCACGACGTCGCCGTGACCGTAGACGAGCACGGTCGGCAGCGCGTCGTCCTCGTGGCGCGACGCCAGCAGGAACGGGCCGCCGCCGTCGACCGGATTCTCGACGATGCGCGACGTGAAACCCAGACGCGCGGCCTCCGGCGTGATCTCGTCGGTCAGGTAGGCGCGCAGCGCGGCGCTCGAGCCGCTGTCCT
Source organism: Burkholderia sp. RF2-non_BP3 (assembly GCF_001522185.1). Classification (NCBI taxonomy): domain Bacteria; kingdom Pseudomonadati; phylum Pseudomonadota; class Betaproteobacteria; order Burkholderiales; family Burkholderiaceae; genus Burkholderia; species Burkholderia sp. RF2-non_BP3. The sequence continues at coordinate 208,040 of NZ_LOSU01000036.1, read as the reverse complement.
GGCTTTCGGTGCGCAGGCCGACGCGGCGGCTCAGGGTCGTGAAGAACGCGCCGGATTCGAACTGGTTCAGCGCGTGCTGGATGGCGGCGGTACGGCTCAAGACGTGTCTCCTGTATCGGTTTTCCGGCGGGTGCGGGCGCGCATGGCCGAGAGTGCGATCGATTCTAGAAAGCCGTTTTTTTTGTCACAATGATCGAATTTCGAACATTTCCTTGCCGAAAAGGCAAAGCGGAGCGGCCTAGGTGACGGGCCCGGGGACAGAACGATGGCGGCTTTCCTGCATGGTCTTGCGTTGCGGTATTTCGTCGAGGTGGCGCGCACCGGGTCGATCAGCGACGCATCCGCGAGGCTGCACGTGGCCGTCTCGGCGATCAGCCGGCAGATCGCGAAACTCGAGAGCGAACTCGGCGCGCCGCTGTTCGAGCGCCGGCCGCGCGGGATGGCGTTGTCGGAGGCCGGCGAACGGCTGCTGGGCTTCGCGCAGCGCAGCCTGCTGGAGGCCGAGCATGTGATGAAGGAAATCGGCGGATTGGAGGCGCTGCACGGCAGCCTGTTGAAGATCGCCTGCTCGGAAGGGTTCGCGATCGATTTCCTGCCGGGCGCGCTCGCAGGCTTCAAGGCGCGCCACCCGGGCGTCGATTTCTCGGTGTGGGTCGTGTCGCCGGCGGAGGCGACACGGCGCGTGCGCGACGGCGACGTCGACATCGGTCTGACGTTCAGCCTGGCGCCGGAGAAGGGCGTGCGTGTCGAACACACGGAGCGAGCGCCGGTTTTCGCGCTCGTGCGGCGCGACCATCCGCTCGCGGCGCGCGACTCGGTGTCGCTCGCCGATGTCGCGCGGCATCCGCACGTGCTGCCCGAGGCCGGCACGACGGTGCGCCAGCTGATCGACATCGCGTGCGTGCTCGACGGGCTCATGCTCGAGCCGGAACTGACCAGCAACAACACCGCGGCGATGTACCGCTACGCGCAGCGTACCGGCGCAGTGATGTTCACGGGGCTGCTGTCGGTGCGGGACCGTTTCGACGCGGACGGCTTCGTCGTCTTGCCCGTCACGAATCCCCAGCTACGCGAGCGCAGCATCCAGGTGCAGACCATGGCGGGGCGCGATCTGCCCGCGTCGGTGCGCGCGTTTCGCGACCATCTGATCGACGTGATGAGCGGCGCGTCGCCCCCGCCGGTTGCCGTGCGCGGCCCGAGACGCCCGGGCATGAGATAATCGCGAATCCGCCTTCCGTGCCCGTGCGGCTCGCCGAGCCGCATCGCCCCTGTTCGACGCCAAATTGAAAAACCTGATTGTCACCCTCGATCGCGCCGGCGAGTTCGACGAGATCATCGACGTGCGCACGCCGCTCGAGTTCGCCGAGGATCATATTCCCGGCGCGCTGAACGCGCCCGTGCTCAGCAACGAGGAGCGCGTGATCGTCGGCACGATGTACCGCCAGGTGTCGCCGTACGAGGCGACGCGCGTCGGCGCGGCGATGGTCGCGCGCAACATCGCGCGCCATCTCGACACCACGTTCGCCGATCGGCCGCGCAACTGGCGGCCGTTGATCTACTGCTGGCGCGGCGGCAAGCGTTCGGGTTCGATGACGACCTGGTTCAATCTGATCGGCTGGCAGGCGCGCCAGCTCGAGGGCGGGTACAAGTCGTACCGCCGCTCGGTATGCGCGACGCTCGATACGCTGCCGACGCGGTTCCGCTACATCGCACTCGTCGGTCACACGGGCTGCGGCAAGACGCGGCTCCTGAACGCGCTGCGCGACGAAGGCGCACAGACGCTCGATCTCGAGGCGCTCGCATGCCACCGCGGCTCGCTGCTCGGTGCGTTGCCGGGGGTGCCGCAGCCGACGCAGAAGTCCTTTGATTCGGGGCTCGTCGGCACGCTCGAGCGTTTCGACCCCGCATGGCCGGTGTTCGTCGAATCGGAAAGCCGCAAGATCGGGCTCGTGCAGTTGCCGCTCGCGTTGCTGGACGCGTTTCACGCGGGGCCGTGGGTGCAGGTCGAGGCAGCGCACGACGAACGTATCGCTTTCCTGCTCGAGGATTACGCCCATCTGTTCGACGAGCCGGCAGTATTCAAGGCGCAGCTCGAACGGCTGATCGGCCTGCACAGCCGGGAAGAGGTCGCGCGCTGGAACGCACTGATCGATGCGAACGAGCGCACCGAATTGTTCCGCACGCTGATCGACAAGCATTACGATCCCGCCTATGCGCGCACCTATCGTTCGTCGCACGACAAACCGAATCGCGCACTGACGTTCACTTTCCGGCCGAACGCGGCCGATGGGCGCCACCAGGCGCGCGCGCTGCTCGACGCGCTCGCGCAGGCCGGGCTGCCGGCATCGCCCACGGCTGGCGCGGCGGCGCGAGCCGACATCGACAACAACCCCACGACCACCACACGATGACGACCACACGCACCCAACCCAGTCCGGCGCTCGGCTGGATGACTTTCCTGCTGATCGCGGTCGCGGGACTGTTCTACGTGAAATGGTTCCCGTATTACAACAAGGCGTTCGTCGCCGCGGAGCATCATTCGATCGGCCAGTCGATCCTGATGGGCACGTCGGCGAGCGCGCCCGAGCCGTCGCTGAAGGCGGCGCTCGACTACGCGTGGGCGTACGGCAAGGCGATCTGGCAGGCCATGGTGCTCGGCCTGCTGCTCGGTTCGGCCGTGCAGGCGCTGCTGCCGGCGCACTGGGTCGCGCGCGTGCTCGGCCGCACGGGCTTCGGCAGTGTCGCCGCGGGCGGCCTGCTGTCGCTGCCCGGCATGATGTGCACGTGCTGCGCGGCGCCGGTCGTCGCGGGCCTGCGCGCGCGGCACGCGTCGCCGGGCGGCGCGGTCGCGTTCTGGCTTGGCAACACGGTGCTGAATCCGGCCGCGCTGGTGTTCATGGGCTTCGTGCTCGGCTGGCACTGGAGCGCGCTGCGGCTCGTGCTCGGCGTCGCGATGGTGTTCGGAATCGGCTATCTGCTGAACCGTATCGCGCGTCCCGAGGACCGCAGCATCGACGACGCGCAACTCGCCGCGCTGGTGGCCGAGCAGACCGCCGCGGGCAATCCGTTCGTCCGCTGGATGAAGCTGCTTGCACGCATGGCCGTGCGGCTCGTGCCCGAATACATCGTGCTCGTGCTGCTGCTCGGCGCGGCGCGCGCGTGGCTGTTTCCGCATATCGGCCCGGACATCGGCAATCATCTCGGCTGGATCATCGCGTTCGCGGTCGCGGGCACGTTGTTCGTGATCCCGACGGCCGGCGAGGTGCCGATCATCCAGGCGATGCTGTCGCTCGGCATGGGCGTCGGCCCGGCCGCTGCGCTGTTGATGACGCTGCCGCCGATCAGCGTGCCGTCGCTCGCGATGCTCGCGCGCTCGTTCAAGCCGTACATGCTGGCGATCGTCACGGGCCTCGTCGTCGTGTTCGGGATCGTGAGCGGGCTGCTCGCGATCGCGTTCGGGTTCTGACGGACACGCGGGCGGAACGGCGATCGGGCGCGACGGCCGGACAAGTCCGGCGCGTGTGCCCGGTCGGCGCGCGGGGCGCGACAGGCCCGGCTGCCGGCGACCGGGCCTGTGCGATGGCAGCAGTGCCGCGCGCCGACCGATCCCGCCGCGCGACCGTCGTATTCATCCGGCGCCGCCGCTTCACGCGCGCGGTGCCCTTTACAAGAAGCAAACAGGAAAACGCATGACCCAACCGAAGATTCATCCTCGACTCGAAAAGGCGCTGACGCGCGGCGATCTCGCGATCCGCCAGGCCAATTCCGCGCGGGCGACTGCCGTGCTGAACGCACTCGGCACGATGATCATCGAAGCCTCCGCCACGATCGGCGTCGAGGCCAGCATCGACATTCCGCAGGGCGACCGCATTTACGATCCGGTGAACGGCCTGTGGCCGCAGAAGATGCTGGTGTCGTTCGACGGTCCGGTCGACGAGGCCGACGCGGAAGAGCTGCGCGCGGTCTATCTCGTCGCCGACGATCCGGGTACGCAGTTCCGCGTCGAATGGCATCGCGCGGACGGCAAGCTCGGCCGCCAGGAAGGCGGCCCGCTGGCGACCGTCGCATTCCTGACGGACGTCGAGATTCCGTGGAGCGACGACGACGAGTAACGTCGTCGCCATTTCATCGCAGCATCGCGCGGGCGCCGTGCGCCCCGGCCGTCAGCGCATCATCCGCCGCCGGAACAGCCACGCGGAGACCACGAATCCGCCGACCGCATAGCCGGCGAGCACCGCGAGATGCAGGCCGACGTCCGTCGCCGGCCGGCCGAGCATCGCGGGGCGGATCAGTTCGACCGCGTTCGCGAGCGGCAGCATGTGCGCCGCATGCTGCGCGACCGGCGGCAACTGCGTGATCGGGAAGAACACGCCCGACAGCAGCAGCATCGGCGTCAGCACGAGCGTCTGATAGAACATGAAGAAGTCGTAGGACGGCGCGAGCGCGGTGACGATCATCGCCGTGCTCGCGAACGCGAGGCCGGCAAGTGCGATCACGGGCAGCGCCGCGAGCATCGACGGAAACCGCGCATAACCGAGCAGGCCCGCGACGAGCATGATCGCGACGCCGGACAGCAGCGCCTTGCTCGCCCCCCAGACAATCTCCCCGAGCACGATGTCGCCCAGCGCGAGCGGCGTGTGCATGATCGCTTCCCAGGTGCGCTGCACGTGCATTCGCGAGAAGCCCGAATACATCGATTCGAAGCTCGCGGACATCATCACGCTCGAACCGACCGTGCCGGCCGCGAGGAACGCGATATACGACACGCCGTCGACGTGGCCGAGCATCAGGCCGAGCCCGAACCCCAGCCCGAACAGGTAGATCATCGGATCGGCGAGATTGCCGAACAGCGAGGCGAGCGCGAGCTTGCGCCACACGAGGTAGTTGCGTCGCCACACGGCAATCCAGTTGGTGGCATTCGCGGGCAGCGCGATCGCGAAGCGCGATTCGCGTGGCGGTGCGGACGGCGCGGCGGCGGAATAGTTGCGTACGTCCATGATCGATCAGTCCTGCATTTCGCGGCCCGTGAGCCGCAGGAACACGTCCTCCAGATTGGCCGGACGATGCAGATAACGCAATCCCGTGCGACCCTTGAGTCGCGCACTGAGCGGCTCGGGGTCGGTCACGTAGCAGAACAGCGTCTCACCGCTGATCTCGGTGTGTTTCGCGAATGGCGCCAGTTCGTCGCGTAGCGCGATCGGCTCCGGCCCGTAGATCTCGATCACGTCGCAGCCGATCTCCGATTCGATCAGCGCGTGCGGCGCGCCTTCGGCGATCTTGCGGCCTTCCTCGATCACGCACAGCCGGTCGCACAGGCGCTCGGCTTCCTCCATGAAATGCGTGGTGATCAGGATCGTCTTGCCGCGCGCGAGCAGCGACCGCAACCGCTCCCACATCAGGTGCCGCGCCTGCGGATCGAGGCCCGTCGTCGGCTCGTCGAGCACCAGCACGTCGGGATCGTTGACGAGCGCGCGTGCGAGCGTCAGACGGCGCTTCATGCCGCCCGACAATTCGCCGACCTTCGCATCGGCCTTGTTTTCCAGCTTCGCGAATTCGAGCAGCGGTTGCACGAGCGCGCGTGCGGCGTGTGCCGACATGCCGAAATAGCGGCTGAACACGAGCAGGTTCTCGCGGACCGTGAAATCGGGGTCGAGGTTGTCGAACTGCGGGACGACGCCGACGCGCTGGCGCGCATGGCGCGCGCGTGACGGAACCGGCTCGCCGCAGAGTGAAATGGTGCCGGCGTCGGGATACGCGAGGCCGAGCAGCATCTTCAGCGTGGTGGTCTTGCCGGCGCCGTTCGGTCCGAGCAGGCCATAGCATTCGCCGGCCTGCACGTGGAAGGACAGGTCATTGACGACAAGCTTGTCGCCATAGCGCTTTTCGACGTTCCGGAAATCGATCGGTGCAACGGACATGGGCAGGTTGTCGTTGTAATCAGCGGACGCGGACGCGTTTCGCGGCCGGTCGGTCGGGCACGCCGGCCCGCGAACGGGTCGGATGAATGCGTGTCACATGGGCATGACCGAGGCGAACGCACGTCGACGGCACGAACGGGCCATTCTAGTGCATCGGCTGCGTCTCTTCAGGGCGGCCCCGCGCGGCACGGTGCATGCGCGCACGGATCGTGCACCGCATCATCGCCGACGCGCCCCGCGTGGCGAATCAGCGTTTTCCATCCCTTGCGTCTGGAATTGCGGCGCACCATGATGAGTACATAGGGTACGTAGTCGCGACAGGGAGGTTTCATGGCTAGCTACAACAAGATTCTGCTGTGCTACGACGGCACGCTCGAAGGACGCAAGGCACTGCGGTGCGGCGCCAATCTCGCGCTGGACCTGAAGGCGGAAACGCATTTGTTGTCGGTCGTCGACATGCGCTCGAGCATCGCGCAAAGCGCCGGGCTGCTGACCGACGTCGCGTGCGGCCGCTTCGAGGAAACCGCGCGCGAGATCCTGCAGGAAGGCGTGAACTGGCTGCGCGAGCGCGGCGTTCAGGCGGAAGGCCATTTCGCATTCGGCTATCCGATCGACGAAATCGCGAATCTTGCGACGGAATTGAAGGCTGACCTCGTTGTCGTCGGCCATCGGTGCCGTAGCGGGTTGTCGAGATGGTGGATGGGGTCGGGCAACACGCAACTGCTCGATCGCGTGAACTGCAGCATTCTGGTCGCATGTTCGTCGGCGGAAGAGCAAAAGGCCGAGATCGCACGCGAACGCGAAGCGGCCACCGCGAGCGGCAAGTGATGCAATGATCGTGAGACCGGCCGGGTCGTACTGCGATTCGGGCCGGTCGCGCGCCGTGCCGCTAACGGCAGCTATGCCGAGTGCGACCGCTCAGGCGTGCAGGTCGATCGCCGACAGCTTCCACGAGAACAAGCCGAAGCGGTGGAAGATCGCCGCATAGCGTGTGCCGTCGGCGCTGCGCTGGTAGGTCACGACAAATTCGTCGATATTCCGGTAGCCGGCGCTCGTTTGCTGCGGATGACCCGGCTCCCCGGAGCTGGCGGATGCGGGCGCGATGGCGGGCGTAGCTGCGGCCGACGCGGGGGCATTGCTGCTCGGCGCGGGTGCGTTCGACGGATTGACCGGCGGCGCGGCCGGTGCGTTGCCAGGCGTAGCGCCTGACGGCGGGCCCGACCATTCGGGCGGCCGTTCGCCCGGATTGCCGCGCGGGGGAATGCCGCTCATCAGCGCCGCTACACCTTCCGGTGTCGCATAGGCATCGACCAGCGGGCCGATCAACGCGGAGCCGATCAGCGCGCCAATCACCGCGAACGGGTTGTCCTTCTTCACCGCGTCGATCCGGCGCATCAACTCTTCCGTCACCTGCTGCTTCAGGCTGATGCGCAGCGACGGAAAGTCGACATATTCGCTGACCGCTTGCGCATCGCGCGCGTCGATCGCCGATTTCAGGCGACCGAGCGCGACGTACGGCGATGCGTACGCGTAACCGATCGCCATCAGGACGGCGACGGCCAGCACGACGATCAGCAATGGCTTGAGCCGCCGCGCGCGGCCCGAAGATCCAGTCACGATGCCTCCGGTGCGGACAGGTTCCGCAATCAGAGACCGCCGTGCGTGGCCGATCGTTCCTCGGCGATGCAGCGATCGATCATCCGGCACACGGCGTCGATCGTCCCGACCATGATCAGGCGCGACCGGCCGTGATAGACGCGCACGGGCGCACGGCGCGCCGGCTCCGCGTGATTCAGGCCGGCGTTCAGCGAAACCCGCGCGAACGCGGGAAGCGCTGACGGCAGCAGCGACGCCTGCCGTTCAACTGCGACTTCTTGGCTCACCACGGGCGCCGCGGCGGACAGCGGCGCGCAGGGCGTGCGGCCGCGCAGGTGACGCAGGCGGCCGAATTGACGGAAAGGCAGCAGACGGGAAAGGCGTTCCATGATGTTCTCCTCAGCGAGACCGATTGTCAGAGTTCGCCCGAGCGGATCAGCCCGACGGCGATGCCTTCCAGCGCGAATTCCGCGCTGCCGGCCTTGACGAAGATGTTTTCGTAATCCGGGTTCTCCGCGATCAGCTCGAGGCCGCCGGGCCGGCGCATCAGGCGCTTCACCGTGACGTCGTCGCCGAGGCGCGCGACGATGATCTGGCCGTCCTTCGCTTCCGTGCGCTTCTGCACGGCGAGCAGGTCGCCGTCGAGAATGCCGGCGTCGCGCATCGACAGGCCGCGCACCTTCAGCAGGTAATCGGGCTTGCTGGTGAACAGCGCGGGATCGCACGCGTAATGCTGCGAGATGTGCTCCTGCGCGAGGATCGGGCTGCCGGCCGCCACGCGGCCGACGAGGGGCAGCGACAGTTGCATCAGGCCGGCGTGCGGCAGCGTGAACTGGTGCGGGGCGTCGTCGATGCCGAGCAGGCGGATGCCGCGTGACGCGCCGGCGGCCAGCTCGATCACACCCTTGCGCGCAAGCGCACGGAGGTGCTCCTCGGCCGCGTTCGGCGAGCTGAAACCCAGCTCTGCCGCAATCTCGGCGCGCGTGGGCGGGAAACCGGAGCGCTCGATCGCGCGGCGGATCAAGTCGAACACTTGCTGCTGACGGGCGGTGAGTTTGGTCATGGCTGAACTGTATGGATAGACAGTGAGCTGTATTTTTATACAGTACTTCGCGAATTTCAAGTGTTACTTGAGGTTCGACGCGATCGCGCCGGTTCCGACGCGATTTCGCGACGCCCGGACGCCGGTTTGTCCGCCGCAACCGTCCGTCCCGTCTGCGTTAGCACTTTTGAGTATTAAAAAATGAGGAACGATTATTTTTAATCATGTAACCCGTTCGCTAGACTGGCTCGACATCGCAAGACCGACAACACTGGAGAACCAAGGATGGCGAAGCGCAATACGGGGCTGGTGGGCGGAGTGGGCCGCCTGATCGCAACACTCGCGCTGGGCGCGGCGGCAGCGCTGGGCGTGGCGACGCACGCCCAGGCCGATACGACGTTCCTGAACGTGTCCTACGACCCGACGCGCGAGCTGTATCAGGACTTCAACCAGGCGTTCGGCAAGGCGTGGAAGGCGAAGACGGGCGAGACGGTCAACTTCAAGCAGTCGCACGGCGGCTCGGGCGCGCAGGCGCGCTCGGTGCTCGACGGCCTGCAGGCCGACGTCGTGACGCTGGCGCTCGCCTACGACATCGACGCGATCGCCAACAAGGGGCTCGTCAACAAGGACTGGCAGAAGCGCCTGCCGGACAACGCATCGCCGTACACGTCGACGATCGTGTTCCTGGTGCGCAAGGGCAACCCGAAAGGGATCAAGGACTGGGATGACCTGACCAAGCCGGGCATCTCGATCGTCACGCCGAACCCGAAGACGTCGGGCGGCGCGCGCTGGAACTACCTGGCCGCATGGGCATACGCCGTTCACAAGCCGGGCGGCAACGAGCAGAGCGCGAAGGAATTCGTGACGAAGCTCTACAAGAACGCGGGCGTGCTCGACTCGGGCGCGCGCGGCGCGACGACGAGCTTCGTGCAGCGCGGGATCGGCGACGTGCTGATCGCGTGGGAGAACGAGGCGTTCCTGTCGATCAAGGAATTCGGCACGGACAAGTTCGAGATCGTCGTGCCGTCGGTGAGCATCCTGGCCGAACCGCCCGTCGCGGTGGTCGACAAGGTGGTGGACAAGAAGGGCACGCGCAAGCTGGCCGAGGCCTACCTGAATTTCCTGTACAGCCCGCAGGGCCAGGAAATCGCGGCGCGCAACTACTACCGCCCGCGCTCGAAGAACGTGCCGGCGGAGCTGACGAAGCAGTTCCCGAAGCTGAAGCTGTACACGGTCGACGACACGTTCGGCGGCTGGACGAATGCGCAGAAGACGCATTTTGCGGACGGCGGCGTGTTCGACTCGATCTACAAGCCGCAGTAACGTCACGCAGCAACAAGCCATAACGACAGCGGCGCGCCACGAGAGCGCGCCGCATCCCCGACGGCCCGCCGGCGCGACTCCCCGCGTCGGCGTTTGCGTCGGACCCATGAGCAGCAACGACCCAGCAAGAGCATCCGATGACGACGTACACCTTTCGCAAACCGAGCGCGCTGCCCGGTTTCGGCGTGACGCTCGGCATCACGGTGGCCTATTTGAGCCTCGTGGTGCTGATTCCGCTCGCCGCCACGTTCCTGAAGACCGCGACGCTGTCGTGGGACCAGTTCGTCACCGCCGTCGCGTCGCCGCGCGTGCTCGCGTCGTACCGGCTGACGTTCTCCGCCGCGCTCGGCGGCGCATTGATCAACGCCGTGTTCGGCTTTCTCGTCGCGTGGGTGCTGGTGCGCTACACGTTCCCGTTCAAGCGCCTCGTCGACGCGATCGTCGATCTGCCGTTCGCGCTGCCGACGTCGGTCGCCGGCATCTCGCTCGCGGCCGTCTATGCGACCAACGGCTGGGTCGGCCAGTATCTCGCGCCGTTCGGCATCAAGATCGCGTTCACGCCGGTCGGCGTGCTGGTGGCGCTGACCTTCATCGGGCTGCCGTTCGTCGTGCGTACCGTGCAGCCTGTGCTCGAGGATTTCGAGCGCGAGCAGGAAGAGGCCGCCGCGTGCCTCGGCGCATCGCGCTGGCTGACGTTCCGCCGCGTCGTGCTGCCGGCCGTGCTGCCGGCGCTGCTCACCGGCTTCGCGCTGGCGTTCGCGCGCGCGCTCGGCGAGTACGGCTCGGTCATCTTCATCGCCGGCAACGTGCCGATGAAATCCGAGATCACGTCGCTGCTCATCATCACGAAGCTCGAGCAGTACGACTATGCGGGCGCGACCGCGCTGGCGGTCGTGATGCTGGTCGTGTCGTTCCTGATGCTGCTGTTGATCAACTCGCTGCAGTGGTATCTGCAGCGCCGCACGAGCAAGGGCGCGAGCGGCCCCGCGCCGGCGACCGTCACCGTTGCCGCAGCAGCAGGAGGCCAGCAATGACCCAGGAGTCCAACGCCGTGCTGAACGACCCGTCCGTCGCGCGCGTGCGCGCCGCGAAGCAGCCCGACCCCGTCAGCGAGCCGCGCGCCGTGCGCTGGCTGCTGATCGGCGTCTCGCTGACGTTCCTTGCGTTCTTCCTCGTCGTGCCGCTCGCCGCGGTGTTCTTCGAGGCGCTGCGCAAGGGCGTCGGCTTCTATCTCGAATCGCTCGCCGATCCCGACGCATGGTCGGCAATCAAGCTGACGCTGACCGTCGCCGTGATCGCGGTGCCGTTGAACCTCGTGTTCGGCGTGTGCGCATCGTGGGCGATCGCGAAGTTCGAATTCCGCGGCAAGGCGTTGCTGACCACGCTGATCGACCTGCCGTTCTCCGTGTCGCCGGTGATCTCGGGCCTCGTCTACGTGCTGCTGTTCGGCGCGCAGGGCTGGCTCGGGCCGTGGCTGCAGAACCACGACGTGCAGATCATCTTCGCGGTGCCGGGCATCGTGCTCGCGACGATCTTCGTCACGTTTCCGTTCGTCGCGCGCGAGCTGATTCCGCTGATGCAGGCGCAGGGCACCGACGAGGAAGAGGCCGCGCGCGTGCTCGGCGCATCGGGCTGGCAGATCTTCCGGCGCGTGACGCTGCCGAACGTGAAGTGGGGCCTGCTGTACGGCGTGATCCTGTGCAATGCGCGTGCGATGGGCGAATTCGGTGCGGTGTCGGTCGTGTCCGGCCACATCCGCGGCGTGACCGACACGATGCCGCTGCACGTCGAGATCCTGTACAACGAATACAACTTCGCGGCGGCGTTCGCGGTGGCGTCGGTGCTGGCGCTGCTCGCGCTCGTCACGCTCGCGCTGAAGCTGCTCGCCGAACGTCACCTCGCCGCCGAACTGGCCGGCGCACGCGATGACGTTCCCGCTCATGCCGGCCCCGTCGCCGCCATTTCGTCGAAATCGTAAAGAGGCAACCAGAATGGGTATTACCGTCCGTCACCTTCAGAAGCGCTTCGGCGATTTCACCGCGCTCGACGATGTGTCGCTCGACTTTCCGCCGGGCGAGCTCGTCGCGCTGCTCGGGCCGTCGGGCTGCGGCAAGACCACGCTGCTGCGCGTGATCGCGGGCCTCGAGCACGCGGACGCCGGCCAGGTCGTGCTGCAGGGGCTCGACGTCGCGTCGGTCGGCGCGCGCGATCGCCAGGTCGGCTTCGTGTTCCAGCATTACGCGCTGTTCCGCCACATGACCGTGTTCGAGAACGTCGCGTTCGGGCTGCGCGTGAAGCCGCGCCGCGAACGGCCGTCCGAAGCCGTGATCCGCGAGAAGGTGCACGAGCTGCTGAAGCTCGTGCAGCTCGACTGGCTCGCGCAGCGCTACCCGTCCGAGCTGTCGGGCGGCCAGCGCCAGCGGATCGCGCTGGCCCGCGCGCTCGCGGTCGAGCCGAAGGTGCTGCTGCTCGACGAGCCGTTCGGCGCGCTCGACGCGAAGGTGCGCAAGGAACTGCGCGGCTGGTTGCGGCGCCTGCACGACGACCTGCACATCTCGACGATCTTCGTCACGCACGACCAGGAGGAGGCGCTGGAAGTGGCCGACCGGATCGTCGTGCTGAACCGCGGTCACGTGGAGCAGGTCGGCAGCCCGCAGGACGTCTACGACCATCCGCAAAGCGCGTTCGTCTACGAGTTTCTCGGCGCGGCGAACCGGCTGCCCGGCACGGTCGCCGGGCGCGGCTTCGTCGCCGAGGGGGCGGCTGCGCCGATCGCGGTCGACGCCGATTTCGCGGGCCCCGCGAACGCGTACGTGCGACCGCACGACCTGCAGCTGTGGCCGGCCGGCGACGGCCATCGCGACGGCATCGCGGTCGACGTGCGCCGCGTGATCCCGCTCGGCGGCTCGGTGCGCGTCGAGCTCGAGGCCCGCACGGGCGGCGCACTCGAAGCGGAACTCGATCGCGACGCGTGGCGCGCGCTCGCGCTGCAGGTCGGCGACGGCGCGACGGCCGTGCCGCGCGCGGTCCGCGTATTTCCCGCACACTGACGCCCGAGCCCGGTAAAGAGAAGAGGGCGGATACCGCTCCGGATCGACATTCGAACAACGACAGCCCAAGAGGCATACCCATGAATTTTCAGCAATTGCGTTTCGTGCGCGAAGCCGTGCGCCAGAACATGAACCTGACGGAAGTCGCGAACGTGCTGTACACGTCGCAGTCGGGCGTGTCGAAGCAGATCAAGGATCTCGAGGATGAACTGGGCGTGGACATCTTCATCCGGCGCGGCAAGCGGCTCACGGGGCTCACGGAGCCCGGCAAGGCCGTGCACCAGTTGATCGAGCGGATGCTGCTCGACGCGGAAAACCTGCGCCGGGTCGCGCGCCAGTTCGCCGACCAGGACAGCGGCCACCTCGTCGTCGCGACGACGCACACGCAGGCGCGCTACGCGCTGCCGAAGGTGATCCGCCAGTTCACCGACGTGTTCCCGAAGGTGCATCTCGCGCTGCGACAGGGCAGCCCGCAGCAGATCGCGCAGATGATCCTGAACGGCGAAGCCGATCTCGGCATCTCGACCGAGGCGCTCGACCGCTATCCGGACATCGTCACGTTCCCGTGCTACTCGTGGCACCACACGGTCGTCGTGCCGAAGGGGCATCCGCTCGTCGGCCGCGAGAACCTGACGCTCGACGAAATCGCCGAGTACCCGATCATCACGTACGACCAGGACTTCACGGGCCGCTCGCACATCGACCAGGCATTCGCGCAGGCCGGCGCCGTGCCCGACGTCGTGCTGACCGCGATCGACGCGGACGTGATCAAGACCTACGTCGAGCTCGGGATGGGGATCGGCGTCGTCGCGGCGATGGCCTTCGATCCGCAGCGCGACACCGGGCTCGTCGCGCTCGACACGCAGCACCTGTTCGAGGCGAGCACGACGCGCGTCGGGTTGCGCAAGGGCGCGTTCCTGCGCGCGTATGCATACCGGCTGATCGAGATGTTCGCACCGCACCTGAACGAAGCCGAAATCGCCTCGCAACTGCGCGAAGTGGCCTGATCATCGAGCACATGATGTTTCGGGGGCAAGGCAGGCGCCCGCCGGACGACCGCGACGAAGCGGCGCCGCCGCACCCCGAGTAACGCGCCGCAATCGGAGCGCGCAACCGCGCGCTCCGAATAAACCCTTAAATATTGATCAGACGGGTTGCGCGTCGACCCGAAACGGTACAGCATAGCCTTCACTCCGCCGGCGTCCCCGCCGGCGGTGGCGCGTCGACGACAGCACGCGCCAGGCAGTCGGCCGTCTGCCTCGCTTCCATTCCGTGGTACCGACAAGCAGCATCGATGGCCAATGCCCGGGTAGTGTGGCGCAAACGTTTGCTCACATTAAAACAACAGTCCGGCCCTTTGGGCCAGTCGCCAGGAGATGTGTATGAATGTCCGCTTTCGCCGTCGCTTCCTGACCGCCGCGCTTGCCGCCGTCGCGGTCGTCGCCGCACCGGTCGTCCATGCCCAATCGGCAGGCAAGCCGAAGGTCGCGCTCGTGATGAAGTCGCTCGCCAACGAGTTCTTCCTGACGATGGAAAACGGCGCGAAGGAATACCAGAAGCACAACGCCGGCCAGTTCGACCTGATCACGAACGGGATCAAGGACGAGACCGACACCGCGAACCAGATCCGCATCGTCGAGCAGATGATCGTGTCGAAGGTCGATGCGATCGTGCTCGCGCCGGCCGATTCGAAGGCGCTCGTGCCGGTCGTGAAGAAGGCGGTCGACGCGGGCATCATCGTCGTGAACATCGACAACCGGCTCGATCCCGACGTGCTGAAGTCGAAGAACCTGAACGTGCCGTTCGTCGGCCCCGACAACCGCAAGGGTGCGCGCAAGATCGGCGACTACCTCGCGAAGCGGCTGAAGGCGGGCGATCAGGTCGGCATCATCGAAGGCGTGTCGACGACGACCAATGCGCAGCAGCGCACGGCCGGCTTCCAGGATGCGATGAAGGCGGGCGGGATGAAGGTCGTGTCGGTGCAGTCGGGCGAATGGGAGATCGACAAGGGCAATGCGGTCGCGTCCGCGATGCTGAACGAATACCCGAACCTGCGGGCGCTGCTGTGCGGCAACGACAACATGGCGATCGGCGCCGTGTCGGCCGTGCGGGCGGCGGGCAAGCAGGGCAAGGTGCTCGTGGTCGGCTACGACAACATCAACGCGATCAAGCCGATGCTGAAGGACGGCCGCGTGGTCGCGACCGCCGACCAGTACGCGGCGAAGCAGGCCGTGTTCGGCATCGACACGGCGCTCAAGGCGATCGCCGAGCATCGCAAGCAGGCCGACATGACCGGCGTGGTCGAGACGCCGGTGGATCTCGTGACGAAGTGACGCCACGCCGCCGCGGCCGCCGCGCTCAAGAATCCGGGCCGGCGGCCGTTATCCGGAGTGAGCGCGATCACGGCCACTGCAAGCACTTGTGAGCGTCATACCCGCGCGCCGCGTGTGCGCGGCCGCAACCAGGATCGCGATGGAACCGACCTTCCAACCCTCCCGTTCAGCCGTTCCCGTGCTGTCCGTCTCCGGCGTGGGCAAGACCTACGCCGAACCCGTGCTCGCCGACGTCACGCTGACGCTCGCGCCGGGTGAGGCGCTCGCGCTGACGGGCGAGAACGGCGCAGGAAAGAGCACGCTGTCGAAGATCATCGGCGGGCTCGTCGACCCGACGACCGGCACGATGCAGCTCGGCGGCCAGGCCTATGCGCCGGCGAGCCGCACGCAGGCCGAGGCGCTCGGCGTGCGCATGGTGATGCAGGAGCTGAACCTGCTGCCGACGCTGACGGTCGCCGAAAACCTGTTTCTGAACCGTCTGCCGCGACGCTTCGGCATCATCGATCGCGCGCGGCTGCGCGACGACGCGCGTGCCGCGATGGCGCAGGTCGGGCTCGACGCGGTCGACCCCGATACGCCGGTCGGCGCGCTCGGCATCGGCCACCAGCAGATGGTCGAGATCGCGCGCAACCTGATCGGCGACTGCCGCGTGCTGATCCTCGACGAGCCGACCGCGATGCTGACCGCGCGCGAGGTCGAACTGCTGTTCGAGCAGATCGACCGGCTGAAGGCGCGCGGCGTGGCGATCGTCTACATCTCGCACCGGCTCGAGGAGCTCGCGCGCGTTGCCGAGCGCGTCGCGGTGCTGCGCGACGGCCGGCTCGTGCATGTCGGCGACATGGCCGCGACGACGTCCGACGGGCTCGTCACGCTGATGGTCGGTCGCGAGCTCGGCGAGCACATCGATCTCGGCGTGCGCCATATCGGCGCGCCGCGACTCGTCGTGTCGGGCATGACGCGCGGCACGGCCGTGCAGGACGTGTCGCTCGAAGTGCGCTCGGGCGAGATCTTCGGCATCTCCGGGCTGATCGGCGCGGGGCGCACCGAGCTGCTGCGGCTGATTTACGGCGCGGATACGCCGGACGCCGGGATGATCGCGGTCGGCGATCCGCTGAAACCGGCGCACATCGGCTCGCCCGTCGACGCGGTGAAGCACGGTATCGCACTGATCACCGAGGACCGCAAGGGCGAAGGGCTGCTGCTGTCGCAGTCGGTCACGTCGAACGTCTCGCTCGGCCAGCTCGACCGGCTTGCGCGCGGCGGCATCGTCGATACGACGCGCGAGACGGCGCTCGCCGAGCGGCAGATCGACGCGTTGCGGATCCGCACGCACGGCGCCGCGCAGGCGGTCGGCGAACTGTCGGGCGGCAACCAGCAGAAGGTCGTGATCGGCCGCTGGCTCGCGCGCGACATGGGCGTGCTGCTGTTCGACGAACCGACCCGCGGGATCGACGTCGGCGCCAAGTTCGAGATCTACACGCTGATGGGCGCGCTCGCCCGCGAGGGCCGCGCGCTGGTGGTCGTATCGAGCGACCTGCGCGAGCTGATGCTGATTTGCGACCGGATCGGCGTGATGTCGGCCGGCCGCATGACCGCCGTGTTCGAACGCGGCAACTGGACCCAGGATGCGCTGCTGGCCGCGGCGTTCGCCGGCTTCGGCCGCGAAGCGCTGCCGGACGGCGTGCGGCATCCGGATGCGGAAGGCGCGCCGCGCGCGGCTTCCGGCACTTCGACCACAGGACAACGGCAATGACCCAGCCTCCCGTATCCCCGAGCGACGCAGGCGCGCAGCAGACCGTGACGGGGCGCCGCGCGCGCACGCTGTCCGGCACACGGCTCGGCGTATCGAACTATCTCGGGCTCGCCGGCGCGCTCGCCGCGATGATCGCGTTGTTTTCGGCGCTGAGTTCGCATTTCCTGACCTACGATACGTTCAGTACGATCGCGAACCAGATCCCCGATCTCGTCGTGATGTCGGTCGGGATGACCTTCGTGCTGATCATCGCCGGCATCGACCTGTCGGTCGGCTCGGTGCTCGCGCTGGCCGCGTCGATGGTCAGCGTGGCCGCGCTGAAATGGCAGTGGGGACCGCTGCCGGCCGCGCTGATCGGGATCGCGGTCGCGACCGCGACGGGCTCGCTGACGGGCGCGATCACGGTCGGCTGGCGGATTCCGTCGTTCATCGTGTCGCTCGGCGTGCTCGAAGCCGCGCGCGGCGTCGCATACCAGCTGACGAATTCGCGCACGGCCTACATCGGCGACGCGTTCGATTTCCTGTCGAACCCGATCGCGCTCGGCATCTCGCCGGCGTTCCTGATCGCGGTCGCGGTGATGATCGCGGCACAGTTCGTCCTGACGCGCACCGTATTCGGACGCTATCTCGTCGGGATCGGCACGAACGAAGAGGCGGTACGGCTTGCCGGGGTTAACCCGCGTCCGTATAAAATCGTCGTATTCGCACTGATGGGCGCGCTCGCGGGGCTCGCGTCGCTGTTCCAGATCTCGCGGCTCGAGGCCGCCGATCCGAACGCGGGCGCGGGCGTCGAGCTGCAGGTGATCGCAGCCGTCGTGATCGGCGGCACGAGCCTGATGGGCGGGCGCGGTTCGGTGATCAGCACGTTCTTCGGCGTGTTGATCATCTCCGTGCTGGCCGCGGGGCTGGCGCAAATCGGCGCGAACGAGCCGACCAAACGGATCATCACCGGGGCGGTGATCGTGGTCGCGGTCGTGCTCGACACGTATCGCAGCCGGCGCGCGCGCGCCCGGTAGAACTACTACACGGAAAGCAGACCAGAGAGAAACGGGAAATGGCGACGATCAAGGATGTGGCAGCCATGGCGGGCGTGTCGTTTACGACCGTCTCGCACGTGGTGAACAATTCGCGGCCGGTGTCCGCGGATGTGCGTGCGAAGGTCGAGGGCGCGATCCGCGAGCTGAATTACGTGCCATCGGCCGTGGCGCGCTCGCTGAAGGCGCGCTCGACGGCGACCATTGGCCTCGTCGTGCCGAACAGCACGAATCCGTACTTCGCGGAGCTTGCGCGCGGCATCGAGGACCAGTGCGCGGCCAACGGCTATTGCGTGTTCTTCTGCAACTCGGACGACGATCCCGTGAAGCAGCGCAACTACCTGCGCGTGCTGCAGGAAAAGCGCATCGACGGGCTGATCGTCGCGTCGGCCGGCGAGGACACGGTGCTCGCGCAGACGCTTGCGGATGCGCATGCGCCGCTCGTCGTCGTCGACCGCAACATCGAGGGGCTCGCGGCCGACCTCGTGCAGATCGACCACGAACGCGGCGCCTACCTGGCGACGCGTCACCTGCTCGAACTCGGGCACGCGAAGATCGGCTGCATCACCGGGCCGACCGACACGGCCGTCAGCGCCATGCGCGTGCACGGCTTCATCCGTGCGATGGCCGAGCGCGGCATCGACATCGTGCCGGGCGCGATCGCGGAAAGCGATTTTTCGTGCCTCGGCGGTTACCACGCGGCATCCCGGCTGTTCGAGTCGGTGCATCCCAGCGCGATTTTCGCGGGCAACGACCTGATGGGCGTCGGCGCGCTGCGCGCGGCGGCCGAGCGCGGCATGCGCGTGCCGGACGACTGCTCGATCATCGGCTTCGACGACATCGAATTCTCCCGCTACACGTATCCGGCGCTGTCGACGGTCGGCCAGTCGGTGCGCGCGCTCGGCGAAATGGCCGCGCAAACGCTGATCGAGCGGATCGGCGGCGGTTCGACGGCCGCGCCGAGCCGTCGTCGCGTCGTGTCGCCGCGCCTCGTGCTGCGCGAATCGACGGCGGTTTACCGCGAGCCGGCCGCGCCGGGCGGTCGCCCATGACGGCGCGTGCGGCGGGCGCCGGCCGCGTGACGGTGGTCGGCAGCCTCAACATGGATCTCGTCGTACGGGCGCCGCGGCTGCCGTTGCCGGGCGAAACGCTTGCCGGTCATGCGTACGCGCAGGCCGCGGGCGGCAAGGGCGGCAACCAGGCCGTCGCGGCGGCGCGACTCGGCGCGCAGGTCGCGATGATCGGCTGCGTCGGCGCGGATGCGCACGGTACCGCGCTGCGGGCCGGCCTCGAGGCCGAAGGCATCGACTGCTCGCGGCTCGCGACGAGCGCGACCGCGTCGACCGGTGTCGCGCTGATCGTCGTCGACGACGCGAGCCAGAACGCGATCGTGATCGTCGCGGGCGGCAATGGCGAAGTGACGACCGATACGGTGGCGCGGCACGAGGCCGCGCTCGCCGCGACCGACGTGCTGATCTGCCAGCTCGAGACGCCGCCGGACGCCGTGTTCGCGGCGCTGTCGGCCGGGCGGCGGCTCGGCCGCACCGTCGTGCTCAATCCGGCGCCGGCCGTGGCGCCGCTGCCGGACGGCTGGTTGCCGCTGGTCGATTACCTGGTCCCGAACGAAGTGGAGGCGGCCGCGCTGACCGGGCTGCCGGTGCGCAATCCGGCCGAGGCGGAAGCCGCGGCACGTGCGCTGCACGCGGCCGGCGCACGCAACGTACTGATCACGCTCGGCGCGCGCGGCGTGTTCGCGCTGACGGCCGACGGCGCGGCGCGCCATTATCCGGCACCCGTCGTCAAGGCAGTCGACACGACCGCGGCCGGCGATACCTTCATCGGCGGTTTCGCCGCGCGGCTCGCGGCGGGCGAGGCCATCGACACGGCCATCCGCTTCGCGCAACGTGCGGCGGCGCTGTCGGTCACGCGCGCAGGCGCGCAGCCGTCGATTCCCACCCTCGCCGAACTGGCCGAATAGAGCCGGATCGCGCATCCCGGCCGGCGCGTGCGGAAGCAGGCGCCGGCCGTCTTTCCCCGATTGCCCGATCGCGATGCCTGCCACGCGCTTTCGCGAGGCGGGCCTGCGATGCTTCGACCCCATTGTTCAGAAATCTGTAATTAACTAATGAATTGCTGAAAAAAATGATGTGAATACCATCAAGCTGCGCAACATCCGGTCGTAAATACATCAGGACGAAACGCTGTTTCGAAAAATGGGCCTTGCCCGTTCATGACGACGCAATACAGGAACAATGATGGTGATCGGAAACCTGACGATACGTGCACGCATCGGTTTGACGATGGCGTTTCTCGCGATACTGCTGGGGGTGATCGGCGTGCTGGGCGTGTACGGGATGACGCGTTCGAACGACGCGACGCGCGAGATTTTCACGAACCAGATGCCGAGCGCGGTCGACGTGGCCGTTGCCGAAATGTACGCGGCGCGCGAGCGCCTGGCGCTCGATCGCGCCGCGCTGCTGGTGGGGACGCCCGAATCGGCTGCGGCGGTGGAGCGTAGCCGCGCGATGCGCGCGCAGTCCGATGTGTGGTGGAAAAAGTACCTCGCGCTGCCGCGCGATGCGGACGAGGATCGACTCGCGCAGGACGTCGCCGCGAAGCGGCAGGCGCTGCAGCGCGGTTGCGACGCGTTCGGCGGCCTTGTCGCGACGGGCGACCACGACCGGATCGGCGAAGGCGCCAAGCAACTCCAGACGCTTTACAACGATCTCTCGGTGGCGAGCGAGGCGCTGCGCAATTTCCAGTTCAGCGCCGGGCAGACCAGCTTCGATCATTCGGAAGCGACGTTCGATACGCTGCGCGTGGTGTCGATCGTCCTGCTGGCGGCTGGTCTGGTTGCCGCGGTGCTGTCGTGGTTGACGCTCAGCCGTGCGATCGGCCGTCCGCTCGCGGACGCGCTCGCGCATTTCGACGCGATCGCCGCGGGCGACCTGCGCCGCTCGATCGTGGTGCAGCGGCGCGACGAAATGGGCCAGCTCCTCGAGGGTCTCGCGAAGATGCAGCGCGGGCTGGTCGACACGGTGCGCACCGTGCGCGGCGGCAGCGAGTCGATCGCGACCGCGGCGCGCCAGATCGCCGCCGGCAACATCGACCTGTCGTCGCGCACGGAAGAGCAGGCGTCCGCGCTGCAGGAAACCGCGTCGAGCATGGAGCAGCTGACCGGCACCGTGAAGCAGAACGCCGACAATGCGCGACAGGCAAGCTCGCTGGCCGCGAACGCGTCGGAGATTGCAAACAAGGGGAATACGGTGGTCGGCCAGGTGGTCGGCACGATGGGCGAGATCAACGACAGCTCGGCGAAGATCGCGGACATCATCGCGATCATCGAGGGAATCGCGTTCCAGACCAACATCCTGGCGCTGAACGCGGCGGTCGAAGCCGCGCGCGCCGGCGAGGAAGGCCGCGGCTTCGCGGTCGTCGCGGGCGAGGTGCGCAGCCTCGCGCAGCGTTCGTCGAGCGCGGCCAAGGAGATCAAGGCGCTGATCGACGCGTCGGTGGAGCGCATCCGGACGGGCTCGACGCTGGTCGACGAAGCCGGCCGCACCATGAGCGACGTGATCAGTGCGGTGCAGCGCGTGACGGACATCATGGGCGAGATCGCGGCGGCATCCGAGGAGCAGAGCGGCGGCATCGACCAGGTCGCGCGCGCGGTCGCGCAGATGGACGAGGTCACGCAGCAGAACGCCGCGCTCGTCGAGGAAGCGGCGGCCGCCGCGCAATCGCTCGACGAGCAGGCCGCGCGCCTGCGCGAAACGGCGTCGGTGTTCCGGATCGACGACGATGCGGCGAAGCCGGCAGCCGCCGTTGCGCGTCAGGCGCCGCGCGCGGTGGTCGCGCCGGCAGTCGCGCCGTCCGTCGTGCCTGTTTCGCCGCCCGCACCGGCCGCGGCGCGCAACGATCGCGACGCTGCGCCGAAGCGCCCCGCGCCGGCGCGCAAGCCGGCGGCCGCTGCACCCGCACCGGTGGCTGCATCTGCCGGCGCCGACGACTGGGAAACGTTCTGAGTCGCGCGCACCGCGCATCTATCCCCATTTGGCAGCACACGACGCCCGCGACATGCGGGCGTCGTCGTTTCGGCGGCCGGTGAAATGTGACAGCGCGCGTGAACGTGCGTGCGTCGCCACGCGTGGCATGTGCGCATCCGCGCTACGGGTATCTCCGGACGATGCGAAAAAAATTTGTAACGGTGCGCGCAGCGTGTCGTCGAAAACGTCTGCTCGAACGTCTAGGGATGAAGGGGAGAGTGAAGGTGCGGCGACGACGGCGGAGGCATCCAACGCACGAGACGTTCCGATGCTCGACGAGACGCGGCGGATGCAGTTTCTGCGGCTCGGGAGATCGATTGTAAAGCGTCGAAATGCGTTGTCCAAGCGGTGTTGTCGAGAATGACGAACTTCATACGAAGAGTTCGTGAAAAAAAATAAGAAAGGGTTTAGGATGAATTCGAACGCGCTTGCTTCTGCGCAGTCATAGAAGGCAGGCACGTCTTCAGACTCAGGCGAGGGAGGTAGCATGGATATTTACAGCAGCTTCGCGAACCGCTTCGAAAAAACGCGAGAGGAAGAGTTCTCGCTGGAGGAGTATCTCGCGCTCTGCAAGAACGATCCGTCAGCGTACGCCACGGCCGGCGAACGCATGCTGGCTGCAATCGGGGAACCGGAACAAGTCGATACCCGCAACGACCCGCGCCTGTCGCGGATCTTCGCGAACAAGGTTATCAAGGTCTATCCCGCGTTCCGTGAGTTCTACGGAATGGAGGAAGTGATCGAGCAGGTGGTCGCGTACTTCCGCCACGCTGCGCAAGGGCTCGAAGAAAAGAAGCAGATTCTCTACCTGCTCGGGCCGGTGGGCGGCGGCAAGTCGTCGATCGCCGAGCGCCTGAAGCAACTGATGGAACGCGTGCCGTTCTATGCGCTCAAGGGTTCGCCCGTCAACGAATCGCCGCTCGGGCTGTTCGACTACGACGAGGACGGCCCGATCCTCGAAGAGCAATACGGCATTCCGCGCCGCTACCTGAAGAGCATCCTGAGTCCGTGGGCCGTCAAGCGCCTGCACGAATACAACGGCGACATCCGCCAGTTCCGCGTGGTGCGCCGCTTTCCGTCGATCCTTCGGCAGATCGGCATCGCGAAGACGGAGCCTGGCGACGAAAACAACCAGGACATCTCGTCGCTCGTCGGCAAGGTCGACATCCGCAAGCTCGAGCAATACGCGCAGGACGATGCCGATGCGTACAGCTACTCGGGCGGCCTGTGCCTGGCGAACCAGGGCCTGCTCGAATTCGTCGAAATGTTCAAGGCGCCGATCAAGGTGCTGCATCCGCTCCTGACCGCCACGCAGGAAGGCAACTTCAAGGGCACCGAAGGATTCGGCGCGATTCCGTTCGACGGCGTGATCCTCGCGCACTCGAACGAGTCGGAGTGGAAGGCATTCCGCAACAACCGCAACAACGAGGCACTGCTCGACCGGATCTTCGTCGTGAAGGTGCCGTACTGCCTGCGCGTGTCGGAAGAGACGAAGATCTACGAGAAGCTGATCCGCAATTCGTCGCTGGCCGAAGCCGTGTGCGCGCCGGGCACGCTGAAGATGATGTCGCAGTTCTCGGTGCTGTCGCGCCTGCACGAGCCGGAGAATTCGAGCCTGTTCTCGAAGATGCAGGTGTATGACGGCGAAAACCTGAAGGACACCGATCCGAAGGCGAAGTCGTACCAGGAGTATCGCGATTACGCCGGTGTGGACGAAGGGATGACGGGTGTGTCGACACGCTTCGCGTTCAAGATCCTGTCGCGCGTGTTCAACTTCGATTCGAGCGAGGTCGCGGCGAACCCCGTGCACCTGATGTACGTGCTCGAACAGCAGATCGAACGCGAGCAGTTCCCGCCGGAGACCGAGCAGAAATACCTGTCGTTCGTGAAGGACGTGCTCGCGTCGCGCTATGCGGACTTCATCGGCAAGGAGATCCAGACGGCTTACCTCGAATCGTATTCGGAGTACGGGCAGAACATCTTCGACCGCTACGTCACGTATGCGGACTTCTGGATCCAGGATCAGGAATTCCGCGATCACGACACGGGCGAGAGCTTCGACCGCGCCGCGCTGAATGCGGAACTGGAGAAGATCGAGAAGCCGGCCGGGATCAGCAATCCGAAGGATTACCGCAACGAGATCGTGAACTTCGTGTTGCGCGCGCGGGCGGCGAACGCCGGGAAGAACCCGGTGTGGACGAGCTACGAGAAGTTGCGCGTCGTGATCGAGAAGAAGATGTTCTCGAATACCGAGGAACTGTTGCCGGTCATTTCGTTCAACGCGAAGGGGTCGGCGGAGGAGCAGCGCAAGCATGAGGACTTTGTGAACCGGATGGTCGCGAAGGGCTATACGCCGAAGCAGGTGAGGCTGCTTTGCGACTGGTACCTGCGCGTGCGCAAGTCGTCATGACGCGCGCGGTACCGCGCCCGTACGGCGAGTCCGTACGGGCACCTTCAGAGGCGCCGCCCGCATGACGGCAGACGGCATGCGCGGCGAGTGCCCCGGCAGATCGACTTTCGAGCGGGAGACCGGGAGTGCTTCATCAAATCATCGACCGCAGGCTGGCCGGCAAGAACAAGAGCATCGCCAACCGCGAACGCTTTCTGCGTCGCGTCAAGAACTACATTCGTCGTGCCGTGTCCGACGCGGTGCGCGACCGTAGCATCAAGGATATCCAGAGCACGCAAAGCATCACGATTCCGCGCAAGGACATCGCCGAGCCGAATTTCCGGCACGCGCCTGGCGGACGTCGCGAGTACGTGCACCCGGGCAACGAAGACTACGTGCGCGGCGACAAGATTCCGCGTCCGCAGGGCGGCTCGGGCGGCGGCGGCAGTCAGGCGAGCAACGAGGGCGAAGGGCAGGACGACTTCGTGTTCGAGTTGTCGCGCGACGAATTCATGCAGTATTTCTTCGACGATCTCGAACTGCCGCGCCTCGTGAAGACGCACCTGCTGACGGTGCCGAGCTGGAAGAACGTGCGCGCGGGCTGGTCGGCGGAAGGCACGCCGAACAACATCGACGTCGTGCGCTCGCTGCGCAGCGCGCTCGGCCGGCGCATCGCGCTCGGCTCGCCGCTCGTCAACGAGTTGCGCGAGCTGGAGGCGCAGCTCGAGGCGCTGAAGATCGACCCGGAAGACCGCCGCGCGGAAATCGCGACGCTCGAGGCCGAGATCCATCACCTGAAGGGGCGCATCTGGCGGATTCCGTTCATCGATCCGTTCGACCTGCGCTACATCAACCGCGTCAAGCAGCCGCAACCGTCGAGCCAGGCCGTGATGTTCTGCCTGATGGACGTGTCGGGCTCGATGGACGAGCAGCGCAAGGATCTCGCGAAGCGCTTCTTCATCCTCCTGTATCTGTTCCTGAAGCGCAACTACGAGCGCATCGAGGTCGTGTTCATCCGTCACCACACGCGTGCCGAGGAAGTCGACGAGGACACCTTCTTCCATTCGACCGAAAGCGGCGGCACCGTCGTGTCGAGCGCGCTCGAGCTGATGCGCAAGGTGATGAACGAGCGCTACTCGCCGACGGAATGGAACATCTACGGCGCGCAGGCGTCCGACGGCGACAACTGGACAGACGATTCGCCGAAGTGTCGCAAAATCCTGGAAGAGGATATCCTCACCAAGACGCGCTACTTCGCGTATATCCAGGTCGCGCCCGAAGAGCAGAACCTGTGGCTGGAGTACGCGCAGCTGGCGTTGTCGCAACCGCATCTCGCGATGAAGAAAGTCGAATCGGCTGCGGACATTTACCCGGTGTTTCGCGAATTGTTCGAAAAGCAGGTGGAAATGTCATGACGACCCGCCATCTGCACAACGAGTCGCGCGGCTACGCGCCGCGCCCTTCCGGCGACGACACGGCCGGCCCTGCCGCATCGCAGCAAAGCGGCCGGACCGAACCGGCGGCGCCGGCCGCCGACTTGCCCGCTGCCGGGCAGAAGGAAGCGCGTATGAACGTGGCCGAACGCAAGCCGCTGCCGTGCCCGTCCGACTGGACCTTCGAACTGCTCGAGGAATACGACACGCACATCTCGCAGGTTGCCGAGCAGTACGAGCTCGATATTTACCCGATCCAGCTCGAACTGATCAGCGCCGAGCAGATGATGGATGCATATGCGTCGGTCGGGATGCCGGTCAACTATCGCCACTGGTCGTTCGGCAAGCACTTCCTCGCGACCGAGAAAAGCTATCGTCGCGGCCAGATGGGGCTCGCCTACGAGATCGTCATCAACTCGAATCCGTGCATCGCGTATCTGATGGAAGAGAACACGATGACGATGCAGGCGCTTGTCATCGCGCACGCGGCGTACGGGCACAACTCGTTCTTCAAGGGTAACTACCTGTTCCGGCTGTGGACCGACGCGCACGCGATCATCGATTATCTCGTGTACGCGAAGAACTACGTCGCCGAATGCGAGGAGCGCTACGGCCTCGATCGCGTCGAGGAACTGCTCGATTCGTGCCATGCGCTGATGAACTACGGCGTCGACCGCTACAAGCGGCCGCAGAAGCCGTCGCTGTCGAAGGAGGCCGCACTGCGCCGCGAGCGCGAGGCGTATCTGCAGTCGCAGGTCAACGAGCTGTGGCGCACGCTGCCGGGCAAGAAGCCCGAGCAGATGGAGGAGCAGGAGGAACGCTATCCGCCGGAGCCGCAGGAGAACCTGCTGTATTTCGCGGAGAAGAACGCGCCGCTGCTCGAGCCGTGGGAGCGCGAAGTGATCCGCATCGTGCGCAAGATCGGCCAGTACTTTTATCCGCAGCGGCAGACGCAGGTGATGAACGAAGGCTGGGCGACGTTCTGGCACTACACGCTGCTCAATACGCTGTACAACCAGGGCAAGCTGGAAGACGGCTTCATGATGGAGTTCCTGCATTCGCACAGCAACGTGGTCTATCAGCCGCCCGTCACGAAGCCGTACTACAGCGGGATCAACCCGTATGCGCTCGGCTTCTCGATGATGAGCGACATCCGGCGGATCTGCGAGGCGCCGACGGAAGAGGACTACAAGTGGTTTCCGGAGATCGCGGGCACGCCGTGGCTGCCGGCGATGCACTACGCGATGCGCAACTTCAAGGACGAGAGCTTCATCGCGCAGTACCTGTCGCCGAACCTGATCCGCGAAATGCGGCTGTTCTCGGTGCTCGACGACGACATGCGCGATTCGCTCGAGGTATCGGCGATCCACGACGAGTCCGGCTACCAGTACGTGCGGCAGGCGCTGTCGCGTCAGTACGACATCCATCACCGCGAGCCGAACATCCAGGTATGGGCGGTGAACACGCGCGGCGACCGCAGCCTCACGCTGCGCCACTTCATGACCGACAACCGCCATCTGTCGAACGACAGCGAGGAAGTGCTCAAGCACATGGCGCGGCTCTGGCAGTTCGACGTGTTCCTGGAAAGCGTCGACGAGGCCGGTACCGTGCGCAAGCGCTACGAGTGCCGCTACGTGCCGCCGGAGGTGCGTGTCTGAGCACCGGGACCGGGAATAGTTTGCACCGGACGCCAGCCTCGCGGCTGGCGTTTTCATATGACGAACGGGTGGCGGGAGAAAATTTTTCTACATCCGGACGAACCCGGAAAGCCCGTTACTTTACATTTCGCTAAAATCCCGTAGCGCCGTGCGCCGGAACCGGTGCCACGTGCGACCGCACGCGGCGGCCCCCAAGCCGTCTCGCCCAGAAAGCACTAAAAGGAACAGACCAACCCATGGACGTCCAGACCGACCAAGCTGCGCTGTCCGCGCATGACACCCGGCGGCGCGTGTTCGCCATCGTCGGCGCCTCATCGGGCAACCTCGTCGAGTGGTTCGACTTCTACATCTACTCGTTCTGCGCGCTGTACTTCGCACCGGCGTTCTTCCCGAGCGGCAACACGACGACCCAGCTGCTGAACACGGCCGGCGTGTTCGCGGCCGGCTTCCTGATGCGTCCGATCGGCGGCTGGCTGTTCGGCCGCATCGCCGACCGTCATGGCCGCCGCACGGCGATGATGATCTCGGTGCTGATGATGTGCGGCGGCTCGCTCGTGATCGCGGTGCTGCCGACCTATGCGCAGATCGGCGCGCTCGCACCGGCGCTGCTGCTGGTCGCGCGGCTGTTCCAGGGCCTGTCGGTGGGCGGCGAATACGGGACGAGCGCGACCTACATGAGCGAGGTGGCGCTGAAGGGCCGCCGCGGCTTCTTCGCGTCGTTCCAGTACGTGACGCTGATCGGCGGCCAGCTGTGCGCGCTGCTCGTGCTCGTGATCCTGCAGCAGACGCTGTCGGGCGACGAGCTGAAGGCATGGGGCTGGCGCATTCCGTTCGTGGTCGGCGCGGCGGCCGCGCTGATCTCGCTGTACCTGCGCAAATCGCTCGACGAGACGTCGACGAGCGCATCGCGCGACAAGAAGGATGCGGGCACGATCCGCGGCGTGTGGCAGCACAAGGGCGCGTTCTTCACGGTGGTCGGCTTCACGGCCGGCGGCTCGCTGATCTTCTACACGTTCACCACGTACATGCAGAAGTACCTGGTGAACACGGCCGGCATGCATGCGAAGACCGCCAGCAACGTGATGACCGTCGCGCTGCTCGTCTACATGCTGATCCAGCCGGTGTTCGGCGCGCTGTCCGACAAGATCGGCCGCCGCACGTCGATGATCCTGTTCGGCGCGTTCGCGGTGATCGGCACGGTGCCGCTGATGCACGCGCTGAAGACCGTGACGAGCCCGACGGCCGCGTTCGTGCTGATCACGGTCGCGCTCGCGATCGTCAGCTTCTACACGTCGATCAGCGGCCTCATCAAGGCCGAGATGTTCCCGCCCGAAGTGCGCGCGATGGGCGTCGGCCTGTCGTATGCGGTCGCGAACGCGATCTTCGGCGGCTCGGCCGAGTACGTCGCGCTGTGGTTCAAGTCGATCGGCAGCGAGGAAACCTTCTACTGGTACGTGACGGTGCTGTGCGCGATCTCGCTGATCGTGTCGTGGCGGATGCGCGATCCGAGCAAGGAAGGGTATCTGCGTCACGAACCGTGATCGACGGGGCAGCCTCGCGAGGCTGCCCGCATCGACCGGCAACGTGCAACGGGACGGCGCTCCGCCACACAGGCGGCGCGCCGTTTTTTTCATGCGCGCCGTCTTCGCACGGACACGCGCAAGCGCATCGCGGGACGCGCGATATCGATATCGGAATCGCTTCGTTGTCCGTCGCGTGCGATGCCTTTATTCTGAACCCGTAGTTCGTGTGACACCTCCTTGACTGGGATTCGCGCCCGCTGCTTGCAGCGGGCGTCTTTTTTTCCGAAGCGCGCGATGGCGCACGCCGTCTCGAGCGTCATCACGAAACCCGCAGAGCAAAGCACCAATTGTTGGTTCGGAATTGCCGCACGCGCTGATACGTTAGCGGCTTCGCGACGACACACTCCGTCGCGATGTTCCTCGAACCGGCCGTCGCGCGATCCGCGGCGGCCCTCATGACAAATCAAATCAGGTCGTGCTCATGAAACTCCACATTCTCGCTACGTGGCTCGTCGGGGCCGCGCTCGTCACCGCCGGCACGGTCGCGCACGCGGACCGTCTCGACGACATCAGGAAGGCCGGCGTGCTGCGCGTCGCGACCTTCGACAGCAATCCGCCGTTCGGTTATGTCGACGGCAAGAGCAATCACATCGTCGGCCTCGACGTCGACTATGCGAAGGCGCTGGCCGACAAGCTCGGCGTGAAGCTGCAGTTGCAGCCGACCAATCCCGCGAACCGCATTCCGTTCCTGACTTCCGGCAAGGTCGATCTGGTGCTCGCGAACTTCACGATCACCGACGAGCGCGCGAAGCAGGTCGACTTCAGCATCCCGTATTTCTCGTCGGGCCAGCAGTTTCTCGCGAAGAAGGGCGTGCTGAAATCGGCCGACCAGCTGAACAGCCTGCGCGTCGGCGCGGACAAGGGCACGACGAACGAAATCACGCTGCGCGAGAAATTCCCGAAGGCGACGATCGTCGCATACGACGACACGCCGTTCGCATTCGCCGCGCTGCGCGCCGGCAACGTGCAGGCGATCACGCAGGACGGGCCGAAACTGATCGGCCTGCTCGCGAACGTGCCCGACAAGCAGAACTACGAGATCCCGGCGTTCACGATCTCGAATGACTACATGGGCGTCGGTGTGCCGAAGGGCGAGACGCGCCTGCTCGGCTTCGTCAACGACACGCTGAAGGGCCTCGAGGCAAACGGCCGCGCGACGCAAATCTACGACGCGTGGTTCGGACCGACGACGAAGACCCCGCTCACGCGCATCTTCCGCATCGGCGACAAGACCTGAGTCGCACCAGGTGCGCCGCGTTCCGCCGCCGGCCACGCCGGTGCGCACGGATCGCGGCGCTTTCCGTTTCTTTTCGATCGCGCGCTTCGCGCCCGCACCACGGCATGCTCGGGTTGGCTCCCAAATATCTGTCCTGGCTCTGGCAGGGCTTCCTGCTGACGCTCGGCCTCGCGGCCGCGTCGGCGCTCGCCGCGACCATCGGCGGGCTGCTGCTCGCCGTCATGCGGCATGCGCGCGGCGCGGTGCTGCGCACGCTGGCGGCCGGTTACGTCGTCGCGTTCCGCAACACGCCGCTGCTCGTGCAGTTGTTGTTCTGGTATTTCGGCGTGGCGTCGTTGCTGCCCGATACGTGGGTCGCGTGGCTGAACGCGCGCCATCAACTCAGCGCGGGCCCGCTCACGCTCGCGTGGCCGTCGTTCGAGTTCGTCGCGGGCTGGTTCGGGTTGAGCGCGTACACGGCCGCGTTCGTCGCCGAGGAATGCGAAGCCGGGCTGCGCGGCGTGCGCCGCGCGCAGCATGACGCGGCCGCGGCGCTCGGCCTCACGCCGATGCAGTCGCTGCGCTACGTGGTGCTGCCGCAGGCCGTGCGCATCGCACTGCCGCCGTTGTTCGGCCAATACATGAATCTCGTGAAGAACTCGTCGCTCGCGATGGCGATCGGCGTCGCCGAGCTGTCGTATGCGTCGCGGCAGGTCGAGACGGAGACGTTCAGGACCTTCGCTGCGTTCGGTGTCGCGACCGTGCTGTACATCGTCGCGGTGGCCGCGATCGAGGCCGGCGCCTATGCGGCCACGCAATGGCGTGACCGGCTCGGGGCGGGGCGCTGACGATGGACATCTCGCTGCTGCTCGACAACCTGCCGTACCTGCTCGTCGGCGCGTTCCCGGACGGCCCGCTCGGCGGCGCCGCGCTGTCGCTCGTGCTCGCGATCGCGTCGGCGATGGCGTCGGCGATCCTGGGCGTGGCGCTCGGCGTCGCGATGGCGCTCGCGCGCGGCCCGCTGCGCGTGCTGCTGCTCGCGTTCATCGGCTTCTTCCGCGCGATTCCGGTGCTGATGCTGATCTTCTGGACGTATTTCCTGATGCCGATGCTGCTGCACATGGACGTGCCGGGGCTCGCGACGGTCGTGTGCGCGCTGGCGCTGATCGGCGGTGCCTATCTCGCGCATGCGGTGCATGCGGGCATCGTCGCGGCCGGCGACGGGCAGTGGCAGGCGGGGCTGTCGCTCGGGCTCACGCGCTGGCAGACCGTGCGCTACGTGCTGCTGCCGCAGGCGATCCGGATCATGACGCCGTCGTTCGTCAACCAGTGGGTCGCGCTCGTGAAGGACACGTCGCTCGCGTATATCGTCGGCGTGCCGGAATTGTCGTTCGTCGCGACGCAGGTGAACAACCGGCTGATGGTGTATCCGGCGCCGATCTTCCTGTTCGTCGCGGCGATCTATCTCGTGTTGTGCACGTCGCTCGACGGCGCGGCGCGCTGGCTGCTGTCGCGTCGTCCGCGTGCGGAGCGCCTCGCGCGGGCGGCGGAGCGCACGGAACCGGCGCGGTGAAGGCCGCCCGCGTCGCCGCCGCTCGAACGGCGACGGGCGAGATGGTGCTTCGGCGCGTCTGCGTCAGGACGCGCTGTAGTGCGTATCGAAGACCGCGCGCAGCGTCGACGGACCGGTCGCGAAGTCGCCCCACAGCGGGCCGTCGGTCTGCGCGAATGCGAACGGCGTCGTACTGATCGACGCGAGGCGGAAGCGCCATTGCGCCGCTTCCTGGCGGAACGCGGTGAGCTGCATGTCGGACAGCCCCGTCTGCGCGCTCGCGAGCGTGACGAGCGGATCGACCGGATCGTTCGCGACGCGCACCTCGAAGTGCAGGTGCGGCCCGGTGGCGGCGCCGGTCATCCCGACCGAGCCGAGGCGCTGGCCCTGCTTCACGGTTTCGCCGGTCTTCAGCCCGCGCGCGAACGCGGACAAATGCGCGTAGTAGGTCGAATAACCGTCCGCGTGATCGACGATCACGTAGTGGCCGTAGCCGCCCGGATCGGTGCCGA
Organism: Burkholderia sp. RF2-non_BP3; assembly: GCF_001522185.1. Taxonomy (NCBI): domain Bacteria; kingdom Pseudomonadati; phylum Pseudomonadota; class Betaproteobacteria; order Burkholderiales; family Burkholderiaceae; genus Burkholderia; species Burkholderia sp. RF2-non_BP3. The sequence goes on along the minus strand of NZ_LOSU01000036.1, from coordinate 175,605 downwards.
CGAACGACACGACGCCATCGGCCGCCGCATTGACGGGCGTGCCGGACGGCGCGGCGAGGTCGACGCCGGTATGGAACGCCATCGCCTGCGACAGCGGGTGGACGCGTTCGCCGAAGAACGAACTGATGCGCGTCCATTTGACGGGCATCGTGAACGCGGCTGCTTCGAGCGGTGCGCCATCGAGCGTGTAGTACGCGCCGTGGTCGGCGCCCGGCGCGCGGAACCAGATCGCGCCGAACGTGCGGCCCGCGACGCGCAGTTCGAGCGCGGTGAGGTGCGGCGTGCCGTTGTTGGTGTCGTACGCGACGCGGTAGTAGTCGCCGCGCTGGGCGCTGGCGCGCATCGCGACCTTGCCGGTGACGAGATCGCCGAGCTGGATGCGCACCTCGGGCGGCACGTCGAGACGGTTCAGCGTATCGGACAGCGTGAGTTCGATGTCGCCCGCGCGCATCCCGTGTTGCTGTTCGGGCGCCGCGAACTGGAACAGGTTCGTATAGCCGAGCATGTCGTTGCGGTGCGCGCTGAGCGGCGCGAACAGGCCCGGCTGCAGGCTGCGCTCGCCGCCGCGTTCATCGAGTTCGTTGCGCTCGCCGATCGTGCGCGCGAGTTCGCTCGTCACGAAATGCTGAGCGGTGGGAAACGGCGTGTCGGACAGCACGCGCTGCGGCAGCGCGGCCGTGCCCGAATCGACGGCGCCCGGCAGTTGCGAGACGGCCGGCAGCGCGGCGGCGAGACCGAAGGCGGCGAGGGCGCCGAGCACGGCGGCCGGCACGAGCGCGCGCACGAGGCGCTGCGCGCGGCCGGGCGCGAAAGCATCAGGGGTTGCGGCAGGCTTGACCAAGGGTGTCCACATCCAGGAAAGCGGTTCAAAGAGGTGTGGGCGGGAGCCATCGGCGGCATATCCGTCGGGTGGCGACGGGGCGGGCGACGGGCGTGCAACAAAACAGGCCCCGCCAGGGGCCTGTGTCGTTTCCGTTCGACCCAACTCGCGGGCAGGCCCGCTTCGAACGGCGGCGTGAACTTTCCGGGTCGCACCCGGATTATCACGAAGACGCTAAAGAAAGATGACAGCGTCAGTCTACCGATGTTCCGCGAAACGTTAAAAATTTTAAAGAGGGTCAGCGCATTCGTTTCGCACTGCGGTAAATCGGGTTAAATCAGCATTTATTGCGCGGCTTTGGGTTCGGCTGGCAATTTTTGCGCGCGCACGCGCAGCGCGGCAGATGTCCGGACGGCGTCGAAGCCCGCGTCCAGCATCGCTTCCGCGTCGGTCCACAGATTGCCGCGCAACCGGTTGGTCCAGATCATTGATGCGAACACGCCTTCGAGCAGCGACACGAGATAGACGGCCGCCAGATGCACGTCGAGATCGGCCGCGAGTTCGCCGGACGCGATCGCGCGGCGCAGCAGCGCCTTGGTGATGCGCAGCATCTGCAGCTCGAGCAGCATGCGGCGCCGCTGCAGCGCGCCGTTTTCCTCGCTTTGTTCGCACTTCGTATAGAGGATCACGAGCACGCGCTGCATCGCGCCCGGCTCGCCGCATTGCTGCAGGTAGTGCGATGCCGCACGGCGCAGCGTGGCGAACGCGGGCAGGTTGTCGACCGCGTCGAAGCCTTCCGACGTGCGCGCGAACGCGCGGTCGCACATCGCGAGACACACTTCCATCTTGTTGCGGTAGTGGCCGTACACGGCGCCCCGCGACATTCCGGCGGCCTCGGCGAGGTCCGCCATCGCGGTTTGCGCGACGCCTTTTTCGAGCAGGACGAGCTCGGCGGCGTCGAGGATCCGGTGCTTGATGGCGAGCGATTCTTCCCGGGTCTTGCGGGCCATGTCGTGAATTTCCTTACAGTTCGCTGTCGTTTTATTGAGACAGTAAGGCGGCCCGATTGCAACCGCCTGTATTTAATCAGTCGTGACTGATTATAATCGGCCACCCTGAGCCGCCGCATTGTATCGGCGGCGAACGATCCGAGGTCATACATGAATAACAAACGCTCCCTGGGGCGCCGCCTCCGGCTGGCGCCGTTCGCGCTCGCGGCCATGCTGCTCGTGACCGGATGCGGAAAGGGCGAACAGGACAAGGCGCCGGAGGCCATTCAGCACGCGACGGTCGTCACGGTGCGTCCGACGGCCGTGCCGATGACCGTCGAATTGCCCGGCCGGCTCGACGCGTATCGGCAAGCGGAAGTGCGCGCGCGGGTCGCGGGCATCGTCACCGCGCGAACTTACGAAGAAGGCCAGGAAGTGAAACAGGGCGCGGTGCTGTTCCGCATCGACCCCGCGCCGCTGAAGGCCGCGCGCGACGCCGCACAGGGCGCGCTCGCGAAGGCGCAGGCCGCCGCGCTCGCGGCGAGCGACAAGCGTCGCCGTTACGACGACCTGGTGCGCGACCGCGCGGTCAGCGAGCGCGATCACACGGAGGCCGTTGCCGACGACACGCAGGCGAAGGCCGGCGTCGCTTCGGCGAAGGCCGAGCTCGCCCGCGCGCAATTGCAGCTCGACTACGCGACCGTCACCGCGCCGATTTCGGGCCGCGCGCGACGCGCGCTCGTCACCGAAGGCGCGCTCGTCGGCCAGGACCAGGCAACGCCGCTCACGACCGTCGAGCAGCTCGATCCGATCTACGTGAATTTCTCGCAGCCGGCGGCCGACGTCGATGCGTTGCGCCGCGCGGTGAAGAGCGGGCGCGCGACGGGCATCGCGCAGCACGACGTCACGGTGACGCTGCTGCGCGCCGACGGCACCGCGTATCCGCTGAAGGGCAAGCTGCTGTTCAGCGATCTCGCGGTCGACCCGACCACCGATACCGTCGCGATGCGCGCGCTGTTCCCGAATCCCGAACGCGAACTGCTGCCGGGCGCGTACGTGCGGATCGCGCTCGACGCGGCCGTCGATCAGCGCGCGATCCTCGTGCCGCGCGATGCGCTGCTGCGCACGGCCGACCGCACGTCGGTGCGCGTGGTCGGCGCGAACGGCAAGGTGCAGGACGTCGAGGTCGTCGCCGACCGGATGAGCGGACGCGATTGGCGCATCACGCGCGGCCTCGCCGGCGGCGAGCGCGTGATCGTCGACAACGCCGCGCAGTTCGCGCCCGATACCGCCGTCAAGCCCGTCGAGCAGGCAACGCCGACGAAGGCCGCGTCACAGGCGGCCGCCCGTCAAACCTGACCGGTTCACCGAGACCAACATGGCACGTTTCTTCATCGATCGCCCCGTCTTCGCGTGGGTGATCGCACTCTTCATCATGCTCGGCGGCGCGTTCGCGATACGCGCGCTGCCCGTCGCGCAGTATCCGGACATCGCGCCACCCGTCGTCAGCATTTATGCGACGTACCCGGGCGCGTCCGCGCAGGTCGTCGAGGAATCGGTGACCGCGCTGATCGAGCGCGAGATGAACGGCGCGCCGGGGCTGCTGTATACGTCCGCGACGAGCAGCGCCGGCGCGGCGTCGCTGTACCTGACGTTCAAGCAGGGCGTCAATGCCGATCTCGCGGCCGTCGAGGTGCAGAACCGGCTGAAGACGGTCGAGGCGCGGCTGCCCGAACCCGTGCGGCGCGACGGCATCCAGGTCGAGAAGGCCGCCGACAACATCCAGCTCGTCGTATCGCTGACGTCGGACGACGGCCGGATGACCGACGTGCAGCTCGGCGAATACGCGTCGGCGAACGTCGTGCAGGCGCTGCGCCGCGTCGACGGCGTCGGCCGCGTGCAGTTCTGGGGCGCCGAATATGCGATGCGGATCTGGCCCGACCCGGTGAAGATGGCCGGGCACGGCCTCACCGCGTCGGATATCTCGTCGGCCGTGCGCGCGCACAACGCGCGCGTGACGATCGGCGACATCGGCCGCAGCGCGGTGCCGAACAGCGCACCGATCGCCGCGACGGTGTTCGCCGACGCGCCGCTGAAGACGCCGGCCGACTTCGGCGCGATCGCGCTGCGCACGCTGCCGGACGGCGCCGCGCTCTACCTGCGCGACGTCGCGCGCATCGAATTCGGCGGCAACGACTACAACTATCCGTCGTACGTGAACGGCAAGGTCGCGACCGGGATGGGCATCAAGCTCGCGCCGGGCTCGAACGCGGTGGCCACCGAGAAGCGCGTGCGCGCGACGATGGACGCGCTGTCCGCGTACTTCCCGCCGGGCGTGAAATACCAGATTCCGTACGAGACGTCGTCGTTCGTGCGCGTGTCGATGAACAAGGTCGTCACGACGCTGATCGAGGCCGGCGTGCTGGTGTTCCTGGTGATGTTCCTGTTCATGCAGAACCTGCGCGCGACGCTGATTCCGACGCTCGTCGTGCCGGTCGCGCTCGCGGGCACGTTCGGCGCGATGTATGCGGCCGGTTTCTCGATCAACGTGCTGACGATGTTCGGGATGGTGCTCGCGATCGGCATTCTCGTCGACGATGCGATCGTCGTCGTCGAGAACGTCGAGCGGCTGATGGTCGAGGAGGGGCTCGGGCCGTACGATGCGACCGTCAAGGCGATGACGCAGATCAGCGGCGCGATCGTCGGCATCACGGTCGTGCTGACGTCGGTGTTCGTGCCGATGGCGTTCTTCGGCGGCGCGGTGGGCAACATCTATCGGCAGTTCGCGCTCGCGCTCGCGGTATCGATCGGCTTCTCGGCGTTCCTCGCGCTGTCGCTGACACCCGCGTTGTGCGCGACGCTGCTCAAGCCGGTGTCCGGCGACCATCACGAGAAGCGCGGCTTCTTCGGCTGGTTCAACCGCTTGGTCGCACGTGCGACGCAGCGTTATGCGGCACGCGTCGGCACGATGCTGAAGAAGCCGGTGCGCTGGCTCGTCGTGTACGGCGCGCTGACGGCGGCCGCCGCGCTGATGCTCACGCAATTGCCGACCGCGTTCCTGCCCGACGAGGACCAGGGCAACTTCATGGTGATGGTGATCCGGCCGCAGGGCACGCCGCTCGCGGAAACCATGCAGAGCGTGCGCGAGGTCGAGTCGTATGTTCGCCACAACGAGCCGGCCGCGTACACGTTCGCGCTCGGCGGCTTCAACCTGTACGGCGAAGGGCCGAACGGCGGGATGATCTTCGTCACGCTGAAGAACTGGAAGGAACGCAAGGCCGGGCGCGATCACGTGCAGGCGATCGTCGCGCGCATCAACGAGCGCTTCGCGGGTGCGGCGAATACCACGGTGTTCGCGATGAACTCGCCGGCGCTGCCCGATCTCGGTTCGACGAGCGGCTTCGACTTCCGGCTGCAGAATCGCAGCGGGCTCGACTACGCGACGTTCAGTGCCGCGCGCGAGCAACTGCTCGCGGCGGGCGGCAAGGATCCGGCGCTCGCCGACCTGATGTTCGCCGGCACGCAGGACGCGCCGCAGCTCAAACTCGACATCGATCGCGCGAAGGCGTCGGCGCTCGGCGTGTCGATGGAAGAGATCAACACGACGCTCGCGGTGATGTTCGGCTCCGACTACATCGGCGACTTCATGCACGGCACGCAGGTGCGCCGCGTGATCGTGCAGGCCGACGGGCTGCACCGGCTCGATCCGGACGACGTGAAGAAGCTGCGCGTGCGCAACGCGCGCGGCGAGATGGTGCCGCTCGCGGCGTTCGCGACGCTGCACTGGACGCTCGGGCCGCCGCAGCTCACGCGCTACAACGGCTATCCGTCGTTCACGATCAACGGTTCGGCCGCGCCGGGGCACAGCAGCGGCGAGGCGATGGCCGCGATCGAACGGCTCGCCGCGAAGCTGCCGGCCGGCATCGGCCACGCGTGGTCGGGGCAGTCGTTCGAGGAGCGGCTGTCGGGCACGCAGGCGCCGATGCTGTTCGCGCTGTCGGTGCTCGTCGTGTTCCTCGCGCTTGCCGCGCTGTACGAAAGCTGGTCGATCCCGTTCGCGGTGATGCTGGTCGTGCCGCTCGGCGTGATCGGCGCGGTGCTCGGCGTCACGCTGCGCGCGATGCCGAACGACATCTATTTCAAGGTGGGACTGATCGCGACGATCGGGTTGTCCGCGAAGAACGCGATCCTGATCGTCGAAGTCGCGAAGGATCTGGTCGCGCAGCGCATGTCGCTCGTCGACGCCGCGCTCGAGGCCGCGCGCCTGCGGCTGCGGCCGATCGTGATGACGTCGCTCGCGTTCGGCGTCGGCGTGCTGCCGCTCGCGTTCGCATCGGGCGCCGCGTCCGGCGCGCAGATGGCGATCGGCACCGGCGTGCTCGGCGGCGTGATCACGGCGACGGTGCTCGCGGTGTTTCTCGTCCCGCTGTTTTTCGTGAGCGTCGGTCGCCTGTTCGACGTCGGCCCGCGCCGGCGCGGCGGATCGCAACCGGCGACGATGGAGGGTTCGCAATGACGTTTTACCTGAAGGCGTGCGCGACGCCGCGGGCTCGGGTCGCGCTGGCCGCGGCACTCGCGTTCGCGCTTGCCGGCTGCTCGCTCGCGCCGCGCTACGAGCGGCCGGCGGCGCCGGTGCCGGCCAGCTATACGCCGGTCGATGGCGACACGCCGCAGGCGGTCGAGGCGGCTGCGTCCGCCGATGCCGCGCTGCTCGACGACTGGCGCGCATATTTCACCGATCCTGCGCTGCAGGCGTGGATCGACGCGGCGCTCGCGAACAACCGCGACCTGCGGATCGCGGCCGGCCGGCTCGACGAAGCGCGCGCGCTGTACGGCGTGCAGCGCGCGGACCTGATGCCGTCGGTCGACGCGAACCTCGGCTACGAACGTACGCGCCAGTACGACCCGGTCGTGCGCGAGAGCGCGGTGAGCGGGCTGTATCGTGCGGGCGTGGGCGTCAGCGCGTACGAGCTCGACCTGTTCGGCCGCGTGCGCAACCTGTCCGACGCGGCGCTCGACGAATATTTCGCGACGGCCGACGCGCAGCGCACGGTGCGTATCGGCGTGATTGCCGAAGTCGCCGGCGCGTATGTTTCCGAACGGTCGTTGCGCGAGCAACTGGCGCTGGCGCAGCGCACGCTCGACGCGCGCGAGCGCATCGCCGCGCTCACGCAGCGCCGCTACGCGGCCGGCACGAGCGACGCGATCGAGTTGCGCTCGGCCGAGATGCTGGTCGCGTCCGCGCGTGCGTCGCAGGCCGCGCTGCAGCGCGAACACGCGCAGTCGGTGCGCGCGCTGCAATTGCTCGCCGGCGATTTTGCACGCACCGTGCCGGCCGACGGCTCCGCGTTCGACACGCTCGCGATCGCGCCGGTGGCGCCCGGCGCGCCGAGCGCGCTGCTCGAACGGCGGCCGGACATCCGGCAGGCCGAGTCGCGGCTCAAGGCCGCGAACGCGCAGATCGGCGCCGCGCGCGCGGCGTTCTTCCCGCGCATCGCGCTGACGACCGATTACGGTTCGGTCAGCGATGCGTTCTCGAGCCTGTTCGCGGGCGGCACGAGCGTGTGGACGTTCGCGCCGCGCATCACGCTGCCGATCTTCGCGGGCGGTCGCAATCGCGCGAATCTCGACGTCGCGAACGCACGCAAGCACATCGCGGTCGCCGAATACGAGAAGACCGTGCAGACCGCATTCCGCGAAGTGGCCGACGCGTTCGCCGCGCGCGACTGGATCGATCGCCAGCTCGCCGCGCAGCAGGACGTCTATGCGGCCGACGGCGCGCGGCTGAAGCTCGCCGAGCGCCGCTACGCGGGCGGCGTCGCGACGTATCTCGAACTGCTCGACGCGCAGCGCAGCACGTACGAGTCGGGGCAGGAGCTGATCCGGCTCAAGGAGCGCAGGCTCGCGAATGCGATCGCGTTGTATCGCGCATTGGGCGGCGGATGGGCGCCGGCATCTGCCGGGGCGGCTGCCGTGTGATGCTCCGCCCGGGCCGGGCGGCGATGGCGCATCGCGAGATGCCGTCGCCCCCGGTTGGCATCGCCTTTGTCGGGGTACCGGCAGAGATCGCCGACGCGTGACATCCGCGCTTCGTCTTCCACGTTTTTCTCCTGGCTGTCGAGCCGAAGGCCCGCCTTCGACTCGACACGCATCCCGGCCCGAGCATGCCGGACTTCCTTCTTTCCGATCCCGACCAATCCGCTGAAACGTCGTCCGCGCATCGTCGCGCACGTGCGCCGAATGTCGTGGCGGCGCACGACACGACACGTGGCTTTTAATCCGGGATTGACGATTCGATTAATTCAGGTATTGCGAATAATGCGGGGCGGCAAAGTGTCGCGGTAAAACGTTTGTGCGAATTGCGCAATCGTTTGCGCGAAAATTGCAGCTGACGAAAATCACTCGTTAATTTCCTGTCAGTTGAAAATCGACGATTGCTATCGTTGCGGTCGAACAACGATGGCGGGATTGGACAGAATTTTGTCTTTCAAGGCTGGTGATATTGGAAAGCCTTGCCCGGAAAGGCGGAGTGGGGCATCCGCATTCGAGAAAAAGAAATGCCGTTAATTTTCAGTAGGTTCTGGGAAATTAAAAAGGACTTCGGACGAAAATATCGGAATTGTGAATTTCAGGGAAAGAGTGCGTTTGAAGATGGGGGAATTGAAGATTGTCATGGGCGATTTGACAATCATTTACAGAATTCTTTCATTCCTATCTCGATAATTCCGCCTCGTGACGGACGGGAGCCAACCACACGCTGCCTTTTGTATCCGCCACGTCGTCCATTCCCTTTGCAATTCACACGGAAAACGTCATGAAAAAATCCCTCCTGACCGCTGTCGCACTCGCAGCCCTGTCCACCTCGGCCTTCGCAGAGGGCACCGGCACGATCAACTTCACGGGCGAGATCGTCGCGGGCGCATGCGGCATCGATTCGGGTTCGGTCAACCAGACCGTGAACCTCGGCAAGGTGCCGACCCACACGTTCAAGCAGGCCGGCGACAAGTCCACGCCGACCAACTTCGACATCAAGCTGACCGACTGCGACACGAGCATCGCGCAGAACGCGTACTTCACGTTCACGGGCACGTCGAGCGCGGGTCAGCCGAAGCTGCTCGCCACGATCGGCTCGGCGACCAACGTCGGCATCCGCCTGCAGTCTGCGTCGGGTGAATACCTCGACAACGGCGCGGAGCAAAAGGCGCCGACCGTGCTGCAGAACGGCACGAACGTCGCACGCTTCGCGGCGATGTACGAAGCGACGGCAGCCGGCGTGACGCCGGGTACCGCCGACGGCGTCGCGAACTTCACGGTTCGCTACCAGTAAGCGTCCGTACCGGAGAAGGGGTGCGCGCACCCTTTCTCCGTCCTCGTTTCCTTCCCGCTTCCTTTTCCTCGGACTTCCGGTAGCGCCGCGTGCGAATCAGACATTCCTTCCTTTGCGTCTCCGTGCTGGTGGTCGGCAGCCAGAGCCATGCGACGGAATTCAATTCGTCGTTCCTCGACATCGACGGCACGAACAATGTCGACCTGTCGCAGTTCTCCCAGGCCGACTTCACGCTGCCGGGCGAATACATGCTCGACGTGCAGGTCAACGACCTGTTCTACGGGTTGCAGGCGATCCAGTTCATCGCGCTCGATGCGTCCGGCGCCGGCAAGCCGTGCCTGCCGCCGGAACTCGTCGCGCAGTTCGGACTGAAGCCGTCGCTCGCGAAGGACCTGCCGCGCTTCCAGGGCGGCCGTTGCGTCGATCTCGGCGCGATCGAGGGAGCAACCGTGCGCTACCTGAAGAGCGACGGACGCCTCAAGATCACGATTCCGCAGGCCGCGCTCGAGTTCACCGATTCGACCTATCTGCCGCCGGAGCGCTGGTCCGAGGGGATTCCTGGCGCGATGCTCGACTATCGCGTGATCGCGAACACGAACCGCAGCTTCGGTGCCGGCGGCGCGCAGACGAATTCGATCCAGGCCTACGGCACAATCGGCGCGAACTGGGATGCATGGCGTTTTCGCGGCGACTACCAGGCGCAGTCGAACGTGGGCAACACGGCGTACGCGGACCGCACGTTCCGCTTCAGCCGGCTTTACGCATTTCGCGCGCTGCCGTCGATCCAGTCGACGGTGACGTTCGGCGACGACTACCTGAGCTCGGACATTTTCGACACGTTCGCGCTGACCGGCGCGTCGATCCGCAGCGACGACCGCATGCTGCCACCTTCGCTGCGCGGCTATGCGCCGCTGATCTCGGGTGTCGCGCGCACCAATGCGACCGTGACCGTGTCGCAGGCGGGGCGCGTGCTGTACGTGACGCGCGTGTCGCCGGGCGCGTTCGCGCTGCAGAACATCAACACGAGCGTGCAGGGCACGCTCGACGTCGCGGTCGAGGAAGAGGACGGCAGCGTGCAGCGCTTCCAGGTGACGACGGCCGCCGTGCCGTTCCTCGCGCGCACCGGACAACTGCGCTACAAGGCCGCCGTCGGCAAGCCGCGGCAGTTCGGCGGCGCAGGCATCACGCCGTTTTTCGGCTTCGGCGAAATCGCATACGGCCTGCCGCTCGACGTCACGGTGTACGGCGGCTTCATCGCGGCATCGGGCTATACGTCGATCGCGCTCGGCGTCGGCCGCGATTTCGGCACGTTCGGTGCGGTATCGGCCGACGTCACGCATGCGCGCGCGCGGCTGTGGTGGAACGGCGCGACACGCAACGGCAACTCGTACCGCATCAACTATTCGAAGCACTTCGACGGGCTCGACGCGGACGTGCGCTTCTTCGGCTATCGCTTTTCCGAACGCGAGTACACCAACTTCGCGCAGTTCTCCGGCGACCCGACCGCGTACGGCCTCGCGAACAGCAAGCAGCGCTACTCGGCGACGATGTCGAAGCGCTTCGGCGACACGTCGACCTATTTCTCGTACGACCAGACGACCTACTGGGCGCGCTCGTCCGAGCAGCGCGTGGGCCTCACGCTGACGCGCGCGTTCTCGATCGGCGCGCTGCGCAACCTGAACGTCAGCGTGTCGGCGTTCCGCACGCAGAGCGCGGGCGCGAGCGGCAATCAGTTTTCGGTGACGGCGACGCTGCCGATCGGTGGCCGCCACACCGTCACGTCGAACCTGACGACGGGCAGCGGCAGCACGAGCGTGAACGCGGGTTACATCTACGACGACCCGGACGGTCGCACCTACCAGGTCAACGCGGGCGCGACCGACGGCCGCGCGGCGGCGAACGCGAGCTTCCGCCAGCGCACGTCGACGTATCAGCTGACCGCGCAGGCGTCGACGCTCGCCAACGCGTATGCGGCCGCGTCGCTCGAAGTCGACGGCTCGTTCGTCGCGACCCAATATGGCGTGTCCGCGCACGCGAACGGCAACGCCGGCGATACGCGCCTCCTGGTCTCGACCGACGGCGTACCCGACGTGCCGCTGTCCGGCACGCTCACGCATACCGACTCGCGCGGCTATGCGGTGCTCGACGGGATCTCGCCGTACAACGTGTACGACGCGACCGTCAACGTCGAGAAGCTTCCGCTCGAAGTGCAGGTGTCGAACCCGATCCAGCGCATGGTGCTGACCGACGGCGCGATCGGCTTTGCGAAGTTCAACGTCGCGCGCGGCAGCAACCTGTACCTGACGCTGACCGACGCGGCCGGCAAGCCGCTGCCGTTCGGCGCGTCGGTGCAGGACGCGGCGAACGGCAAGGAGCTCGGCATCGTCGGCGAGGGCGGTGCGGCGTTCCTGACGCAGGTTCAGCCGAAATCCGCGCTCGCGGTGCGCGCGGGCGAGCGCACGCTGTGCACGGTGGACGCACTGCCCAATCAGCTTCAACTCGAAGGCACGCCGATTCCGGTGACGTGCCAGACGCCCGGCGAGTCGCATGCAGCGGCCGCACGGGCCGAACGATGATTTCACGGATCCAGCGATGAACCCAGCTTTCTCTCTTTCCTTCCTGCGACGCGCGTCGTGCATGCTGGCCGCGGCCGGCGCGCTGGCGGCCGGTGTCGTGCACGCGGCGATCGTGCCGGACCGCACACGCGTGATCTTCAACGAAGGCGAACAGGCCGCGATCGTCACCATCACGAACAAGAGCACGACGTATCCGTATCTCGTGCAGTCGTGGCTGGAGGACGCGAAGGGCAACAAGATCACGTCGCCGCTGATGGTCGTGCCGCCGCTGCAGCGCGTCGAGGCGAACGAGCGCAACGTGCTGCGGATCGCCAGGCTGCCGGGCGCCGCGCTGCCGGCCGATCGCGAATCGGTCTTCTACCTGAACATCCGCGAAGTGCCGCCGAAGTCCGATACGCCGAACACGCTGCAGATCGCGCTGCATACGCAGATGAAGCTGTTCTACCGGCCGAAGGCCGTGCAGCCGGCGCGCGACGAGGACTGGACACTGCCGATGACGCTGCGCGTCGACGCGGGGGCGCACAGGCTCGTGTTCGACAACCCGACGCCGTACCACGTGACGGTGATCGAGGTGACGGCGGGCGCGCAGAAGACGCCGGTGCCGATCGAGCCGGTGATGGTGAGCCCGATGAGCACGGCCGACGTGCCGTTCAAGGCGGCGACGCCGTCGACGCTGTTCGTCACGCACATCGACGATTACGGCGGCCAGGTGGCGGTCGAGTATGCGTGCGACGCGGGTGCGTGCAAGAGCGTGAAGAAATGAGCGGCATGCGACGAAACAGGATCGAGTCGAGAATGCGGGCGTGGCTCAGGTGGTGTGTGATCGGGCTGTTCTTTGCGTTGGCGCAGCCGGCGTGGGCTGTGCGCTGCATCGCAAACAACGGCGGTGTGTCGCTGACGGAAGCGATCGGCAATGTTGCGTCGTATCCGACCGATGCACCGGATGGGTACGTGATCTGGGTGTCGCCGCCGCGCACGACGACGGGATACTGCTACAAGGATCTCGGCGGCAGGGAGAAGACGTACGGTGAATGGATCTATTTCTATGCGAACCCTGAAAAGCAGACCCCGGCTGCGTGGGGTCTCGAAATCGGCATTCGCTATCTTGGTGAAGATTACTTCGGCCGCAGCAGTCAGCCCGGCGATGGCGTACAGACGAAAACCTATGTGGAGGAATGCAAGCTGAGCGACGCGGAGGTCAAGGCAGGGCGTTGCGAAAAGTTTCCGCTGAGCATCACCTATCAGATCGTGGTGCGCAAGCGCGGCAACTGGTCGCAGCCGCCATCCGACATCTATGCGGTGTTCCAGTTCGACGGCAGGGGCGGTCTGAACTACATCAATCCGAGCTTTCGCTACAAGCTGAGCGGCCTGCAGAAACTGAAACCGACGCCTTGTCTCGTCGATGTGAAGGTCACGCCTGAACCCGGCATCGTGAAGTTCGGCCAGGTTCAGGCCACGGGCAACGGCTTCTTGCCAGCGGTGCCGCGCAAGTCGTTCAGTCTCGCGCTGACCAAGCAATGCAACGTGGCGGTGCGCGTGGACGGCTACTTCGAGACATCGCAGACGGTGCAGAACGGGCTGCTCGTGCCGGACCCGAAGAGCAATTTCGGCATCGGCATCGAGGACAGAAACGGCAAGGCGATTGCGTTCAACCAACAGTTCGTGCTCGCCCAGATGCCGGGAAGTGTGAACTACCAGAGCGTGACGCTTGATGCCGTTCTGAAGGCGTTCGGACCGCCGAAGATCGGTCCGTTCAACGGCACGGCGACGATCCGGTTGTTTATCTACTGACGCGATCGGCGCGAGCGCGGCTCGACGCACGGCACCCACATCATGAAAAACGCCGGCATGCCGGCGTTTTTTTTCAGACTCGCGGCGCGCAGCTCGAAGCGTTCGGCGACACATTTCGTGGTGTGCAATGCGCTTCGGCGGCGGCCGGAGCATTCCGGTGGTGTCTTCGCCGAGATCCTGTCGTTCGGCCTGTCCAGTTCGCCAAAACACGGAATCCGCCAATTGATCAGACAAATCCAGATAATCGGAAGGGATATTCGGTAATCGGATTGAGAATGATTTGCGTTTACGTTAAATTGCGCTATCTCGAAATCTGACGGAGCAGATCGATGGCTATGGCGGAAGTGCTCGAACGACCGGCAGCGGCAACGGCGAACCCGTTCCTCGGCAGTTATCCGGACCGGCCGTCGCGCCCCGCGCCGCGTGCGCGCCGCACCGCCGAGCCGCATGCGCAGGGCGCGCTGCTCGACGTGCTGATTTCCCATCGCGCGATGCTCGTCAACGTCGCGCGCGGCTTCGTCGGTTGTGCGAGCCGCGCCGAGGACGTCGTGCACGATGTATTCGTGAAGCTCGTCGAATTCCCGAACCAGGACGCGGTGCGCCAGCCGGTCGCGTACGTGACGCGGATGGTGCGCAACGCATCGATCGACGCGTGCCGCCGGCAGAGCCTCGAGAACGTCTATCACACGGAAGAGGACGACGGCTTCGACGTGCCGTCGCCGGAACCGACGCCCGAAGCCGCGCTGATGACGCGCGACACGCTGCGCCGCGTGTGGGCCGCGCTCGACGACCTGCCGGCGCGCAGCCGCGCGGCGTTCGAGATGGTACGGCTGCGCGAGGAGACGCTGCAGACCGCGGCGCGCGCGCTGAACGTGTCGCAAACGCTCGTGCATTTCATGGTGCGCGACGCGGAGCGGCACTGCGCGGAATGCCTCGACGCATGCCATCGCGGCGACGCGTGCCCGGCGTTCCTCGGCGGCCGCGCGCGGCGGCGGTAAAAAAACGCGCCGGCCAATCGTCTTCAAGACAGGAGCGGCCGATCCGACGATTCGCCGCTTCGCCTCCCTCAACCGCCTCCCGCTTTTTTCGATCATGACGCAAGCCACGACGCCTTCCGCCGACACCGACGACCTCGTCTACACGGTCGTCATCAACGACGAAGAACAGTATTCGATCTGGCCGACGTTCCGGCCCGTGCCGGCCGGCTGGCGCGAGGTCGGCGTGCGCGGCCCGAAGGCCGACTGCCTCGCGCACATCGAGACCGTCTGGGCCGACATGCGCCCCGCGAGCCTGCGCCGCGCGATGGACGGCGATCGCGCGACGCGCGCGTCGTGACCCGCTGCGCCGCGTGCGCGGCGCGCCACCTGAAGAGGACGTTGCATGACCTTGCTTTCGTTGCCGACGCTCGACGACCTGCGTATCGAGCCGGGGCTGCCCACCGTCGTGTCGCCGCGCGGCGCCGACGGCATGTCGATCGACGAGATCGCGCCGCTCGCGCATGCGATCGCGGCCGACACGCTCGAACGGGCGGGCGGTGTGCTGTTCACGGGCTTTCACGTGCCGTCGATCGATGCGTTCCAGCAGTTCGCGGCGTCGTTCGGCGATCCGCTGATCGGCTACGAATACGCGTCGACGCCGCGCAGCCAGGTCGAAGGCGCCGTCTACACGTCGACCGAATACCCGCCGCATCGCGCGATTCCGCTGCACAACGAGCAGTCGTACACGCGCGAGTGGCCGCTGCGGATCTGGTTCCATTGCGCGCTCGCGGCGCCGACGGGCGGTGCGACGCCGATCGCGGACAGCCGCGCCGTCTATCGCGCGCTCGATCCGGCGCTGGTCGCGCGCTTCGAGCAGCGCGAGCTGCTGTACGTGCGCAATTTCGGCCAGGGGCTCGACCTGCCTTGGCAGCAGTCGTTCGGCACGGACGAGCCGGCCGAGGTCGAGCGGATGTGCGCGGCGCGCGGAATCGAATGCGCATGGCGCACCGATGACGACGGCGAACTGCTGTTGCGCACGCGCGAACGCTGCCAGGCCGTCGCGCGCCATCCGCGCACCGGCGAGCGCGTGTGGTTCAACCAGGCGAACCTGTTTCACCTGTCCGCGCTCGACGACGACATGCAGGAAGCGCTCGTCGACGCGGTCGGGCTCGAGAACGTGCCGCGCAACGTGTATTACGGCGACGGCGCGCCGCTCGAGGCCGACGCGCTCGCGGAAATCCGCGACGTGCTCGATCGCCGGCGCATCGTGTTCCCGTGGCGGACGGGCGACGTGCTGATGCTCGACAACATGCTGACCGCGCACGCACGCGACCCGTTCGACGGGCCGCGCAAGGTGGTCGTCGCGATGGCGCAAAGTTACACGGTCCCGCGCGCGGCCGAACGGAGGACCGATGACGCGTAGTCCCGCCGCGCTCGCCGCGCGCGGATTGACGGTGGGTTATCGCGACCATGTCGTGATCGACGGGCTGGACCTGTCGATCGCGGCCGGCCGCGTGACGGCGCTGTGCGGTCCGAACGGCTGCGGCAAGAGCACGCTGCTGCGCACGCTCGCGGGCCTGCAGCCCGCGCGTGCGGGCCACATCGACGTGAACGGCAGGCCGCTCGCGTCGTTCCGCCGTCGCGCGCTCGCGCGCGAGCTGACGATGCTCGCGCAGTTCAACCAGATTCCGTCGGGGCTGACCGTGCGCGAGCTGGTCGCGTACGGCCGCTACGCGTATGGCGGTTTCCTGCGCGGGCTGTCGCGCGCCGACCATGCGGCGATCGACGAGGCGCTCGTCACGAGCGGCCTCGCCCGCGACGCCGAGCGTGACGTCGGCGCGCTGTCGGGCGGCGAGCGGCAACGCGCGTGGATCGCGATGGCGCTCGCGCAGCAGGCGCCGATCGTGCTGCTCGACGAGCCGACGACCTATCTCGACATCCATCACCAGCTCGACATCCTCGACGCGCTGCGCGCGCTGAACCACGCGCGCGGGCTGACGATCGTGTGGGTCCTGCACGACCTCAACCAGGCGGCCGCATACAGCGACGACATCGTGCTGATGCGCGCCGGCCGCCTCGTCGCGCAGGGCTCGCCCGACGCGATGCTGGAACCGGCGCGGCTGCGCGCGGCGTTCGGCGTCGACATGCTGAAGCTCGCGCATCCGCAAACGGGCGCGCCGATGTGCGTGCCGGCCTACGGACCGCCGGCATCCGGCACGGCGGGCGCGTTCGATCGTGCTGTTCAACGGGATATCGCCGTATGACGACGTTCGCGATGCGCAAGCGGCTCGCGGCGAGCGGGCAGGGCGCGGCATCCGGCCGCCGTGCCGGCGCGCTCGCGTTCGGCCTCGTCGCGTTGATCGCGGCGCTGGCCGTGCTGCGCGTTGCACCGGACCTGCGCGTGTGGTGGAACGCGGTACCGGGCAGCGACGCGGCCGCGCTCGCGGGCGTGTTCCTGTTCGACCTCAACCTGCCGCGTGTCGCGGCCGCGCTCGTCGCGGGCGGCTGCCTCGGCATCGCGGGCGCGTTGTTTCAGTCGCTCACGCGCAACCCGCTCGCGTCGCCCGACCTGCTCGGCGTGACGGGCGGCGCCCAGCTCGGCCTGCTCGCGGCGATGCTGGTGCCGGCGCTCGCCGGTGTCGCGTCGGTGCCGCTGCTGTTCGTGTGCGGGCTGATCGCCGCCGCGTGCGCGATCGTCGCGGCGGGCGGCTGGCGCGCGACACCGCTGCGGCTCGTGCTCGCGGGCAGCGTCTGCATGCTGCTGTTCGCGGCGCTGTCGACGCTCGTGCTCGCGTTTTTCGAGCAGAACATCGCGGGCGCGGCGCTGTGGACCAACGGCAGTCTCTATCAACCCGGCGCGACCGGGCTCGCGCTCGCCATGCGCTGGCTCGTCGCGCCGCTGCTGGCGCTGCCGTTCGTGATCCGGCCGCTGAATCCGCTCGCGCTCGGCGACGAGGCGGCGGCCGCGGCCGGCGTGCGCGTCGACGCGGCGCGGCTCGCCGCGACGATCGTCGCGGTCGCGTTCACGAGCGTGGCCGTCAGCATCGCCGGCCCGCTGTCGTACGTCGGGCTCGTCGCGCCGAATCTGCTGCGCCAGGTGCGCGGCGCACGCGCGGCCCGGCTCGGCGTGCTGGCGCCGCTGTCGGCGCTCGCGGGCGGCGCGCTCGTGCTCGTCACCGACAGCGCGGTGCTCGCGTCGGGCCTCGACGCGACGCTGTCGACCGGCGTCGCGATCGCGCTCGTCGGCACGCCGCTGATGCTCGCGATGATCCGGCGCGGCGCCGCATGGTCGGGCGTGCTGCACGCACAAGCCGAACGCGCGGCCGGCAGCGGGTCGACGCGGATGGTCGCCTGGCTCGAGCGGCTCGGCTGGCCGCTGCGCGCCGCGCTGTTCGTCGCGGCCGGCGGGGTCGTCGTGTGCGTCGGCGTGTCGGCCGGTCCCGAATGGCTGTCGCCGGCACGCTGGTCCGCCGCGCTGGCGGGTCACGATGCCGTCGCGCGGATGCTGATCGACCTGCGCCTGCCGCGGCTGCTGTGCGCGCTTCTCGCGGGTGCGTTGCTGGCCGCGAGCGGGGTCGCGATGCAGAGCGTCGTGCGCAACCCGCTCGCGGGGCCCGAAGTGCTCGGCGTCACGCAGGGCGCGGGGCTCGTCACGCTGTTCGCGCTGTCGACGTGGCCGCTGATGGGGCACGTGACGCTCGCCGTGGCCGCGTTGACCGGCGGTGCGGTGTCGCTCGCGATCACGCTCGTGCTGAATCACCGGCATCGTTACGCACCGCTCGCGGTCGCGCTGACCGGCATCGTGATCGGCGCGTTGTGGACCACGCTCGCGCAATGGCTGATCACGCAGGAAAGCGTGCAGCCCGCGCGCTTCGTCGTGTGGCTCGTCGGCGGCACCTATGGCCGCGGGTGGGGCGAGGTGTCGATGCTGCTGCCGTGGTGCGTGCTCGCCGTCCCCGTATTCGCATGGCTCGCGCGGCCGCTCGACATGCTCGCGCTCGGCGACGACCAGGCGGCCGCGCTTGGCCTGCCGGTCGCCGCGTTGCGGCCCCTCGCGCTGACGGTCGCGACGCTCGCCGCGTGCGCGGCCGTCGCTGCGGTCGGGCCGGTCGGCTTCATCGGGCTGATGGCGCCGCACGTCGCGACGATGCTCGGCGCGCGCCGGCACCGCACGCGGCTGTGGCTTGCGGCCGCATGCGGCGCGTTGATCCTCGGGTGCGCCGACCTGGCCGCCCGCATGGTCGTCGCGCCGCGCGAAGTGCCCGCCGGCGTGCTGACCGCGCTGATCGGCGCGCCGTATCTGCTCGGGCTGCTGATCCTCGAGGGGCGCCGCGCCCGGCGCGCGGGGCGATGACGCCGGCGCTCGACGGCGCACGCGCCACGTGCTTTTCCGCGTTCGCGCCCGAACCGTTCGCGGAGCATCTCGACGCGGCGTGGCTCGGGATGCCCGACGACGCGCATGCGCCGGGCCGGATCGTCGTGCCCGTCGGCGCGCTGCCCGATCATCGCGATGCGCTGCTCGACGCGATGGTCCGTCACTACGGCGGCGATCCGGCGCAGCACGCGCGCGCGCTGATGTCGCAATGGAGCAAGTACTACTTCGGCCGCGCGGCGCCTGCCGGCGTGGTCGCCGCGCTGACGCTGGGCCGGCCGCTCGACATGGCGCCGGAGCGCACGTTCGTCGCGCTCGACGACGGGATGCCGGCCGCGCTGTATTTCGCGCCGGACGCGCTCGGCGCGCCGTGCGTCGCGCCCGCGCCGCGCTACGCGGGGCTCGTCGCGCATCTCGGCGCGGTGATCGATCTGCTCGCGGCGATGGGCCGCGTCACGCCGCGCGTGCTGTGGAGCAACGCGGGCAACCTGCTCGACTATCTGCTCGACACGTACCGTTCGCTGCCATGCGCGGCCGATCCCGCTCGCGATGCCGACTGGCTGTTCGGCGCGTCCTGCGTCGACGGCGAGCCGAATCCGCTGCGCCTGCCGGTGCGCGACGCCGTGCCGCGCTCGCCGCTGCTGCCGACGCCGTTTCGCGCGCGCCGCGTGTGCTGCCTGCGCTATGAAATTCCTGGAGAAACGCAACTGTGTGGAAGCTGCCCGCTGCTATTGACGATGGACGACGCGGCGCTGGCCGAGCAGGACGCGATCCGGTGACGCCGGCGCCGCATGCCGGCCGTCGCCATGCGCTCGGCGCACTGGCCGCGCTCGGCGCCGCATGCTGCGGCGCGCTGGCCGCGCCGGCCGCCGCCGCGGTCGCGAACGACGCACGCGGCGGGCAGGGCGGCATGTCTTCTCAACCGGGCCGCTCGCTCGCCGGCAACCCCGTCGTATCGCAGGCGAGCGCGACGATGCCCGTGCGGCCGCAACGCGTGGTCGCGCTCGATTTCATGTTCGCCGAAAGCGTGATCGCGCTCGACATCGTGCCGGTCGGCATGGCCGATACCGCGTTCTATCCGGGTTGGCTCGGCTACGAGAGCGACCGGCTCGCGCACGTGACCGACATCGGCTCGCGTCAGGAGCCGGGGCTCGAGGCGATCGCCGCGGTGAAGCCCGACCTCATCATCGGCGTCGGCTTCCGGCATGCGCCGATCTTCGCCGCGCTCGACCGGATCGCGCCGACGATCCTGTTCCAGTTCAGCCCGAACGTGTCGGAAGACGGCGTGCCCGTCACGCAGCTCGACTGGATGCGCCAGATCTTCCGGACGATCGGCACCGTGACCGGGCGCGATGCGCGCGCGAAGGCGGTCGAAGCACAGCTCGACGCGGGGATCGCGCGCAACGCATTGCGGCTCAGGGCGGCGGGACGCGGCGGCGAACGCATCGCACTGCTGCAGGATCTCGGGTTGCCCGATCGCTACTGGGCGTATACCGGCAACAGCACGTCGGCGGGCCTCGCGCGCGCGCTCGGACTCGACCCGTGGCCGAAGAAGCCGACGCGGGAAGGCACGCTTTACGTGACGTCCGCCGATCTGCTCCGGCAACGCGATCTCGCCGTGCTGTTCGTCACCGCGACGGGGATGGACGTGCCGCTGTCGTCGAAACTCGATTCGCCGGTGTGGCGTTTCGTGCCTGCGCTGCGTGAACGCAGGATCGCGCTCGTCGAACGGAACATCTGGGGGTTCGGCGGCCCGATGTCGGCGCTGAAGCTGGCCGACGTGATGACCAATACGCTGCTGAAGCTGCCGGCCGTGCGCTGAACGCGCGGCTTGTCGTTCGCGGGCAGGGCAGCGCGTGAACGAAAGTCGCGCAGGCATTCGCTTGTCGCGGCATCCCGACGGCGGCAAGCATAGTCCAGTACACCGAACGATAATTCCTTTCGCCTTTTCCGATTTCTTTCGATCCGCCGAGCCGAGCACCAGCCGCCTGCGCGCGCGGCAATTGCGGCACGCAGGAAGCCGGTGCTCACGCATGCTTACGCGCTGAGCGCATCGGCGCCATCCCGTGCGCGCGACCGCGCGGGCGTCGTGTCGCTGACGATCTGTCCGTTGTCGAGCTTCAGCAGGCGGTCGGCGAGATCGAAATAGCGATCGTCGTGCGTGATCACGATCACGGCCTTGCCGCGCGCGCGCAGTTCGGGCAGCAGCTGCTCGTAGAACACCGCCTTGAACGACGGATCCTGGTCCGCCGCCCATTCGTCGAACAGGTAGAACGGCCTGTCTTCCAGATACGCGACGACGAGCGCGAGCCGCTTGCGCTGCCCGGTCGACAGCGCGCGGTTCGAGAACGCGCCGTCGACGACCTTCACCTTGTGATCGAGCGCGAGCTTTGCGACCAGCGCGTTCGCGCGCGCATCGGCCTGCGCACGCGCCGGATCGTCGGGATCGACGATGCCGAGCAGCGCGTCGAACAGGTGGAAGTCGTTGAACACCGCGCTGAAGCGCTGCCGGTACGCGGCGCGCTCGCGCCAGCCGATCGTCCGGCCGTCGACCTCGATCGCGCCTTCCTCCGGCTCGTAGAGCCCCGTCAGGACCTTCGCGAGCGTCGTCTTGCCGCTGCCGTTGCCGCCGACGATGAACACGAGCTCACCCGGCCGGATCGTCAGGTCGATCGGCCCGATCCGGAACATCCGTTCGTCGCGCTCGTGGAAATACGCGTGCGTGACGCCGCGCAGCGTGACGGCGCCGGCCGGCGGCACGTCGGGGGCGTCGCTGGCGGGCGGCACCGTGCGCAGCGCGCCGAATTCGGCCATCACGCTCTCGATGCGCCCGAGCGACACGCGCGCCGCATTGACGGTCGGCAGGTTGTTCAGCAGGCCGTCGAGCGGCACCAGCATGAACAGGAACACGACGACGTAGCCGGCCGCCGTGCCCGCATCGGCATGCACGCCGAGCTGCGGCCAGAACGCGGCCGCGCCGAGGAACACGTAGAACAGGAAGATGATCCAGCCGACGCCGACCGCATACGCGCTGAACGCGCGGCGGCGATGGTCGCGCACCTCGCCGATCGCCGCGCCGAGTTGGCCGTCGACGAACTGGCGCGCGCGCGCGTCGTGCAGCTTCAGTTCCTTCGCGCCGGAGAACAGCGAGCCGAGATAGCCGAACAGGCGATCCTGCGCCTGGCCGGCCGCCTCGAGCGACGCGATCGCGCGGCGGTCGCCGGTGTGATAGCCGAGCGAGCCCGCGACGATCGCGGTCAGCGCGAGCAGGCACACGGGCCACGACAGCCACGCGAGATAGCCGAGGCAGCCGAACACGATCGAGCCGTGCATCACCAGGTTCGGCAGCGCGAAGAACAGCATCGACACGTTGGTCGCGTCGTCGGTCAGCACCGACTGCACGGGCGCCGCGCCGATCCGCTCGATGTCGCGCAGCTCGGCCGCGCCGACGCGCCGCGCGAGATGCACGCGCAGCCGCGCCATCGTGTCCTGCGACAGCCGGGCGAACAGCGTGCCCGACACGATGCGCGTGACGAGCGCGATCACCGCGCACAGCGCGAAACGCCACGCGAGTGACGCGTCGGCCGCGCCGGGCGTCGCGAGCGCACGGTTCAGCGTCGCGACGAGCAGCACGCTCGCGACGCCGTTGAGCACGCAGGCGACGAGCGCCAGCGCGAGCGACGCGCGGCTTTCGCGCAGCAGCGCGAGGATCAGGCGGGCCGCGGGGCGGCCGGGGGAGGCGTCGAGGGACGGCGGGGGAGCGGGCTCGTGGGCGGCGGTCATCGGCAACGTCGGTAAATGAAGGGCAGGCAAATGTGCGGAAACGGCGAGATTGATGCGAAAGCAGCACACCGGACGGGCCCGGTCGCGGCTTTCCTCCCTGATAGACGAACGGGCCGCGCAAATATTTAGCGGTGCCTTCAAAAAATGCATCCGTTCTGGCTTTGCGCGCAAAACGGTAAAAAATCGGCCGCGCCGTTCGTCACACCAGTGAAGCCGCCCCATGCGGCCCCGAGACTTGGCCGAAGCGGCCGGACCGAAGGACTTCACGCACATGACGAGTTTCCCGACTGCGCTGCATCACCGAATTCGCGAACTGGCGCGCCGCGCGCCCGACGCGCCCGCGCTCGCCGCGCCTTTCCAGAACGACCTGCGCCTGTCGCGCGGCGCGCTCGATGCGCGTGCGTCGCACCTTGCACGCCAGTTGCGCGCGGCCGGTGTCGGCGCGGAAGTGCGGGTGGGCGTCTGCGTCGAACGCTCGTGCGAGCTGTTCGTCGCGCTGCTTGCCGTGCTGAAGGCGGGCGGCGTATTCGTGCCGCTCGACCCGCGTCATCCGGCCGCGCGTCTGGACTGGATCGTCCGCGATGCGCAACTGCGCCACGGGATCGTCGACGCGGCCGGCCGCGCGGCGCTCGGCGCGCCGTTCGAATACGCGTTCGACGCGATGTCCGCGGATGCGGCGGCCGCCGCCTTCGTCGACGACGAGGACGTGCCGGTGCATCCGCGCTCGGCGGCCTACATGATCTATACGTCGGGCTCGACCGGTACGCCGAAGGCGGTGGTCGTCGAGCACGGGCCGCTCGCCGCGCATTGCGACGCGCTCGCGGCCGCGCTGCCGATCGAGGGCGGCGACCGCCTGCTGCATTTCGCGTCGGTCAATTTCGATGCCGCGCACGAATGCTGGCTCGCGCCGCTCGCCGTCGGCGCGAGCGTGACGATTGCTCCGCCGCAGCCGTTCGCGCCGGACGCCGCCCATGCGCTGATGGTGAGTGAGTCCATCGGCGTCGCCGCGTTTCCGCCCGCGTATCTGCGCGAATTCGCGGCCGTCGCCGCGCGCGACGGCGTGCCGCCGGCATTGCGCGTGCTCGCGTTCGGCGGCGAGGCGCTGCCGCAACAGGCGTTCGAATTCGTGCGCCGCACGTTCCCGTCGGTTCGCCTGATCAACGGCTACGGGCCGACCGAGGCCGTGATCTCCCCGATGCTGTGGCCGGTCGAGCCGGGCGAAATGCCGGTGCTGGCCGATGACGATGCGTATGCGTCGCTGCCGATCGGTCGCGCGATCGGCCCGCGCGTCGCGCGCATCGATGGCGGCGAGTTCGGCGAACCGGGCGAGGGCGGCGAGCTGCTGCTCGGCGGCGTATGTCTCGCGCGCGGCTATCACGGCCGCCCGGCGCTGACGGCCGAACGCTTCGTTCCCGATGCGCACGGCGAACCGGGTGCGCGCGTGTACCGCACCGGCGACCTCGCACGTCTGCGTGCCGACGGCGCGTTCGATTATCTCGGCCGTCTCGACGACCAGGTCCAGGTGCGCGGCGTGCGTGTGGAGCCCGCGGAAATCGCCGCGTGCCTGCGCGCGCATCCGGCGGTGGCCGACGCGGCCGTGATCGCCGAAACCGGCAACGGGCCGACGCGGCTGATCGCGTGCGTCGCGCTGCGCGCGACCGCCGACGATGCCGCGCTGAAGGCGCACGTGGGCGCGCAGTTGCCCGCCGCGTGGCAGCCGCACCGGTTCGTGCGCTGCGACGCGCTGCCGTACACGCTGAACGGCAAGATCGACCGTGCCGCGCTACGCGAGCGCATCGCCACCGCCCGCGACACCGAACGGCCCGCGGGCGACGCCCCGCGCACGCCGACCGAGCAGCAGATCGCCGGTCTCTGGCAAACGCTGCTCGGCCGCGACGCAACGCCGTCGCGCGACGCTCGCTTCTTCGCGCTGGGCGCCGATTCGCTCGCCGCGATGCAACTGCAGGCCGCGATCCGCGCCGCGTTGCGCGTGAACCTGCGGCTCGACACGCTGTTCGCCGATCCGGCGCTGGCGGAGCTGGCCGCGCACGTCGATCGCGCGGAACGCGAAACGGGCGCGCCGCTGACCGCGATTGCCGCGCGCCGCGCGCCGGCCGATGCCGCCGCATCGGGCGCCCCGTACGTCGATCGCGCCGCATCGCTCGCACAGCAGCGCTTCTGGGTGCTCGCGCAAACGCGCGACGCCAGCGCCGCGTACCACATCGCCGCGCACTGGACGATCGACGGCGTGCTCGACCGCGCCGCATTGCAGCGCGCGCTCGATCACGTGATCGAGCGGCACGACGCATGGCGCACGACCCTCGTCGACAACGACGACGGCATCGTGATGCAGCGCATCCATGCCCGCTTGCCGGTCACGATCGCGACGCTCGACTTGCGCGGCCAGCCGCCGGCCGCGCGCGACGCGCAAGCTGCGCGCCTCGCCGAGCGGGACGCCGGCACGCCGTTCGATCTGTCGAACGGGCCGCTGCTGCGCGCGACGCTCGTCGCGCTCGCCGACGACCGCCACCGGCTGCTGCTGACCGCCCACCATGCGATCACCGACGGCTGGAGCTCGCGCTGCGCATTCGACGAGCTGTCGGCCGCGTACCGCGCGTATGCGCAAGGCCGCGAACCGTCGTTGCCGGCACTGCCGATCCAGTACGCCGACTACGCGGACTGGCAGCGCGACATGCTCGCCGGCGGCGAAGGCGAGCGTCAGCTCGACTACTGGCGCGGCGCGTTGCGCGACGTGCCGGGCCCGCTCGCGCTGCCGGTCGACCGCCAGCCGGGCGCGACGCGCACGCTGCAGGGCGCACGCGTGTCGGTCCGCCTGCCCGACGCGGTCGCTGCCGACGTCCGGCGTCTCGCTCGCGACGCGCAGGCCACGGTCTTCACGGTGCTGCTGGCGGCGCTCGACGCATGGCTGTCGCGCGTGACCGGCGAGACCGACGTGGTCGTCGCGGTGCCGGTCGCGCATCGCCAGCGCCCGGAAACGCGCGCGCTGCTCGGGCTGTTCCTGAATACGGTCGCGCTGCGCGTGCGGGTGGCGCCGACGCTGCCGTTCCGCGCGCTGGTCGACGCGGCACGCGCGGCGGCGCTCGATGCGGTCGCGCACCAGGACGTGCCGTTCGAGCGCGTCGTCGATGCGGTGAAGCCGCCCGTCAAGCGCGGCGACGAATGGCTGCGCGTGAAATTCGCGCAGCAGTTCGATGCGCGGCACGACAGCGTGCTGCCGGGCGCGACCGCGGTTGCGACGCCGGGGCCCGATCTCGCCGCGCGCTTCGACTTCGCGCTGGATTTCACCGACGACGCGCACGGCATCGACCTGGTCGCCGCCTATGCAACCGACTGCATCGATGCCGACACCGCGCGCGCGTGGCTCGACAGCTATGCGGCGCTCGTCGCGTCCGCCGCGCATGAACCGCACCGCACGACGGCCGCGCTGCCGTGCGATGCGTCGCCGGTGTCGCGCCAGCCGCGCGACGGCCGTGCGCTGAACGTCGAACACGCCGACGTCGTCGCCGCCTTCGCGCGGCAGGCTGCCGCGTATCCGCATCGCGTCGCGCTCGCCGATGCGTCGGCGTCGCTGACGTTCGCCGAACTCGACGATGCGTCGAACCGCATCGCGCATGCGCTGACGCTGCGCGGCGCGACGGCCGAAGCCCCCGTCATCGTCTGCATCGAGCGTTCCGTCCGCTTCGTCGTCGGTCTGCTCGGCGCACTGAAGGCCGGCGCGCTGGCCGTGCTGCTCGACCCGGCCCAGCCGGCTGCACGCGTCGCAGCCGCGGCCGCCGATTGCGGTGCACGCTGGGCGCTCGTCGCGCAGGGGCGGGATGTCGCCGCGTGGCCGGCTGGCAACGACGCGCAGCCGCTCGATGTCGACGCGCTCGCACAGGACGCGACGCTCGCGCATGCGGCCGGCGTACGCGTCGCGCCGCATCCCGGGCAGGGCGCCTATCTGATCTATACGTCGGGTTCGACCGGCACGCCGAAGGGCGTCGTCGTGTCGCACGGCGCACTGGCCGACTACGTGCAGGGGATGCTCGACGAACTCGCGTTCGCACCGGACGCGTCGTTCGCGATGGTGTCGACCGTCGCCGCCGACCTCGGCCACACGACGCTGTTCGGCGCGCTGTGCGCGGGCCGCACGCTGCACCTGCTGCCGGCCGCGTGCGCGTTCGATCCGGACCTGTTCGCACACGAGATGCGCCGCCGCGACGTCGGCGTGCTGAAGATCGTGCCGAGCCACCTGCAGGCGCTGCTCGATGCGCGCGTGCCGGCCGACGTGCTGCCGCGCCACGCGCTCGTGACCGGCGGCGAAACGCTGACGTGGGCGCTCGTCGCGCGCCTGGCCGCGCTCGCGCCGGCTTGCCGCGTGATCAACCATTACGGGCCGACCGAAGCGACCGTCGGCGCGATCGCGTGCGACACCGCGTCGATCGGCGCCGAAGCGCGCGATCCCGCAAGCGGCGTGCCGCTGGGCCTGCCGCTGCCGAATGCGCGCGCGCTGGTGCTCGACGCGTTCGGCGCGTGCGTGCCGGCCGGTGCGACGGGCGAGCTGTATCTGGGCGGGCCGGGCGTGGCGCGCGGCTACCTGAACCGACCGGCGCAGACCGCCGAGCGCTTCGTGCCCGATCCGTTCACGCCCGGTGCGCGCCTGTATCGCACCGGCGACCGCGTGCGCCTGCGCGCGGACGGCCGTCTCGCGTTCCTCGGCCGCATCGACGATCAGGTGAAGATTCGCGGTTATCGCGTGGAGCCGGGCGAGGTGAGCGCGGCGGTACGCGCGGCCGGTCCGATCGCGCAGGCCGAGACGCTCGCGATCGAGCACGACGCCCGCCTGCGGCTCGCGACGTTCGTCGTGATGCGCGACGGCGCGGCATTCGACGAGCCCGCCCTGCGCGCGGCACTCGGCGCGACGCTGCCCGATTACATGGTGCCCGCGCAGTTCGTCGCGCTCGCGCGCCTGCCGGTGACGGCGAACGGCAAGATCGATCGCGCGGCACTGCGCGAACTGGCCGCCGCGCCGGTGGCGGTTGCCGCCGGCGACGCGCCGCAGGGCCCGGTCGAAACGGCGCTCGCCGAAGTCTGGCAGGCGGTGCTGAAGGCGCCGCACGTCGGCCGCGACGATAACTTCTTCGAGCTCGGCGGCGATTCGATTCTGGTGCTGCAGGTGATCGCACGCGCCCGCAAACGCGGCGTGCGCTTCACGCCGAAGCAGTTGTTCGACGGCCCGACGGTCGCCGAACTCGCGCGCATCGCGAAAACCGGGGACGTTGCCGCCGCACCGTCGGCATCGACATCGGCGCCGGCTCGGGCCGCAACGGCTGCCGCAGCGGCGATCCTGACGCCGGCACAGCAACGCTTCTTCGCGCTCGGCGTACCGCATCCGGGCCACTGGAACCAGTCGGTCGCCTTCGACGTGCGCGGCCCGTTCGACGCCGATGCGTTCGCACGTGCATTCGACGCGCTGCTGACGCATCACGACGCGTTCCGCCAGCGCTTCGCACGCGGCGCGGACGGCCACTGGCACGCGAGCGATGCGGCGAAACCGTACGACGCGCTTCCGTTCGTCGAGGTCTCCGCGCGCGACGAAGCCGACGCGCTGGCGCGCTTCGACGCCTTGCAGCGCCGCCTCGATCTCGGCCGCGGGCCGCTCGCATGCGCATGTGCGGCGCGGCTGCCGGACGGCGCGACGCGGCTGTATCTGGCGATTCATCACGCGATCGTCGACGGCGTGTCGTGGCGCATCCTGCTCGACGACCTGGACGCCGCGTATCGCGCCGCATGCGAGCGCACGCCGGTTCGCCTGTCCCAGCCGGGCTTGCGTGCGGATGCCTGGGCCGCGCGCCTCTCGCGTGCCGCGACGGATCCGGCATCGCCGTTCGCCGCCGAAACGGCTTACTGGGCCGGCATGGCGGAGGGCGACGATCTCGTGCCGGATCATCCCGACGCACCGGCGACGAACGCCGACGCGGCCGTCGTCGTGCAGACGATCGACGCGGCGTTGACCCGCGCCGCGCTGACCGACGCGCACGCCGCGTATCGCACGCAGACGATCGAACTGCTGGGCGCGGCGCTCGCGCTGGCGCTGGCCGGCGCCAGCGGCGCTGCGTCGTGCCGCGTCGAACTCGAGGGGCATGGCCGCGAGGCGCTGTTCGACGACGCGGACGCGAGCCGCACGATCGGCTGGCTGACGAGCCACTATCCGGTCACGCTGCCCGTCGAAGCCACCGCGCGCGACACGCTGTGCGCCGTCAAGGACACGCTGCGCGCGGTGCCGCACAAGGGGCTCGGCTTCGGCGTGCTCGCGCACTACGGCGACGCGGCGACGCGTGCGGCGCTGGCCGCCGTGCCGCGTCCGCGCGTCACGTTCAACTATCTCGGCCAGTTCGACGCACCGCGCGACGCGACGCTCGTGCCGCGCTTCGGCGGCACCGGTATCGAGCGCGACCCGCAAGGGCCGCTCGGCAACACGCTCGCGATTCACGCCTACCTCGATACCGACCGAGACGGCGCACGCACGCTGAAAGTTCACTGGGTCTACGGTGCGCCGCAGTTCGCGCGCGCGACGATCGATGCATTCGCGGATCGCTTTGCCGCCGCGCTGCGCGAACTCGCCGACGCATGCGCAGCGCGTGTCGCGCATCGCGGCGGCGGTGCGACGCCGGGCGATTTTCCGCTCGCCCGGGCCGCCGGCCTCACGCAGGCCGCGATCGAGCGCGCGCCGCTCGACTGGCGCACGATCGACGACGTGTATCCGCTGTCGCCGATGCAGCAGGGGATCCTGTTCCATGCGCTGTTCGCGCCGGGTCATGCAAGCTACGTGAACCAGCTCGTCGCGACCGCGACGGCGCTCGATGCCGACCGGCTCGCGGCCGCGTTCGCCGCGTCCATCGCACGCCACGACATCCTGCGCACCAGCGTGATGCCCGACGAGGCCGCACCGCTGCAATGCGTGCATCGCCATGCGCGGATGCCGGTCGAACAGCTCGACTGGCGCATGCGCGGCGACACGCTGGACACCGATTTCGACGCGTGGCTCGCGGCCGACCGCGCCCGCGGCTTCGACTGGCGCGAGCCGCCGCTGATGCGGCTCACGTTGATCCGCGTGACGGACGACGCGTGGCGCGTCGTGTGGACGCGCCATCACGTGCTGCTCGACGGATGGAGCACGGCGCGCCTGCTTGCCGACGTGCTGCGCGACTATCGCGCCCCCGACGCGGTGTCGCCGTTCGCGAGCCGCCCGGCGCTGCGCTATCGCGACTTCATCGCGTGGCTCGGCACGCGCGACCGCGAGGCCGACGAGCGCTTCTGGACCGGGCGCCTCGCGCGTCTCGACGCACCGACGCTGATCGCCGAGCGCGTGGCCGACCGCGCGGATGCGCAGATGGTCACGTGGCGCGCGACGATCGACGCGGCTGCGACGACGCGTGTCGCGCAAACGGCGCGTGCGCTGAAGCTGACCGTCAACACGCTGGTGCAGGGCGCCTGGGCGCTCGCGCTGCAACGCATGACGCATCAGCCGGCCGTCGCGTTCGGCGCGACCGTCGCAGGCCGTCCCGATGCGCTCGCGGACGTCGACACGGTGCTCGGTCTCTTCATCAACACGCTGCCCGTCATCACGGCACCCGCGCCGCACCAACGCGCGGCCGACTGGCTGCAGGCGCTGCAGCGCGAAAACGCGGCCGCGGCCGAGCATGCGCACACGCCGCTCGCCGACATCCAGCGCTGGGCACGCGGCGCCGGCGGCGCACTGTTCGACACGCTGGTCGTGTTCGAGAACTATCCCGTCGACGACACGGCGCGCGACGCCGATCCGCGCGCGCTCGCACTGAGCGGCGTGCGCAGCATCGAGTCGACCGACTTCGCGCTGACGCTCGTGATCGAGAGCGGCGCCGAACTGACGATCGACTACGGCTACGACACCGCGCGCGTGGATACGCACCAGGTCGAACGCTGGCACCGCGCGTTCGCGTGCGCGCTCGATGCGCTGGCCCGCTCGCCGGACGCGCTGCTCGGCACGCTGTCGATCGCCGACGACGCGACGCGCGACGCACTGGCGCGCGCGCAGGACACCGCGCGGACGTGGCCGGACGCGCAACGCCAACCGCTGCATCTGCAATTCGCGGCCGCCGCGCGGGCGACGCCCGACGCGATCGCGCTCGAATACGCGGATCCCGACGGTGACGTGCAGCGCGCGACCTATCGCGAGCTCGACCTGAACACGACGCGCGTCGCCGCCGCATTGCGCCGGCGCGGCGTGCGGCCCGACACGCCGGTTGCGCTGTGCGTCGAGCGTTCGTTCGACATGGTGACGGCGCTCGTCGGCGTGCTGAAGGCCGGCGCCGCGTACCTGCCGGTCGATCCCGACTATCCGGCCGAGCGCATCGCGTACCTGCTGCGCGACGCGCGGCCCGCGGTCGCGATCACGCAGGCGCATCTGCGCGAGCAGGTCGAGGCCGCGCTCGGCGACGACGCGACGACCCAACTGCTGACGGTGACCGATCTGCTCGCGGACGAGGCGGGCGAAATGGACGCCGCCGCCGCCGACTGTGCAACCGACATCGACGATGCACAGCTCGCCTACCTGATCTATACGTCCGGCTCGACCGGCAAGCCGAAGGGCGCCGGCAACTCGCACGGCGCGCTCGCGAACCGCATCGCGTGGATGCAGCACGCGTACCGGCTGACGCGCGACGACGTCGTGCTGCACAAGACGCCGTTCGGCTTCGACGTGTCGGTGTGGGAATTCGTGTGGCCGCTCGCGACCGGCGCGAAGCTCGCGATCGCCGCGCCCGGCGACCACCGCGATCCGGCCCGCCTCGCGGCGGCGATCCATGCGCACGGCGTGACGGTGCTGCACTTCGTGCCGTCGATGCTGGCCGCGTTCGCCGCGTATCTCGACGACTTTTCGGCCGCCGCGCAATGCGACAGCGTGCGCCTGATCGTCGCGAGCGGCGAGGCGCTCGCGCCCGAACTCGTCGCGAAGGTCGCGCGCCTCGTGCCGAACGCGACGCTCGTGAACCTGTACGGGCCGACGGAAGCCGCCATCGACGTGTCGCACTGGACCTGCGGCCCCGACGACGCCGGCGCCGTCGCGGTGCCGATCGGCCATCCGATCGCGAACCTGCAGCTGCACGTGCTCGATGCGGCCTGGCAGCCCGTGCCGGCCGGCGCGACCGGCGAACTGTATCTGGCGGGCGCGGGCCTCGCGCGCGGCTATCTCGGCCGCCCGGGGCTGACGGCCGAGCGTTTCGTGCCCGATCCGTTCGTGCCGGGCGCCCGGATGTATCGCACCGGCGACCTCGCACGGCGTCGCGCCGATGGCGCGCTCGATTACCTCGGCCGCGTCGATACGCAGGTGAAGCTGCGCGGCCAGCGGATCGAGCCGGGCGAGATCGAGGCGCTGCTGCGCGCGGCGCCCGGCGTGCACGACGCGGTCGTGATCGTGCGCGACGCGCAGCTGATCGGCTATGTCGCACGTGGCGACGCGGGGCCGCTCGACCGTGCCGCCTTGCTGGATTCGCTGCGCGCACAGTTGCCGGCCTACATGGTGCCGTCGCAGCTGATCGAACTCGACGCGCTGCCGGTCACGCCGAACGGCAAGTGCGACCGCCATGCGCTGCCCGCGCCGGTGCGCGAAGCGGCCGCGGCCGTCGAACTCGCGACCGACACGCAGCGCGCGCTCGCGGCGATCTGGCAGCGCGTGCTGCACGTGGACGCGATCGGCCGCGACGACGATTTCTTCCAGCTCGGCGGCCACTCGCTGCTCGCGACGCAAGCGCATGCGCAGGCGAACCTGCACTGGGGCCTCGCGCTGCCGCTGCGCACGCTGTTCGACACCCGCACGCTCGCGCGCTGCGCGGACGCGATCGACGCGGCCTGCGCGGCACGCGGCGAGACCGACGCGGCGAGCGCGATCGATGCGCTGCTCGGCGAACTGGAAACCCAATAAGGACGACGGATGACGAAGGCTCAACCCGACTGGCTCGCGCTCGCGACGCGCTTCGCGCAATTGCCCGACGCGCAGCGCGCGGTGTTCATCGACAAGCTCGGCGCGGCCGGCATCGATTTCCGCATGCTGCCGATCCCGCCGCGCACGCCGCGCTCCGAGCGCGTGCCGGCATCGTTCGCGCAGACGCGGCTGTGGCTGCACGCGCGCTTGATCGACGCGCCGGACGCCTATCACATCACCGAACGGCTCGCGCTGACGGGCCCGCTCGACGCGCATGCGCTGCGGCTCGCGTGCGATGCGCTGATCGCGCGCCATGAAGCCCTGCGCACGACCTTCGACGAAACGGAGGACGGCGTCGCGCAGACGATCCATCCGCCGCTGCGCTGCCCGTGGCGCGAGACCGATCTCGAAGCGTTGCCCGACGCGCAGCGCGTCGCGCGCGCCGAAAGCGTCGCGATGGCCGATGAAGCCGCCGCGTTCGATCTCGGCGCGGCACCGCTCGTGCGCGCACACCTGATCCGCTTCGACGCGACGCATCACTGGCTCGCGCTGACCGTTCATCACATCGTGTCGGATGGCTGGTCGTCGGACGTGATGCTGTTCGAACTCGCGGCGTTCTATCGCGCGTATACGTCGGGAGAGCCGGTGCCGCTCGGGCCGCTGCCGATCCAGTACGCGGACTATGCGTTGTGGCAGCGCCGCTGGCTCGATGCGGGCGAGCGCGACCGGCAGCTGGCGTTCTGGCGCGAGCGGCTCGACCCGCAGCGCGGCGTGCTGACGCTGCCCGGCGCGGCCGCGCGGCCCGCGCGCCGCAGCGCGCGCGGTGCACGTCACGTGTTTTCGCTCGACGCGCGCATCGGTGCGCGGCTGCGCGCGTTCGCGGCCGCGTCGGGCGCGACGCCGTTCGCGGTGCTGCTCGCGGCGCTCGATGCGCTGCTCGCGCGTGCGACCGGCGATGCGCGGATCTGCGTCGGCGTGCCGGCCGCGAACCGCGAACGCGCGGAAACGACCGGCCTGATCGGCTTCTTCGTCAACACGCTCGCGATCGATGTCGACGTGCCCGCGCACGGCGATTTCTCGTCGCTGGTCGCACGCACGCAGCGCGCGCTCGTCGATGCGCAGATGCACCAGGACGTGCCGTTCGAGCAGGTCGTCGACGCGCTCGGCGTGCCGCGCAGCGCGAGCCACCATCCGCTGTTCCAGGTGATGGCCGCATATGGCGAGCGCCGCGCGCTGCCGGCGCTAGGCGCGGCATCGGCAACGTTGCTGCCGTCCGGCACGCCGTCCGCGAAATTCGACCTGACGCTTTCCGTCGAGGCGACGCCCGACGGCACGTTCGACGCCGCGTTCATCCACGCGCTCGACCTGTTCGACGGCGACGCGATCGCGCGGCTGGCCGCGCGCTTCGTCACGCTGCTCGCCGATGCGCTCGCGCGCCCCGACGTGCCGGTCGGCGATCTCGACTGGCTGCCGGCCGACGAGCGCGCGCAACTGTTCGCGTGGAATGCGCCGGCGGGTGCGGCCGAAGCCGAACCGTTCGTCCCCGTGCACGCGCGCATCGCCGCGCATGCGCGGGCACGGCCCGACGCACGCGGTGTCGCCGACGTCGATCGCGCGCTGACGCGCGGTGAGGTCGACGCGCGCGCGGCACGCATCGCGCGCAACCTCGTCGCGGCCGGCGTGCGGCCTGAAATGCGCGTCGGCGTCGCGCTGCAGCGCTCGGTCGACCTGCTGGTCGCGCTGATCGCGGTGCTGAAGTCGGGCGCCGCGTTCGTGCCGCTCGATCCGGCCCATCCGCGCGAACGCCTCGCGCAGATCGTCGGCGATGCGGGCATCGCGCACGTGCTGACCGACGGCGCGAGCGCCGCATCGCTGCCGGAGCTGCCGGCGCTGCGCGTCTGGCGCGCGGACGAAGTCGACGCGCTCGACGAAGCCGCGGACGTCGCGCTGCCGGACGTGCTGCCCGGCCATGCGGCCTACGCGATCTACACGTCGGGCTCGACCGGCAAGCCGAAGGGCGTGATCGTCGATCACGCGGCGTTCGCGCGGCATTGCGTGGCGATCGCCGAGCGCTACGGCGCGGGCGAGAACGACGTGTTCCTGCTGTTCCAGTCGGTCAACTTCGACGGCGCGCACGAAGGCTGGTTTTCGCAATACCTGTCGGGCGCCGCCGTGTCGGTGACGGCCGATGTGCTGTGGCCGCCCGCGCAGACCTGCGCGATGATGATCCGCGACGGCGTGACGATGACCTACGTGCCGCCCGGCTGCGCCGCGCAGCTCGCCGAATGGGCGCTCGCGCACGGCGCGCCGCCGACGCTGCGCTCGCTGACCGTCGGCGGCGAAGCCACGTCGCGCGAAGCGTTCGCGATGCTGCGCCGCGCGATGCCGAACGTGCGCGTGGTCAACGGCTACGGCCCGACCGAAACCGTGATCACGCCGACGCTGTGGATGTTCCGCCCGGGCGACGATCTCGCGAAGCTGGGCGACGCCGCGTATCTGCCGATCGGCACGCTGGTCGGCGCGCGCACCGCACACGTGCTCGACGCGCGGCTGCATCCGCTGCCGGTCGGCGTGATCGGCGAGCTGTACCTGGGCGGCGAGGGGATCGGCGTCGCGCGCGGCTATCTCGATCGTCCCGCGCTGACGGCCGAGCGCTTCGTGCCCGATCCGTACGGCGCGCCGGGCGCGCGCCTGTACCGCACGGGCGACCTCGTGCGGCGTCGCGCGGACGGCGTGTTCGACTTCATCGGCCGCGTCGATCATCAAGTGAAGCTGCGCGGGCTGCGCATCGAGCTCGGCGAGATCGAGGCGCAGCTGGCCGCACACGATGCGGTGCGCGAAGCGTGCGCGGTCGTGCACGGGCAGGGCGCGCAGGCGCAGCTCGTCGCCTACGTCGAACTGACCGCCGACGCGCAGGCGGCCGCGCAACCGGTCGAGGCCGCGACGCTCGACGCGCATCTGCGCCGCACGCTGCCGGACTACATGGTGCCCGCGCAACTGATCGTGCTCGACGCGCTGCCGCGCAACGCGAACAGCAAGGTCGACCGTGCACGGTTGCCGGCGCCGGTGCGCGTCGAACGCGCATACGAAGCGCCGCACGACGGCGACGAAACCGCGCTCGCGGCGATCTGGCGCGACGTGCTGAACGTCGAGCGCGTCGGTCGCGGCGATCATTTCTTCGAACTCGGCGGCCATTCGCTGGCGGCGGTGCGCGTCGCGACGCGCGTCGCCGAGCGGCTCGGCCGCGACGTGCCGGTGCGCGCGCTGTTCGAAGCGCCGGTGCTCGCGCAATACGCGCGCCAGGTGGCCGACGCGCCGCGCGCCGCGCATGCCGGTGCCGCGGCGCCGGGTGTCGCGGTGGTCAAACCCGATGCGCACGGCGTATGGCCGCTGTCGCCCGCGCAGCTCGGTCTGTGGTTCCTGTGGCGCGCGCAGCCGGACAGCGCCGCGTACAACATTCCGGTCGCGCTGCGCGTGTGCGGTCCGCTCGACGTCGAAGCACTGCACGCGGCGTTCTCGGCCGCGGCGGCCGCGCACCCGGCGCTGCGCACGCGGCTCGTCGCGCGCGACGGCATGCTGCCGGGCCAGCGGATCGAAGCAGACGTTTCCGTCGAAATGCCGGTCATCGATCTGTCGGCGCAATCCGACGCGCTCGCCCGCGCGGCGGCGCTGACCGATGCCGACGCGCTCGCACCGTTCGATCTCGCGGCCGATGCACCGCTGTGGCGCGCACGCGTGCTGCGGCTCGGCGCGGACGATCACGTACTGTCGGTGACGATCCATCACATCGTTTCGGATGGCGAATCGATCGAGCTGTGGCTCGACGCGGTGCGCGCAGGCTATGTCGCGTTCGTGCGCGGCGAAGCGGAATCGGTATCGACACCGCCTCACGACATGTCGCTCGCGCTGCCCGCGCCGTGCCACCCGGCCCGCGTCGCGTACTGGCGCGACGCGCTGGCCGATCTGCCGCCGTCCATACTGCCGCAGCGCGCAAACGCGCCGGCCGTCCCGCAATGGCGTGCGGCGCGCGTCGCGTTCGAATTCGACGCATCGCTGATCCGTGCCGCGCGCGCCGCCGCGTCCGCCGCGCACGCGACGCTGCCGATGCTGCTGCACGCGGCGCTCAACACCGCGCTGTTCCGCGTGACCGGTGCGGCCGATCAGCCGGTCGGCGTGCTGGCGTCGACGCGCGAGCTGACGGGCGACGCCGCGCGCCATGCGCTCGGTCTCTTCATCAATTCCGTGGTCGTGCGCACGCGGCTCGACACGTCAGCCTGCCGCTCGGACGTGCTCGCGCAGGTGCGCGATACGGCGCTCGCCGCGTATGCGCATGCCGACGTGCCGTTCGCCGACGTCGTCGCCGCGCTGCGCGCGCCGCGTGCCGCAAACGCCAATCCGCTGTTCCAGGTGATGTTCAACTACCTGCGTCCGACCGGCACCGCCGCGCGCGACTGGGCCGGCCTGGCGCTCGCCGGGTTCGACGACGTGCGTCATCGCGTCGTGTTCACGCTCGAGCTGGACGTCGTCGAGCATCCGGACGGCCGCGTGAGCGCCGCGTTCTCGTATGCGGACGAACTGCTCGACGGCGCTTTCGTCGATGCGCTCGTCGACCTCTATCACGACGAAGTCGCGCGTTTCGCCGGTGCGCCGGAAGCGGCGCTCGGCGCGCCCGACGCGTTGTTCGCCGCGTCGACGGCGGTTGCTGTCGCACGGGCCGGCAGCGCGGCGACGCGCGTCACGGCGGCATCGCGCGCGCCGGACGCCGCAGCCGCGCTCGCCGCGCTGTGGTCGGACACGTTCGCGACGGCCGCGCCCGCGCCCGATGCCGATCTGTTCGAAGCCGGCGCGACGTCGTTGGACGTCGTGCGCTTCGTCGACGCGGCCGGCCGCGCCGGGCACGCGCTGACGGTGGCCGACGTATTCGCGTCGCCGACGCTCGCGGCGCTCGGCGCGCATCTCGATGCGTCGGCCGGAACGGAGCAGGAGGTGCGCGATGCTGGCTGAAGTGCGTCCGGACGGATTCACGATGCCGGACACGTGCCGCCTCGCGTTCGCGGACGGCCTGTTCGCCGCGCGCGACGACGCGGAGATCCGCGTCGCGCACGGCGACGGCATCGGCGCGCAGTTGCTGCGCGCGCAGCTCGCGGACGACGGCACGCTGCGCCTCGTCGCGTACAACCATCGCGCGGCGCCGGGCGACCAGCGGCGCGCGTTGCTGGCCGCGCTCGCCGCCGCATTTTCCGACGACGCGCGTCGTGCAGCGATCCGGCTCGACCCGGCCGCGTGGCCGGCGGTCGCGCTCGACGCGCTGCGCGCGAGCGGCGTGCTCGCCGACGGCGGCCTGTGCATGCGCGAAGGCTGGGCGCAGCAGGCCGATCTGTGGCGCGTCGGCACGCCGCTGCCATGCGCGACGCTGCCGATGCTGACCGACGGCCGGCGGCATCCGCGCCGGCCGCCCGCGCCGCGCGGCGACGTGTATGCGCGCGACCTGCCTGCACTCGGCGTGCGCTTCACGCTGCGCGGCTGGCAGCCGGGCGAGGACGCCGCGCGCCTGGCGCACTGGTTCGACGAGCCGCGCGTGCGCGACGGCTGGCCGGGCACGCAACCCGGCGTGGACGGCACGGCGCCCGATGCCGATCCGCACGTGAGCCCGCTCGTCTGCTGCTTCGACGGCGAACCGTTCGCGTACGTCGAGGCGTTCTGGCTGAAGGAAGACCCGCTCGCGCCGCACGTCGGCGCGCGCGATTACGACCGCGGGCTGCGGATGCTGGTTGGCGCATCGCGCTGGCGCGGCCCGCATTGCGTGGCGGGCTGGCTGCCGTCGGTCGTGCATTACCTGTTTCTCGACGATCCGCGCACCGAAGCGGTCGGCTGCGCGGTCCCGGCCGGCCGCGCGCGGGTCGTCGACACCCTCGCGCGGCACGGCTTCGCGCGGCAGCGCCGCCTGGCGCTCGCCGACGGGCAGCCGCTGTGGATGCGCACGCTGCGCGAAACGTTCTTCTCCGGCCGTCACGTCTGACGGGCCGGATTCACCGACAAGGGAGCTGAGAGACATGCAGAGAGAAACCGTATTCGACCTGATCGGCGTCGGCTTCGGGCCGTCGAACCTGGCGCTGGCCGTGCGCCTCGCGGAACGCAACGGCACGCGTCCGTTCGCGCATTGCTTCGTCGAACGCCAGCCGGAATTCGGCTGGCATCGCGGCATGCTGCTCGACGACTGCCGGATGCAGATCTCGTTTCTGAAGGATCTCGTCACGATGCGCGATCCGAAAAGCCGCTACACGTTCATCAACTACCTGTTCGAACGCGGCCGGCTGAACGAATTCGTCAACCTGAAGAACTTCTATCCGACCCGCGTCGAATTCCACGACTACCTGAGCTGGGTCGCCGACGCCTTCGACGAGCACGTCCATTACAGCGAAACCGTCACGGCGATCGAGCCCGTGCGCGGCGACGGCGCGCGGATCGACGCGCTGCGCGTGCTGTCGCGCGACGCGGCCGGCCGCGAGCGCCAGCGCGTGACGCGTGCGCTGTCGGTCGGCGTCGGCGGCACGCCGGCGGTGCCGGACGCGTTCGCCGCGCTCGGCCGCGATCGCGTGATCCATTCGTCGTCGTACCTGACCGACATCGACCGGCTGGTTGCCGCGCCGGACGGCGAGCGCCGCCGCGTCGCGGTGATCGGCGCGGGGCAGAGCGCGGCCGAGGTGTTCATCGACCTCGCACGCCGTTTCCCGCACGTCGACGCGAGCCTCGTGATGCGCGCGGGCGCATTGAAACCGGCCGACGACAGCCCGTTCGTCAACGAGATCTTCAGCCCCGAATTCACCGACGTCGTCTACGCGCAGCCGCACGACGCGCGCCGCGCGCTGCTCGAGCGCTATCGCGACACCAACTACGCGGTGGTCGATCGGCCGCTGATCGAGCAGATCTACGAAATGCTGTACCTGCAGCGCATCGACGGCACGCCGCGCCATGCGCTGCTCGCGAACAGCGCGATCGAGGCCGCGGTGCGCGCCGGCGACGGCCGCATCGAGCTGACGCTGCGCGACCGGATGAACGGCGCGACGCGCGTCGAACGGTTCGACGCGCTCGTGCTCGCGACCGGCTACCGGCGCGACACGCATTCGGCGCTGCTCGAAGGGCTCGCACCGCATCTGGGCGATGCGCTCACGCGCGGCGACGTCACGCGCGACTACCTGCTCGCGACGCCCGCGCACTTCGCGCCGCGCATCTACCTGCAAGGCTGCTGCGAAGACAGCCACGGCCTGTCCGACACGCTGCTGTCGGTCCTGGCGCGCCGCGCGGACGAGATCTGCGCGTCGCTCGAGGAAGGGATCGCGCCCGCCCATGACGATGGCGCGGCCCGGGCACTGCATGAACAACGACATCAAGACGGGGCGAGCGCGGGCCGCATGGCTTTCGCTCTTTGACAAAGGCGCGGTCGGAGACCGCATCAAGAAAGTGGAGCAGAGAAAGATGGAGTGGGCAACAGGCACGCGTGTGCGTGCGATCGCAGCCGCGGCGAGCGTGGCGTTCGGGATGGCGGCAGGGCACGCATATGCCCAGACGGCGCCGGCCGTGAACGCAGGCGCCGCGGCGTCGGGCGGCAATGCGCAGAACGGTGCGGCGGTCGGCGCATCGGTCGGCGCGCAGAACGGCTCGACATCCGGCACGCTGCCGGCGATCAACGTCAACGCGGGCTCGGAGGGCGACGGCACGGTCGGGCTCGTCGCGAAGCGCAGCAGGACCGGCACCAAGACCGATACCGCGCTGAACGAGATTCCGCAGACGATCAACGTCGTCACCGCGCAGCAGATCGAGATGACCGGCGCGACCGACGTGAACGCGGCGCTGCGCTACGTGCCGGGCTTCTCGTCATACGGCTCGGACAACCGCTCCGACTGGTACGCGGCGCTGCGCGGCTTCACGCCGACCGCGTACGTGAACGGCCTGCAGGTGCCGAACACGCTGAACCTGTCGAGCTGGCGCGTCGATCCGTACATGATCGACAGCATCACCGTGCTGCGCGGGCCGACGTCGGTGCTGTACGGCGCCGGCGACCCGGGCGCGATCATCGACGTGCAGACCAAGACGGCCGACGGCGAGCGCGTGCGCGAAGCCGGCGTGCAGTTCGGCAACTACGCGCGCAAGCAGTTCATGATCGACGTCGGCGACAAGCTCGACGCGGACGGCAAGTACGCGTACCGGTTCGTCGGCGTCGCCCGCGACGGCAACGCGCTGACCGGCCCGAACAACGACCAGCGCGTCGCGCTCGCGCCGTCGTTCCGCTGGCGCCCGGACGCGGATACGTCGCTGACGCTGTCCGCCACGTACCTGCAGGACTGGGGCGACATCTCGTCGAACTTCCTGCCGGCGCAAGGCACGGTGCTGCCGAACCCGAACGGGCAGCTCGACAAGGACGTCTACGGTGGCGACCCGAATTTCAACTACTACCGCAAGAAGCAGTGGTCGCTCGGCTACCAGTTCGAGCGGAACCTGAATCCGATGTGGACGTTCCGCCAGAACGTGCGCTGGATGCACCTGTCGCTCGACAACGGCTCGGTGTTCGGCGCGGGCTTCGCCGACGGCAGCCTGACCGACATCAACCGCTGGGCCGGCGTGTTCCAGACGAACTACAGCCGCTTCGACATCGACAACAACCTGCAGGGCCGCTTCGGCACGGGGCCGCTCGAGCACACGCTGCTGCTCGGCTTCCAGTACAACCGGCAGACCGCGACCGACAGCGAATGGCTGGCCGCCGCGCCGACGCTGAACATCTACAACCCGGTCTACACGCCGGTGACGCTGTCCGTGTTCTCGCCGCCGAACACCACGTATCGCACCAACACGTACACGACGATGAACACGTTCGGGCTGTACGTGCAGGACCAGGTCAAGTGGAACCGCTGGACGCTGACGCTCGGCGGCCGCGAGGACTGGGTCAACCAGCGGATGGACGACCGCGCGGGCGGCACGCAGTCGAAGGCCGACATCACGGCGTTCACCGGCCGCGTGGGCCTCACGTACCAGGGCGACTACGGGCTGTCGCCGTACGTCAGCTACGCGACGTCGTTCAACCCGCTGATCGGCGTGAACCTGTATGGCGGCGGGCTGCCGCAGCCGACGCGCGGCAAGCAGATCGAGGCCGGCCTGCGCTGGCAGCCGCCCGGCAAGAACCTGATGCTGAGCGCGGCGATCTACCAGATCAACCAGACCAACGTGCTCACGTCGACGCCGCTCAATCTCGATCCGTCCGGCACGACGTCGGTCCAGACCGGTGAAGTGCGTTCGCGCGGGATCGAGCTGAACGCGACCGGCAAGCTCACGCGGAACCTGTCGCTGATCGCGTCCTACGTCTACCAGGACGTGAAGAACGTGAAGGCCAACGACGCGTCGCTGAACAACTGGCCGGTCGACATTCCGCGGCCGCGCCAGATGGCGTCGCTGTGGGCGGACTGGACGTGGCACACGGGGCCGCTCACGGGCTTCGGCCTGGGCGGCGGCGTGCGCTACCAGAGTGCGTCGGCCGGTGCGGCGGACAACTCGCTGACGGTATCGAGCTACACGCTGTTCGACGCGGGCGTGCATTACGACACGCGCAACTGGCGCTTTGCCGTGAACGGGACGAACCTGTTCAACCGCCATTACATCAGCGGTTGCCAGTCGACGAGCGTCTGCGTTTTCGGGACCGACCGCACGGTGATCGCCACCGCGAAATACAACTGGTGACGCCGCGCGCCGTGGCGCGCCGGCCGGCCTTCGGGCCGGCGCGGGCGGGCCGCGGCGCCGTCGTCCGCTTTTTCCACGACGCCTCCATGCCGAAGAAAAATCTCGTCTACATCCAGTCGCTGCGCAACGGCGCGGCCGATCGCGCCGGCCAGCCGGTCGCTTACCAGGGCGGCACGCGCTACATGAAGGCGCCGCTCGAATTCCTCGTCGAGCGTCTGAACGACTCGCCGCTCGGCGAACGCTATGCACTCCAGGGCGTGATCGTCGACGACGACGAGGGCTCGCCGGCCGACCGCGCGAAGGTCGCCGACTACGGCTTCGCACGCACGCCCGGCCGCCCGTGGATCCTGCCCGACGGGCTGACCGTGCAGGGCAGGCCGGTCGACGAACTGTTCTGCACGATTGCGTCGACGTACCGCCGGCTGCCGCGCGATGCGCGCGAGCGCGTGACGGGCAAGCAGGCGTTCGAGCGGCGCCTGCTCGAACGCCTGCTCGAACTCGACGCCGACGTGGTCGTGCTCGACGGGCTGCTCGTGATCCTCGACGAGCTCGTGCGTCCCGGCGCGCGCTTTCATCGCCGCATCGCGAACATCCACCCCGGCATCACGGCCGACGATTCGCCGTACCAGCGGCGCGGCGCGTGGGCGACGCTCGACGCGCTGCACGGCGCGCGCGGCGAACGGGTCGACTGGGCGAGCGGCGCGACCTCGCGCGTCGAACCCGTGACGATGACGGGCGCATCGTTTCACTACGTCGACAACGGCATCGATTCCGGTGAAGTGATCTGCGACGTGCTCGACACGCCGATCGCGCCGGACGACACGATTCTCGAACTGCGCTGGAACAACTTCCAGCGCAGCCTGTTTCCGGCGCTCGAGCGGGGGCTGCACATCCTCGCCGATCGCCACGACGCGGGAGCACTGTGATGGAAGACACGCTGACGAAACCGGCCGACAAGGAAGCGGACGCCGTCGAAGGCGAGGTGGCCGCGGCGCTCGACGGCGCCGCGCACGGGCAGGAGCCGCCCGCCGCCGAGCGCACGCTCGACGCTTGGCGGCCCGACGATGCGCCGGCCGCGCTGCTCGCGGAGTTCGTCGCGCTGTTCAATACGGACACGCGGCACGATGCGGCGACGGTGTCGGTGCCGCACGGCGGCGCCGATCCGGCGGCTATCGCGTCGTACGTCGCGCGCGCGGTGCGCGACGGCGTGATCGACGACGCACGGATCGTGGGCGACCGCCTGCGCCTCACCGCATCGCGCGCGACGTTCTGGCAGAACCCGCGG
Source organism: Burkholderia sp. RF2-non_BP3 (assembly GCF_001522185.1). Lineage (NCBI taxonomy): Bacteria > Pseudomonadati > Pseudomonadota > Betaproteobacteria > Burkholderiales > Burkholderiaceae > Burkholderia > Burkholderia sp. RF2-non_BP3. The sequence goes on along the minus strand of NZ_LOSU01000036.1, from coordinate 131,995 downwards.
CCGTGGCTGAAGGCGCCCGCGTCGGGCGGGATGCCGCTGCGCTACACGATCACGAACGGCCACCGGCATCCGGTGCGGCCGCCGTCGCCGGCCGGCGAGATCTATGCGCGCCACATGCCGCAGGTCGGGATGACGTTCAGCCTGCGCACCGTCGACATCGATGCGCATGCGCAGCTGTTCAGCGACTGGATGAACCTCGATCGTGTCGCGCATTTCTGGGACCAGCGCGGCACGCTCGACGAGCACGCCGCCTATCTCGCGGAGCGGCTCGCCGATCCGCACATGCATCCGATGATCGGCTATTTCGACGATACGCCGTTCGGCTATTTCGAGTTCTACTGGGCGAAGGAGGACCGCCTCGCGCCGTTCTACGACGCGCATGACTTCGATCGCGGGCTGCATCTGCTGATCGGCGATTCACGCTTCCAGAGCGCGGGCAAGCTGCATGCGTGGTGGAGCGGGGTGCTGCACTACATGTTCGTCGACGAACCGCGCACGCAGCGGCTCGTCGGCGAGCCGCGCGTCGATCACGTGCGGCATATCGCGTACATGCACCGGCTCGGGTTCTACACGCTGAAGGAGTTCGACTTCCCGCACAAGCGCGCGGCGCTCACCGTGATGGAGCGCGATACATTCTTCGACACGTTCCGGTTGCCGTGACGAAGCATGCGGAACGCGTGACGGCGTTTGTCGCGCGGCCGCACGTCACGTCCGGGGAACGGGCGAATCGGCGAGAAAAGCGTCGCGGAACGCGTCGAGATAGCGGTCGGCGTCATCGTTGAATTCGCCCGGCAGCAGCGCGAACGCGCGGGCCTGCAGATCCTGCCGGAGCGTCGCGTAGATCGCCGCGTCGGATAACAGCGCGCGGATCGCATCGTGCGTGTGCGGCGAAGCAATCCGCCTTGCGTCGCGCGCCAGCAGCGCGGCCGCGGCCAGCTCAGGCTGGAAACCGTGCTGCTCGAGCAGGTCGGGCGCGACGTCCCAGATGCGCTCGCGATTACCCGCGTCGTGAAAATGCGTGAGCAGGAACAGCAGGTCGTACGCGTCGCTGTTCTGGCGTGCGCGCCGGTCCTTCCACGCGAGCAGCTTCAACAGCGCCAGGGCCGGCAGGCTCGCCACCGGCACCGCGATGTCGGCCGCGATCGACACGACCAGCGCCGTATCGACCGCTTCCTGGAAGCCCAGCACGTTCAGCACGAAGTCGCCGCCCGGTGGCCATGCGATTTCGCCGGGGGGCGCCTCGAGCGGCCCGAACGGCACGAGATCGAGCTCCGTGCGAAAGCCTTGCGTCCCGCTGTCGAACAGCAGTTTCTGCTGATGCTTCGGCGCGCGTGCGAATTGCTCCGTCGCGACGAGGGCATCGACGAGCCGTTCGTGAAACGGCCAGCTCACCGCGCACACGGCGACGTCGACGTCCCGCGTCGCACGCACCGGCCGGATGCCGTGGACATGCCACATCAGGATGTCGCGCGCGGTTGCGCCGGCGACGACGAATGCCGCGTCGAGCTGCGCGCAAGCCGTACGGACCGCCTGCAGCAACGCGACCGCCGCCGGTTCGAGCGGTCGGCGCGCGTCGACTTCAAGCGGGCGGGTGGGCGAGGTATCGGTCATGGATGTGTTCGGCGGCGGCAAGATTGCGGCTGTCTCCGGACGAGACGAGATCCGCGTAGATCAGCAGCGGCGGCACGAGCGGCACGTCCTGCTCGCGCCAGTCGAGCGCCGGCGACGGCGGCCAGAATGCTTCGAGCAGCTCGACGTCGCCGCGCTCGTCCGGGCGCAGGCGCGCCTGGAGCAGCAGGCGGTTCGACACCGCGCCGTGCGTATAGACGGTGACGGCGGCCGGCTTCAGGTCGTGCGTCAGCAGGTCGGCCGCGGGTTCGCCGCCGAGCCGCGCGTCGAATGCCGCGAAATCGAAACCGCGCCACCAGTCGGGCGCGAGCGCGGCAAACCGCCGGCTCGGCAATTTCGCGCGCAGGCGGCTCGGGTACAGCGCGACCCATTCCTGCACGAAGCGCGGCCAGTCGGTAAACGCGCGTTCGCCGTTGCGCCGCTGCGCGATGAGGCCGCGTGCGATCAGATCGTCCATCGCGAGATTGACCGTGCCGAGCGCGACGCCCGACGCGGCGGCGATCGCGCGGAGCGGTTGCGTGACGAGGCCCGGCTGCGTCGCGAGCGCGAACATCACGGCGAGCCCCTTGGGCGTCGTCGCGCGCGATGCCTGCCGGCGTGGCGTGCGTGCAGGTTTCGGCCGGCCGGAGATCATCACGGTCGCCTCCGGCTGGATCAGGCATGCGTTGCCGGCGGTATCGATGAACGGGATGTCGTGCTCGATCAGGCGGGCGGCCAGGTCGGCCGAAAAATACGGCGCGACCAGCATCAGCGGCCGCTCGGCGGACGCTGGAGGCGCGCGGCGGCGTAACGCGGCGAGCGCGCCGGGCAGCGATTCGACGCCGACGCTCACCGCCACCGGCATCTCGAATGTTTGCCCGGCAATGCCGAAGCGGATCATCGCGTCGGCATGCGCGTTGTATGTGGCCGGCACGCGCACGGGCCGGGCGTCGAAGCGCCGGGTCGCGCGTCCGAACGCGGCACAGGCTTCATCGAGCACGTGCTGTTCCGAGATCGGCAGGGTGGCGTTCTTGGGCATCGGGGTGGATCGCCTGTTCACTTTTTCACGAGCGTACACAAAAAATGTACGGCCGTCAAAAAATGAACAAAGATGCTCAACCCGTTGATGTGACGGAATTATTCCGGAATGACGAACGGCAACCAACACGCCCTCCCACCTGAAAAATCGAGACGGAACACGCAGTGTCGCGAACCCCGACCGCAGGCGGCAGTCGCCCGAATGGCCGGTTTCCTTCCGCCGTACGATCCGTCGCGCATTCGTCGCGCGCCGCGACGATCGACAGGCAACCCCTGGTTGCCGCCGTGACGACTTTCTGTCTGTCCGGTTGCCGTTCAACCGACTATCCTTGCCTGCACCTTCCCCACGAAACCCAGGAGACGACACCGTGACGCACAGCGTGATCCCCGCAGGCCTCGCCGACGAAATGATCGAGATCCGGCACCGCATTCATGCCCACCCCGAGCTGGGTTTCGAGGAATTCGCGACGAGCGACCTCGTCGCCGGGCAGTTGCAGGCGTGGGGCTATACGGTGCATCGCGGGCTCGGCGGCACGGGCGTCGTCGCGCAGCTGAAGGTCGGCAACGGCACGCAGCGCCTCGGCCTGCGCGCCGACATGGACGCGCTGCCGATCCACGAATCGACCGGCCTGCCGTACCAGAGCACGATCCCCGGCAAGATGCACGCGTGCGGTCACGACGGCCACACGGCGATGCTGCTCGCGGCCGCGAAGCACCTGGCGCGCGAGCGCCGCTTTTCCGGCACGCTGAACCTGATTTTCCAGCCGGCCGAGGAAGGACTCGGCGGCGCGAAGAAAATGCTCGACGACGGGCTGTTCGAGCAGTTTCCGTGCGACGCGATCTTCGCGATGCACAACATGCCGGGCTTCCCGACGGGCAAGTTCGGCTTCCTGCCGGGGCCGTTCATGGCGTCGTCGGATACCGTGATCGTCGACGTGCAGGGGCGCGGCGGCCACGGCGCGGTGCCGCACAGGGCGATCGACCCGGTCGTGGTGTGCGCGCAGATCGTCGTCGCGCTGCAGACGATCGTGTCGCGCAACGTGTCGCCGCTCGACATGGCGATCGTCACGGTGGGCGCGATCCATGCGGGCGAGGCGCCGAACGTGATTCCCGACCGCGCGCAGATGCGCCTGTCCGTGCGCGCGCTGAAGCCGGAAGTGCGCGACCTGCTCGAGGCGCGCATCAAGGAAGTCGTTCATGCGCAGGCTGCGGTGTTCGGCGCGACCGCGACGATCGACTACCAGCGCCGCTACCCGGTGCTCGTCAACGACGCGCAGATGACCGCGTTCGCACGCGGCGTCGCGCGCGAGTGGGTCGGCGAGGCGAACCTGATCGACGGAATGGTGCCGCTCACCGGCAGCGAGGATTTCGCGTTCCTGCTCGAGAAGCGGCCGGGCTGCTACCTGATCATCGGCAACGGCGACGGGGAGGGCGGCTGCATGGTGCACAACCCCGGTTACGACTTCAACGACGCCGCGCTGCCGACCGGCGCATCGTACTGGGTCAAGCTGGCCGAGACGTTCCTGGCGTGACGCCGCGGCGCATCGACGCGGGCGCCACCGCCCGGCACGCGCCAACACGGCCGTGAAACCGGGCGCGCGGGATGCGCGCGAATTTGACGCTCCTTGACATCGACGTGACGGGCCGCGTGCTACGCTGCGCGCGACGCCGGATCGGCTCGATGAATACAGGTGTGGATGACATGCGAAAACAGTTTCTGACCGTGCTGACGGCCTGCGCGGTCGGCGTTCTGGCGGCCGGTTGCGACGACCAGAAGGTGGCTGACGCGGTGAATGCGATCAAGCCCGATCCGATGGCGTTCGGCAATCTGCAGCCGGGCGTCTCGACGACCGAGGACGTGCTGCGCCAGGCCGGCAAGCCCGAGATGGTGAGGCAGGGCGAGGACGGCTCGCAGCGCTTCGAGTATCCGCGCGGCCCGTACGGCACGAGCACGTACATGCTCGATTTCGGGCCGGACGGCCGGCTCGTGTCGATCACGCAGGCCCTGACGGCGGCAAACATCGCGAAGGTCGTGCCGGGGATGTCGAAGGACGACGTACGGCAACTGCTCGGCAAGCCGACCGAGGTCGCGCAATACGCGTTGAGCCATGAAGAAGTGTGGAGCTGGCACTGGGCCGAGGGCGGCGTATCGGGCGACGCGATGTTCAACGCGCATTTCTCGCCCGACGGCACCGTGATCCGTACTTCACGCTCGGAAGCGCCGGGCCGCGAAAAGCACTGACATCGCGACCTTCCACGGTTTGCGTCAGAATGCCGTGCCGCCGAACAGCGCGGCCGCCATTTCCGGATTCGACGGCCAGTACATGTGCATGTACGTCGCGACGATCGGGCCCGCGCGATAAACGGCTTCGCCGCTGCCGGGCGCGCCGTCGGGCCGCGCAGCGGTCGCCACCGGCGCCAGCGGCGTATCGAGCCGCGAATAATGAAACGTATGACCGCGCATCGGCCCGGTGCGCGTGTCCAGCTGCTGCATCCCGAGCGCCGCGAACCGGCGTTGCATCGTCGCATGGCCCGCCAGCAGCCCGAGCATCGGCGTCGTCGCGCCGTCCACGTCGGTCAGCGATTCGCACAGATACACCATCCCGCCGCATTCCGCGACGATCGGCCGGCCGGCCGCCGCGTGCGCGCGAATCGTCCGCGCGGTCACGCCATTCGCCGCAAGCGTCGCCGCATGCAGTTCCGGATAGCCGCCCGGGAGGAACAGCGCATCGCAATCGGCGGGCACGGGTTCGTCGGCCAGCGGCGAAAAGAACCGAAGCTGCGCGCCGAGCGCATCGAGCAGCGCCAGATTCGCCGGATAAATGAACGAGAACGCCGCATCGCGCGCGATCGCGATCCGCGTGCCGGCGAGCGCACGCGGCAGCGGGGCGCGGACGTCCGGCGCCGCGAACGAAACGGCGGGCGGCAATTCGGCGAGCGCCGTCTGCGCGAGCACGTCGGCCGCGCGCTCGAGCCGCGCATCGAGGTCGTCGATGTCGGCCGGCTGGTGCAGGCCGAGATGCCGCTCCGGCAGCGCGATGCCCGCATCGGCCGGCACGTGGCCGAGCCAGCGCAAGTCGTCGGGTAACGCCTGCCGCAGCAGTTCCGCGTGCCGCGGCGACCCGACGCGGTTCGCCAGCACGCCGTGAAACGGCACCTCGGGGCGGAACCGCGCGAGCCCGAACGCGATCGCCGCGAACGTCTGCGCCATCGACTTCGCGGCAATCACCGCGACGACCGGCACGCCGAACGCAACCGCGAGATCGGCGCTGCTCGGCGTGCCGTCGAACAATCCCATCACGCCTTCGATCAGGATCAGGTCCGCGTCGCGTGCGGCATCGGCGAGCAGCGCACGGCAGCCGGCTTCCCCGACCATGCCGAGGTCGAGCGCATGCACGGGGGCGCCGCTCGCGCGTTCGAGCAACATCGGATCGAGAAAATCCGGCCCGGTCTTGAACACGCGCACGCGCCGGCCGAGCCGCCGGTGCAGCCGCGCGAGGCCGGCCGTCACCGACGTCTTGCCCTGGCCGGACGCGGGCGCGCTGACGAACAGCGCGGGGCAGGCCGGCATCGCTCAGAACTCCACGCCGGGCTGCGCCTTCACGCCTTGCTCCTTGTACGGATGCTTGACGAGCCGCATTTCGGTGACGAGGTCGGCCGCATCGATCAGTGCATCGGGCGCATGCCGGCCCGTGACGACGACGTGCACCGAATCCGGCCGCCCGACGAGCGTCGCGAGCACTTCGTCGAGCGGCAGATATTCGTACTTCAGCACGGTGTTCAGCTCGTCGAGGATCACCATCCGGTACTCGCCGCTTTCGATCATCCGGCGCGCCTCGTCCCAGCCCTTGCGCGCGGTCGCGATGTCGGCGTCGCGATTCTGCGTGTTCCACGTATAGCCGTCGCCCATCGTCACGAAGTCGCATTGCGCGACCGCGCCGAGGAAGTCGCGCTCGGACGTGTGCAGCGCGCCCTTGATGAACTGCACGACGCCGAGCCGCATGCCGTGGCCGAGCACGCGCACGGCCATGCCGAACGCGGCCGTGCTCTTGCCCTTGCCGTTGCCGGTGTTGACGATCAGCAGGCCCTTTTCCTGGGTGGCGGCGGCCTGCTTCTTTTCATGGCCGGCGCGGCGGCGTTCGGTCATCCGCTGATGGGATTCGGCATCGGTCTTCATCGGGAATCGTCCTGTCGAAAGCGAAACAAAGGGTTCAGAGCGGGCCGGCGAGCGCGACCGTCACGCCGCCCAGGATGGATTTGGGGCCGAGCAGCCGGCCCCGCGGCGCCGCGAGCCGCGCGCACGGCTCGGCCACGCCCGCGACGCCGAAACGTGCGAGCGCGGCAGCCGACGGGCCGCTCAATGGCGGTTCGGGGCACTGCGCGAGCTGCGCCGCGTCGAACGCGACGAGCGGCCAGCCGCGGCGTGCGCACAGCATGCGCAGCGGCCGAGCGTGCGCCTTGTCGGCGAGCGTCGCGACGACGGCCGGCACGGCATCGGGGTAGTGCTTCAGCGCCGCGCGGATCGCGGCATCGAGTTGCACGGCCGTCACGTCCGCGCGAAACCCGACGCCGAGCGCGACGCGCATCATGCGCGGCCGCCGAGCGCCGCGCGCACGGCCGGATCGTCGGCAAGCGCCGCGACGCGGCCGATCACGACGATCGCGGGCGAACCGATACCGGTCGCGCCCACGCGTTCGACGACGGTGTCGAGCGTCGCGAGCACGTGCCGCTGTCCGTCGCGCGTCGCGTTCTCGATCGCCGCGCACGGCATGTCGCCGGGCACGCCGCTGTCGCGCAGCGCGGCCACGATCGCGTCGAGCCGGCGTATGCCCATGTAGATCACGATCGTCATGCGCGTCGCGGCCAGCGCGCGCCAGTCGGGCTCGTCGGCACCCGCGCCGTGGCCCGTGACGAAGATCACGCCCTGCGCGTCGCCACGATGCGTGACCGGAATGCCGAGCGCGGCCGGGGCCGCGATACCGGCCGTGATGCCGTTCACGACTTCGACCGGGAAACCCGCCGCGCCGAGCGCGAGCAGCTCCTCGCCGCCGCGGCCGAACACGAACGGATCGCCGCCCTTGAGCCGCGCGACGCTGCGGCCTGCGCGCAGGTGCGCGAGCATCGCGGCGACGATCGCCTCCTGCGGCGTCGACGCATGGCCGCCGCGCTTGCCGACGTGCTCGATGCGCGCGTCGGCGCGTGCATGGCGCAATACGTCGGGGTTCACGAGGTCGTCGACGAGCAGCACGTCGGCCGCGGCGATCGCGCGCACGGCCTTCAGCGTCAGCAGATCGGCGTCGCCGGGGCCGGCGCCGACGAGCCAGGCGCGGCTCATCGGACGCGGCACGGCGCACACCGTGTCGTGGCAGTGGAAAGGGGACGGCGAGCGGCACATCGGCGGCCGGCGGACAGGCAAGGCATGATGGATCGGGCGAAGCCCGCGCGAACGCGGGCGGGAAGCGCACCCCATCCGTCCCCCGCGGATCGGGCGTTCGGCGAGCAGCGGGCTCGCCCCTTGCGTCGGCCGGTATCCGGGCTGGCCGCTTGCCAGGCCGCAGCCTTCCCGCCCGCTGAAGGGCAGTGGCATCGCGGGCGGCCTGGGCGCGTGCGGGGGGAACCGCGGCGCGCGGGCGGCGTACCGTTGCGGGGACAGCACAGGCCGGGCGGACTTCCGCCTCCTGTTTCCCGTTTAACTGCGTGCGCGGAATGCGCATGCGAGCACCGAACGCGGCGCATACGATAGCACAGCGGTCGGCCCGCGCGAACCCGCCCCGCGGGCGCCGCGAGCGCCTCCGGCACGATGCCGCGGCCATGCCGAACGCACCGCGGCGGCCCGTTCCGCCTTGACGCTCCCCGCACCGCCGCCTACACTCGCACGCGTTTTGGTGCTCGCGCGCGCTCCTCCGGCGCGCGCAGTTAAACGGGAAACAGGGAGCCTGGCTGCACCGCAGTCGAGCCAACCTGTGCTGCCCCCGCAACGGTAAGCGAACGCATCGCGCCCAGCGCGATGCAGCGCCGCTTCGCCGCATGCCTGCCGCATGCGGACGACCGCCACTGGATGCCGCGCATCCGGGAAGGCGAAGCGGCGTGTTCGTCAGCCCGGATACCGGCCAGAACGTGGGGTTCAGCGCCGCGGGGAGGCGGCGCATCGTCCACGGCCGCAGCACGCCCGACGCCCGAACGCTGCCCGCTTCCTTTGCCGACCCGTCAGCCGCAGCACGCGCGGGCCGGGGCGAAGAACGGCCGGCGGCGCGGGCGGGGCCGACGACGGCCGTGTTGGCATTCATCATGTCGACCGTTCGCAAAGGAGCATCATGCTCGACTCGTTCTTCCGTCTGTTCAACGACAGCTCATCCGGGCTGCGCGGCAAAATCGTCGCGATCTATTCATTGCTCGTCGCCTTCAACGTCGGCGCGTGGATCTGGGCCTTCGTCGCGTTTCGCGACCAGCCCGTGCTGCTGGGCACCGCGCTGCTCGCCTACGTGTTCGGGTTGCGCCACGCGGTCGACGCCGACCATATCGCCGCGATCGACAACGTCACGCGCAAGCTGATGCAGGAGGGCCGCAGCCCGCTCGGCGCGGGCCTGTTCTTCTCGCTCGGCCATTCGACGGTGGTGATCGTGATGTCGGTCGCGGTCGCGCTGACCGCGGCGTCGCTCGCGCGTTTCGAGAGCATGAAGACCTGGGGCGGCGTGATCAGCACGAGCGTGTCGGCGTTCTTCCTGCTGGTGCTCGCGGCCGCCAACCTGCTGATCCTGATCTCCGTCTACCGGACGTTTCGCGCGGCCCGCCGCGGCGAGACGATCGTCGACGCCGACCTCGACATGCTGATGAACCAGCGCGGCGTGCTGGCCCGCCTGTTCCGGCCGCTGTTCCGCCTCGTGTCGCGCAGCTGGCACCTGTATCCGGTCGGCTTCCTGTTCGGCTTCGGCTTCGACACCGCGACCGAAATCGCGCTGTTCGGCATTTCGGCCACGCAGGTGCAGGGCGGCCTGTCGTTCTGGTCGGTGATGGTGCTGCCGGTGCTGTTCACCGCGGGCATGACGCTCGTCGACACGACCGACGGCATCCTGATGATGGGCGCGTACCGCTGGGCGTACGTGCGGCCGATCCGCAAGATCTACTACAACATGACGATCACGTTCGTGTCGGTGCTGGTCGCCGCGCTGATCGGCGGCATCGAGGTGCTCGCGCTGCTCGCGGATAAACTGTCGCTGCAGGGGCCCGTGTGGAATTTCTCGACGATGGTCGCATCGCATTTCGGGATGCTCGGCTACGTCGTGATCGGCCTGTTCCTCGCGTGCTGGATCGTGTCGGCCGCGATCTACCGCCTCAAACGCTACGACGAGATCGACGTGACGCTCTCGGCCTGACTTCCTTTTCCACACAGGATCCACCATGACCTTACGCAAGCTTCCCGTCACGATCGTCACGGGCTTTCTCGGCAGCGGCAAGACCACGCTGATGCGCCACATCCTGCAGCACGCCGAAGGCCGCCGCATCGCGGTGATCGTCAACGAATTCGGCGAGCTCGGCATCGACGGCGAAATCCTCAAGGGCTGCGGCATCGGCTGCGAGGACGCGGACGGCGCGCAGGGCGAAGCGTCGGGCCAGCTGTACGAACTCGCGAACGGCTGCCTGTGCTGCACCGTGCAGGAGGAGTTCTATCCGGTGATGGAAGCGCTCGTCGAGCGCCGCGCCGACATCGATCACGTGCTGATCGAGACGTCGGGCCTCGCGCTGCCGAAGCCGCTCGTGCAGGCCTTCAACTGGCCGACGATCCGCAACAGCTTCACGGTTGACGCGGTCGTGACCGTCGTCGACGGTCCGGCCGCCGCGAGCGGCCAGTTCGCCGAGAACCCGCAGGCCGTCGACGCGCAGCGCCGCGCCGATCCGAACCTCGATCACGAATCGCCGCTGCACGAACTGTTCGCCGATCAGCTGTCGTCCGCCGACCTCGTGATCGTGAACAAGGCCGACCTCGTCGCCGACGCGCGGTTCGCCGAGGTCGAAGCCGCGATCCGCGAGGAAATCCCGCCGCAGGTGAAGATCGTGCGCGCGACGCGTGGCGAACTGGACGTCGCGATGCTGCTCGGGCTCGAATCGGCGTCGGAGGAAACGATCCACCTGCGGCACGACCATCACGGCTCGGCCGACGACGGCGATCACGACCATCATCACGACGATTTCGATTCGGTGGTGGTGTCGGGCGATGCGGGCACGCGCGAGGCGACGATCGCCGCGCTGCAGCGTGTCGTCGAGACGCACACGATCTACCGCGCGAAAGGCTTTGCCGCGCTGCCCGATGCACCGATGCGGCTCGTGATCCAGGGCGTCGGCCGCCGCTTCGACAGCTACTTCGACCGTCGCTGGCAGGACGGCGAAACGCGGGCGAGCCGCTTCGTGCTGATCGGCGAGGATCTCGACGCGGCCGCGCTGCAGCGCGCGTTCGACGCCGCGTGCGCGGCCGACCTGCAACAGGCGTAACGCGCGATGCATCTGCTGCGCACCACGCCGGGCGGCTTCGTCGACGATACGCAGGGCGTCGTCCGGATCGACCAGCAGCCGGCCGACATCGTGATCCTGAGCTCGGCCGACACGACGCTGTCGCTGCTGGCCAGCGTCGTGCCGAAACTGCCCGCCGGCTTTCCGAGCGTGCGGCTCGCGAACGTCACGTTCCTGCGGCAGCCGGCGTCGGTCGATTTCTATGTCGACGACGTGCTGCGTCACGCGAAGACGGTCGTGATCGATCATCTGGGCGGCGAAGCATACTGGCCGTACGGGATCGAGCAGGCCGTGTCGCTCGCGTCGAAACGCAAGCAGCAGCTCGCGATGTTCTCGGGCGACCTGCAGGAAGACCCGAACCTCGTCGCGAAGAGCACGGTCGCGCCCGACCTGTGCCGGATGTGGTGGCGCTATCTGCGCGAAGGCGGCATGCACAACGCCGAAGCGTTGCTGCGCAGCATCGCGTTCCATACGCTCGGTTTCGGCGACGAACCCGAACTGCCGCGCCCGCTGCCGGCCGCCGCGCTGTATCACCCGGCGCGCGACCCGGCGAGCGTCGACGACTGGCGTGCGCGCTGGACGCCCGGCGCGCCCGTCGTCGCGATCCTGTTTTATCGCGCGCACTGGCAGGCCGCGAACACCGCCGTGTTCGACGCGCTGGCCGATGCGCTCGTGCGCGAGGGGCTCAATCCGCTGCCGATCGCGGTCACGTCATTGAAGGATGCGGTGAGCCGCGAGGTCATCACGCAGCTGTGCGACACGCACGGCGTCGCGCTCGTGCTGAACACCACCGCCTTCGCGGCCGGGGCGATCGACAGCCCCGAGCCCGACGTGCTCGCCGGCGATGCGCCGGTGCTGCAGGTGATCCTGTCCGGCGGCAACCGCGACGCGTGGGTGGCCGACAACCAGGGGCTGCATGCGCGCGACATCGCGATGCACATTGCGTTGCCCGAGGTCGACGGGCGCATCGTCACGCGCGCGGTGAGCTTCAAGGGGCTGGCGTATCGTTGTCCGCACACCGAAGTCGACGTCGTGCGCTATCAGCCGGACGCCGAACGCGTCGCGTTCGTCTCGGCGCTCGCGCGGGGCTGGTGCCGGCTGCGCACGCTCGACAACGCCGACAAGCGCATCGCGCTGATCCTCGCGAACTATCCGCAAAGCGAAGGGCGGATCGGCAACGGCGTCGGGCTCGACACGCCGGCGTCCGCACTGCGCGTGCTGGCGGTGCTGCGCGATGCGGGCTATGCCGTGGCCGACCTGCCGGCCGATGGCGACGCGCTGATCGCGCGACTCACCGAAGGCGTGACCAACGACCCGGCCGTGCGCGCCTTGCGCCCCGCGTTCCAGAGCTTCGCGCTGGCCGATTACGTCGCGCATTTCGCGCGGCTGCCGGCCGCGGTGCGCGACGCGCTGAACGCGCGCTGGGGCCCGCCCGAAGCGGACCCGACGCTGCGGCAGGGGCGCTTCACGATCGCCGGCTGGCGCGCGGGCAACGTGTTCGTCGGCATCCAGCCGTCGCGCTCGCGCGGCGAGAACGACTATGCGAGCTACCACGATGCGGACCTCGTGCCGCCGCACGCGTATCTCGCGTTCTATTTCTGGCTGCGCGATGCGTTCGGCATCGACGCGGTCATCCACCTCGGCAAGCACGGCAACCTCGAATGGCTGCCGGGCAAGAGCGTCGCGCTGTCCGACGCGTGCTGGCCCGACTTGACGCTCGGGCCGCTGCCGCATCTGTATCCGTTCATCGTCAACGATCCGGGCGAGGGCAGCCAGGCGAAGCGCCGCGCGCAGGCGGTGATCGTCGATCACCTGATGCCGCCGCTCACGCGCGCGGAAAACTACGGCCCGCTGCAGGATCTCGAACGGCAGGTCGATGAATACTACGAAGCGCTGATGGTCGATGCGCGGCGCGCGAAGCTGCTGCGCAAGACGATTCTCGCGACGATCGCCGAACACCGTCTGCACGACGAACTGAGCGTGTCGCCGCCGCGCGATGCGGGCGACGAGGATGCGCTGCTGACGCGCGTCGACGCGTGGCTGTGCGAATTGAAGGAAGCGCAGATTCGCGACGGGCTGCATGTGTTCGGCGTGTCGCCCGCCGACCGTCAGCGCCGCGACACGCTGCTCGCGCTCGCGCGTTTTCCGGTCGGCGACGGCAAGGGCGAACGCGCGGGGCTGATCGGCGCGCTCGCGCGCGATCTCGCGCTCGGCGACGATTTCGATCCGCTCGCGGCCGACTGGGCCGCGCCGTGGACGGGCCCGCGGCCGGCCGTTCTGCAAGCGCTCGACGCATCGCCGTGGCGCCATGCCGGCGACACGCGCGAGCGGCTCGAACGGCTCGCGCAGCATTGGCTCGACGGGCTGTGCGCGGCCGTTTCCGGCGAGACCGGCGCCGATGCCGCCCCCACGCCGCCCGGCGACTGGCCGAGCACGCTCGCCGTGCTCGAGCGCGTGCGCTCGACGCTGCTGCCCGCCCTCGACGCATGCGGCGGCGAGGAACTGCGCCAGCTGCTGCGCGGGCTCGACGGCCGCTTCGTGCCGCCGGGGCCGAGCGGCTCGCCGTCGCGCGGCCGGCCCGACGTGCTGCCGACGGGCCGCAACTTCTATTCGGTCGATACGCGCGCGGTGCCGACGCAGGCCGCGTGGTCGCTCGGGCTGAAGTCCGCGCAGCAGCTGATCGAACGCCATCTGCAGGACCACGGCGACTATCCGCGCGCGATCGGCCTGTCGGTCTGGGGGACGGCCACGATGCGCACCGGCGGCGACGACGTCGCGCAGGCGTTCGCGCTCCTCGGCGTGCGGCCGAAATGGGCGCACGGCAGCCATCGCGTGACCGACTTCGAGATCCTGCCGATCGAGATCTTCGACCGGCCGCGCATCGACGTGACGCTGCGCGTGTCGGGCTTCTTCCGCGACGCGTTCCCGAACCTGATGCACCTGTTCGACGCGGCCGTGCAGGCCGTTGCCGCGCTCGACGAGCCCGAGGCACTGAACCCGATCCGCGCGCGCGTCGAGCGCGAACGCGCGAAATGGATCGAGCAGGGCGTGGCGCCGGACGAAGCGCGGCGGCGTGCCGGCTGGCGCGTGTTCGGCGCGCGGCCGGGCAGCTACGGCGCGGGCCTGCAGGACCTGATCGACCAGCGCCGCTGGCAGACCGATGCCGATCTCGCCGATGCGTACCGCCAGTGGGGCGGCCATGCATACGCGCAGAACAGCGCCGGCGACGCCGCGCCGGACGTGTTCGGCGAACGGCTCGCGACGATCGACGTCGTCGTGCAGAACCAGGACAGCCGCGAACACGACATCCTCGATTCGAACGACTACTACCAGTTCCAGGGCGGGATGACGGCGGCCGTGCGGCACCTGTCCGGGCGGCAGCCGAGCATCTACCACGGCGACCATGCGAACCCGGTCGCGCCGAAGATGCGCACGCTGCGCGAGGAAATCGCGCGCGTGATCCGTTCGCGCGTCGTCAATCCGAAATGGCTCGACGGCGTGAAGCGCCACGGCTACAAGGGCGCGGCCGAAATGGCCGCGACCGTCGATTACCTGTACGGCTATGACGCGACCGCGCGCGTGCTGTCGGACCACCAGTACGCGCTCGTCGCCGACGCGTACCTGTTCGACGACGACACGCGCGCGTTCCTCGAACGCCACAACCCGAAGGCGCTGCACGGCATTTGCGAACGCTTCGTCGAAGCGATGCAGCGCGGGCTGTGGCAGGAGCCGGGCGATTATCGCGAGCGGATCGAAGCGGTCTGGCTCGACAGCGAACAATGTCAGGAAGGAGGACGGCGATGACCGATTCGACGACGCATCGCGCCCGCGCGGTATTTCCGTTCGCGGCGCTGGTCGCGCAGCAACCGCTGCAGCAGGCGCTGCTGCTCGCGGCGATCGACCCGTCGCTCGGCGGCGTGCTCGTCAGCGGGCCGCGCGGCACCGCGAAATCGACCGCCGCACGCGCGCTCGCCGAACTGCTGCCCGAAGGGGCATTCGTCACGCTGCCGCTGTCGGCGAGCGACGAACAGGTCACGGGCACGCTCGATCTCGCCCATGCGCTCGCCGAAAACGGCGTGCGCTTCCGGCCGGGCCTGCTCGCGCGCGCGCATCGCGGCGTGCTGTACGTCGACGAGGTGAACCTGCTCGCCGACGGGCTCGTCGATACGCTGCTCGACGTCGCCGCGAGCGGCGTGAACGTGGTCGAGCGCGATGGCGTGTCGCATGCGCACGACGCACGCTTCGTGCTGGTCGGCACGATGAATCCCGAAGAAGGCGAACTGCGCCCGCAACTGCTCGACCGCTTCGGGCTGATGGTCGAACTCGAGAACTGCTTCGACGCCGCGCAGCGCGAGCAGATCGTGAAGGCGCGCCTCGCGTTCGATCTCGACCCGGACGCGTTTCGCGCATGTCACGCGGCCGCGCAGCGCGAACTCGGCGACCGGATCCGCGCGGCGCGGGCAAGGTTGCCGGCGCTGGATTTCGACGATGCGGTGCATGCGCGCGTCAGCGCGCTGTGCATCGATGCGGCCGTCGACGGCCTGCGCGCCGACCTCGTGATGCTGCGCGCCGCGCGCGCGCTCGCGGCGCTGGAGCAGGCCGACGCGGTGACGGTGACGCACGTCGAACGCGTGGCCGACGCGGTACTGCGGCATCGACGCCATGCGGGTACGCCGCCGTCGTCGGCCGCGACGCAGTCGCATGCGGAGGCCGGCGGCGACCGCGACGATCCGCCGCCGGACACGCACCGGCAGCCCGGCCATCCATCGGGCGCGGCACGAAACGACGCAACCGCATCGCAAGGCGACTGGGGCTACCTGCCGCCCGAGCCGGCCGGACTGCGTGACGTGAAGAGCGTGGTGCCGCTGCCGCTAAAAAAACGCTGAGCCATCGAGCCGACGCCGCCGCGAATACCGTTCGCGGTCCTCGATGGCAACCAGGCGCTGCCGCGCGCGTGCCGGGTACGGTGCGTGCCGGCACGGCCGTTGCATGGCCGGCGACGCTCGCCGCGAAGCGCGGCGGCCCGCTGCACGCCGAGCATCTGCGTTTCAGCAAGCGGGCCGGCACACCGCGCGCGCTCCATTGCTTCGTGCTCGACTGTTCGGCGTCGATGCTGGCGCACGAGCGGCTCGCGCTCGCGAAAGGCCTGATCGTCGCGTACTTCGATCAGGCCGCGCGCGACCGCGTGGAAACCGCGCTGATCTGCTTCGGCGGCGACGGCGCCGCGCGGCGCTTCGGCCCGGCCGTGCCGCGCTGGTGGAATGCGCGCTGGCTCGAACCGGTCGACGGCGGCGGCGGCACGCCGCTTGCCGACGGCATCGCGGCCGCCGCGCAATTGCTCGCGGGCGCCGCACGACGTACGCCGGACGAACAGCGCTGGCTATGGGTGCTGTCCGACGGCCGCACGCGCGAAACGCCGCCGAGACCAGCGGCCGCCGATCACGTCGTGTTCGTCGACTTCGACGATGCGGCCGTGCGAATCGGGCAGGGCAGGCGGCTCGCCGATGCCTGGGGCGCGCAATGGATGACGGCCGCGTCGCTGTGCGCCGGGCCGGCCGGCTGATCGCGTGGGCAGCCGTGCGTGGCGACGCGCCGGCGCTGCGCTATGATCGCCGTTTCTATCCACCGGAATCCCTGCCATGCAAGTACTCGTCGATGCCGACGCGTGTCCCGCCGTCATCAAGGACATGCTGTTTCGCGCCGCGCGTCGTGCCGAGATCTGCGTGACGCTGGTCGCGAACCAGTTTCTGCGCACGCCGCCGTCGCCGTTCATCAAGGCGCTGCAGGTGCCGGCCGGCTTCGACGTGGCCGATGCGCGGATCGTCGAACTCGCGGAAGCCGGCGATCTCGTGATCACGGCCGACATCCCGCTGGCCGCTGCCGTCCTCGACAAGGGCGCGCATGCGCTCGACCCGCGCGGCAACTGGTTCAGCCGCGAGAACATCGAGGAACGGCTGTCGACTCGCGCGATGATGGAGCAGCTGCGCAGCGCGGGCATCGATACGGGCGGCCCGGCCCCGTTCAGCGTACGTGACGGCAAGGCGTTCGCGTCGCAATTCGATCGCTTCCTGGCGCGCCACGGCAAACCGTGACGCACCGGGCGTCGGTCGTGCGATACGTCACCGGTTTCGCGTCGAAACGTCGGCTACGGCAGAATACGGATTCGCGCCGACATTGATATCGTGGCGCGAACGCCTCATCGGAGAGCATGGATGTCACCGACCCAACTTCTCGTTCCGACCTTCACCCAGATGCTGCGCGCGCAATCCGCGTGGCTCGACAAGGCCGCCGCGCATCGGCAGGCCGAGGGCAACGCGCCCGATGCGTTGCTGACGCTCAAGCTGGCGCCCGACATGTATCCGCTCGCCGCCCAGGTGCGGTTTTCCTGTTTCCAGGCGATGGAGCCGGTCTACCGTCTGCGCGGCGAACCGCTGCCGGACGCGCTGCTGGCGTTGCGGGAAGCCGGCTGGCATGCCGACGCGCAGCCCGGCACGCTCAGCGATGCGCAAGGGATCGTCGCCGGCACGATCTCATTCCTCGGCGAACTCGCGCCGGACGCACTCGACGGCGGCGCCGCTCTGCCGATCGCGCTCGAACTGCCGAACGGCACCGCGTTCGACATGACGGGCGAACAGTACGCGCGCGACTGGGCGCTGCCGCAGTTCTACTTTCACGCGATCGCCGCGTACGCGATCCTGCGCCATCACGGCGTCGAGCTCGGCAAGGCCGACTACGTGCCGCACATGCTGGCCTACGTGCGGCCCGGCACGATTCCGCAGGGTTGACCGGTCGAGCGGACCATCCGGCCGCCGTGCACCGGCATGACACGGGCCCTGTTCATCTGCAGCCGCAACCGGCTGCGCAGCCCGACGGCCGAGGCGGTGTTCGCCGCGTGGCCGGGAGTCGAAACCGACTCCGCGGGCCTCGCGCCCGACGCGCAGACGCGCCTATCCGCCGAGCAACTCGAATGGGCCGAGATCGTGTTCGTGATGGAGCGGGCGCACAAGGCGAAGCTGTCCGCCCGATTCGGCATCCGGCTGAAGCACAAGAAGATCGTCTGCCTCGACATTCCCGACCGCTACGCGTACATGCAGCCCGAACTCGTCGCGCTGCTCGAGCGCAAGGCCGGTCCGTTGCTGCGCGGGTGAGCCGCGCGGGCCGGTTCAGCGCGAGCGGAACGGCCAGTCCGCGTGCGCGTGCGCGGGAAAGCGGTCGAGGTGCAGCAGTTCGATGATCTTGCGGGTCGGCACGCTCGCGCGCAGCGTCTCGAGCCGTTCGACGTCGAACCACTTGCAGCGCGCGATCTCGTTGCTCGCGCGCGGCGTCAGGTGTTTCGGCACGTCGGCCACGAACACGTGATGAAGTTTCGTGAGGCCGCCGAACTGCACCGCATAGTCGAGCGCGAGCCCCTCCAGCCGCGTTTCCTCCGCCAGCTCGCGCTGCGCGGCCTCGAGCGGCGTCTCGCCGCGCCGGATCGTGCCGCCCGGCAGCGACCAGCGCGCCGCGGTACGGGCGACCAGCAACACGCTGCTGCGCTGGCGGCACACGATCGTGGCGCGTTCCTTGATGCTCGCGACGGTATCCGGCCCGGTATTCATGTTCGGCAAAACAGGTGCTGAATCGTGGAGGGAAATGGTCGTCGACCGGCGGTGCCGGCCCGTCGCCCGATCGTCGGGCACGACGACATGCAAGCCGCCGCGCCGATCATACCGGGCGTTCGTGACAGTTCCGTGCGTTGTCGCGCGCGCACCGCGCATCGCGTCACGCGTGCGTGTAGAACCCCGTGCGCGCGGGTTTCCCGGACCGCCCGTGGCGCCGCTTGTGGATGGCGCGCCGGTGCTGATGCGGGGGCGGGTTCACGTGCGGTCGCGTGGGCGCGGGCCGTGCCGTCGGCGCGGCGGCCCGCGGCTGTGATTGTCCTTCGCCAAACTGGTAAGTCTGGGTTTGCGCGCGGGCGACGCCCAGCGTCGACGCCAGCACGATGGCCGCGAGCAGCATGTGTTTCATGAAAGGTCCGCCTGTCTTCAGTGAGCACTCTCCGGCAGCTTAGCGAACCACGGCCCGGCGCCGCAACCGGCCGGCGTTCGGTGTCGTCCCCACTTGCGGGCGACCGCGTTCTCCGCCCGGCTGCCGGAGCATGCCCGGCTTGACAACGAAATTCCCGAGTGTGAATATAAATTCACGTACACGAATTATCATTCAAGTCCGGGAAAGCGTGTCGCCGCCTGTCGGCACGACGGAACCGGCGGTCCGATCAACCGGAAGCAGGAGCGAGACGCATGGCGGAGTTGGAGCAGCAGGGCGCGTTGGCGGGGTTGCGCATCATCGATCTGTCGCGGGTGCTGGGCGGCCCGTACGCGACGCAGATTCTCGCCGACCACGGCGCGGAGGTGATCAAGGTCGAACCGCCGTCGGGCGACGAGACGCGCACCTGGGGGCCGCCGTTCGACGGCGACACGGCGTCGTATTTCCTCGGCGTGAACCGCAACAAGCTCGGCATCGCGCTCGACCTGACGAAGCCAGAGGATCGCGAGCGCCTGCTCGGCCTGCTCGAGCGCGCCGACGCGCTGGTCGAAAACTTCAAGATCGGCACGATGGAGCGCTGGGGCCTCGGCTTCGAGACGCTGCACGCGCGTTTTCCGCGTCTCGTCCATTGCCGCGTGTCGGGCTTCGGCGCGGACGGCCCGCTCGGCGGGCTGCCCGGCTACGACGCGGCCGTCCAGGCGCTGGCCGGGCTGATGAGCGTGAACGGCGAGGCGGGCGGCGCGCCGCTGCGCGTCGGTGTGCCGATCGTCGATCTCGTCACCGGGCTGAACGCGGCGCTCGGCGTGCTGATGGCGCTGCGCGAACGCGATGCGAGCGGGCGCGGCCAATTCGTCGAATCGACGCTGTTCGACTGCGCGCTGTCGATCCTGCATCCGCATACGCCGAACTTCTTCCATTCGGGCAGGGCGCCGGCGCGCACCGGCAACGCGCATCCGAACATCACGCCTTACGACAGCTTTCCGACCGCGAGCGTCGACATCTTTCTCGCGGTCGGCAACAACGGGCAGTTCGCCGCGCTGTGCGACGTGCTCGGCACGCGCGACTGGCCCGACGATCCGCGCTTCGTCGACAACCGCGCGCGCAGCGCGAACCGCGCCGCACTGCGCGCGCTGCTCGAAACGGCGCTGGCCGCACACGACGGCGCGGCACTCGCCGAGCAGCTGATGCGCCGGGGCGTGCCGTGCGCGCCCGTGCTCGGGCTCGATGCGGCGCTCGACCATCCGCACGTCGCGCACCGGCGGATGAAGGTCGAACTGGGCCGGCATCGCGGCATCGCGTCGCCGATCAAGCTCGGCCGCACGCCGGCCACGTACCGGCGGCCGCCGCCCGCGCTGAACGAACACGCGGCGGAGGTGTTCGCCGACGACGCACGCGACGACGACGGCCCGCGTCGAAACTGACCCGCATCGCGGCCGGCGCCGCCCGCCCGCGCCCCCTTCGCACATCACGCCGCGCCGTACCCGACACGCGCCGCTGCAAGAGGAGACACCTCATGCCCGCATGGATCGGCGCGGCCGTTCACGTTTTCCTGGAGGGCAATCCATGCAGTTCGACCTGACCGACGACCAGCGCGCGATCGAAAGCGCAATCGAGAAAATCTGCGAACGCTTCGGCGACGACTACTGGCTCGAACGCGATCGCGCGGGCGGGTTTCCGTCCGACTTTCACGCGGCGCTCGCCGAGGCCGGCTGGCTCGGCATCGCGATGGACCCGGCCCACGGCGGCGCCGGGCTCGGGATGACCGAGGCCGCGCTGATGATGCGCACCATCAGCGCGTCGGGCGCCGGCCTGTCGGGCGCGTCGGCCGTCCACATGAACATCTTCGGGCTGAACCCGGTACAGGTGTTCGGCAACGACGCGCAGAAGGCGCGCTTCCTGCCGCCGCTGATCGCCGGCCGCGACAAGGCCTGCTTCGCGGTGACCGAGCCCGATGCCGGCCTCGACACGACGCATCTCGCCACGCAGGCGCGTCGCGACGGCGACCACTACGTGCTGAGCGGCCGCAAGATCTGGATCTCGACCGCGCAGGTCGCGAACAAGATGCTGATCATCGCGCGCACGACGCCGCTCGACCAGGTCGCGAAGCCGACCGATGGCTTGAGCCTGTTCTACACCGACCTCGACCGTTCGCGCGTCGAGGTGCGCGAGATCGAGAAAATGGGCCGCAAGGCCGTCGATTCGAACATGCTGTTCATCGACGACCTGCGCGTGCCGCGCGACGACCTGATCGGCAACGAGGGCGACGGCTTCCGCTACCTGCTGCACGGGCTGAACCCCGAACGGATCCTGATCGCCGCCGAGGCGATCGGCCTCGGGCAGGCCGCGCTGCGGCGCGCGACGCAGTATGCGTGCGAGCGTGTCGTATTCGGCCGGCCGATCGGGCAGAACCAGTCGATCCAGCATCCGCTCGCGCAGGCCTGGATGCAGCTCGAAGCCGCGTGGCTGATGGTGATGAAGGCCGCGACGCGCTACGACGCGGGGCAGCCGTGCGGCGCGGAGGCGAACGCCGCGAAGTACCTCGGCGCGGAAGCCGCGTTCCAGGCGTGCCAGACGGCGATCGCGACGCACGGCGGGATGGGCTATGCGAAGGAATACCACGTCGAGCGCTATCTGCGCGAGTGTATGATTCCGAGGCTCGCGCCCGTGAGTCCGCAACTGATCCTGTGCTACATCGCGGAGAAGGTGCTCGGGCTGCCGAAGTCGTACTGACGCGCGGCGGCCCGCCCGGCGCGCGGTTTCCCGTTCCGAATCAAGCGCTCGTCATGGACGTCAAACTCGTTGCCCGCACGCTCGACCTGTTCGAGCTGTTCGCCGCCGAACGGCGGCCGCTGCCGCTCACCGAACTCGCGCGCCTGCTCAACGTGCCCGCTTCGAGCTGCCTGGCGATGGCGCGCACGCTCGTGAGCCGCGGCTATCTGTACGAGGTGCGCAAGCGCGGCGGCTACTATCCCACGCGGCGCCTGCAGACGATCGCCGCCGCGATCGACGCGACCGATCCCGTCGTCGACATCGTGCATCCGCATCTCGTCGCGCTGCGCGACGCGTGCCACGAGACGGCCGTGCTCGGCAAGATCCAGGGCGCGTCGATCACGTATCTCGACGTCGTCGAGTCCGAGCAGGCGATCCGCTACACGCGCCAGCCGGGCGAGCTGCGGCCGCTGCATGCGAACTCGATCGGCAAGGCGATCTTCGCGTCGCTCGCGAGCGAAGCGCAGCAGGCGCTCGGCGCGCAGTTGTCGTTCGAACGCTTCACCGATGCGACGGTGGCCGACCTGCCGGCGCTCGTTGCGCAAACCGCGCGGTTTCGCGAACTCGGCTGGGCCGAGAACCTCGGCGAGAGCGCGCCCGAGCTGTCGGCGATCGCGGTCGCGCTGACGCTCGACGGCGATTGGTACGGGCTGTCGATCGTCGGGCCGACCGAGCGGATCCGCCAGCATCGCGACACGCATGCGGCGCTGCTGGTCGACGCCAAGGCGCGGCTGCTGGCCGAGCAGGGGCGCGGCTAGCAAGAAGCGCGAAGCAGGGCGGAGGGCGGCTTCGACGGCCGTTCGCCGCGATGCCGGGCGGCATCCGGGAACGGCCGTGGCGCGTCACGCGCCGGTGCGCCGCGACGTCACGACTTCACCCACACGCCGCCCGCGCTCGGGTTGTCGCCCTGCGTCCACCATTTCGCGCAGTATTTTGCGCCCTGGTACGTGACGCACGTGCCGCCCTGGTACGCGGTCGTTGCCGACCATACGGGCGTGCCACCGCCGACCGGCTTCCATACCGCCGCCTGGCCGGGCACGTCGCCCTGTGTCCACCATTGCGCCTGGTACGTCGTGCCCTGGTAGGTCACCGTCGCGCCGGCCGTATAGACCTGGCCGGCCGACCAGGGCGCGCCGGGCTGCGGCGTTCCGCCGTTCGAGCCGCCGCCGTAGTTCGGATCCTGCGTGACGCCCGTGCCCCACTTGCCGTCGAGTTTGCGGAAGATCGATGCGAACGCATACGGCTGCTGCGCGATACCCGAGCAGGTCGGCGCCACATATGCGCCGTTGTTCGGGCAAGGCTGATCGCGGCCGACCGACCAGTTGCCGAAGAAACCGTAGCCGTTGCCGATCGCCGCATTCAACACGCTCTGCGCATTCGCGAGCGTGAAGGTTTCGCCCTGCACGTCGTTCATCCCGATCATCGGCGTGACGCCCACCATCTGCCACAGCTGCGCGCCCGTTTTCGGCTGGCCCGCCGACTTGAACGCCGTATCGAGCTGCGTATAGAGCGCCTGCGCGGCGCTGATCGCGGCCGCGCCCATGTCGATGTTCGCGGGGCCGTAGTCCATCGTCATCAGGTTCACCGCGTCGAACGCGACCTTGTTCGCGATGGCCGCGGTGACGACGTTCACGCCATCCTGCGTGAGCCCGGTCGGCATCGTCGGCAGCGTCAGCGTGACGTGCAGCGGCTTGCCTTTCGCCGCGTAGTCGGACTGCAGTTGCGCGACGGCCTGGAAGTTGCGGGCGACGGCGGCGCTGTCCTGCTGCGATGCGCCCTCGATGTCGAAGTCGACGTGCGTGAGGCCGTAGGTGTCGATCACGGTCTGATAGGCCGTCTTCAGCGCCGGCACGCTCGAGCATGCCTGCATCAACGGCGTGCCGTTCGCGCCGCCGAACGAGACGGCAATCTCGCCGCCTTTCGCGCGATAGCTCGCGATCGACGTCGACAGCGACGCGAGCAGGTCGCCGCTCGCGCCGTTGCCGATCGGCTGCACGCCGCCCCAGGACGGCGCGCAGCCGCTGCCCGCGACCACGAACGCGAGCGTGAACTGCTGGATGCCTTGCTGGACGCCGATCCGGTCGACGAGCGGCGTCGGGTAGAGCGTCACGTCGACGAAGGGCGCATAGACGCCGGCGCCGTGGGACACGCTCGCCACGGCGAGCAGGCAGCCCGCGGCGAGCGCGCGCGGGTTGAATCGCGGCAACACGTTGTTGTTCATTGTGTTCTCCAAGTGGAAGAGGGATACGCTGGCCCGCGTATCGCCGCCGGGCGGGCGATCGGGTATGCCCGCCCGGCGGCGTGCTCATCTTGGAGGATTCGCGCCGAATCGTGAATACTTAGGTGTTCTTTTCGTTATTCGATTCCCGATACGTAACGATCTTGCCGATTCGATCGCATATCGAAACGCGAAGCGGGCGATTTTTCCGACCGATATCGATCGGATGGTCGGCCGCGCGTGGCGCCGCGACGTTCAACGATACCAGCGCGGCGTGTAGACCCACTCGCGCCCGTCGCCGATCGCGAAACGCCGCGTCGTCGACGAACCGACGATCACCATCGTGCGCATGTCCACCTGATCGCTGCGCAGCGCGCCGAGCGTCGTCGTCGTGAGCGTCGCGCCGGGCCGGCCGATGTCGCGACCGAGCACGACGACCGTATCGGCCGCACGATGCGCGCGCACCGCATCGAGCGCACGGTCGAGCTGCCACGGCCGGGCACGCGAGATCGGGTTGTAGAACGCCATCACGAGATCGGCTTGCGCCGCGTGCCGCAGGCGCGTCTCGATCACGTCCCACGGCTTCAGGTTGTCCGACAGCGAGATCGCGCAGAAATCGTGGCCGAGCGGCGCGCCGGCCTGCGCGGCGGTCGCGAGCGATGCCGATACGCCGGGTTCGACGCGCAGTTCGACCGCGGCCCATCTTGGATCGCGCGCTTCGTCGAGCGCTTCGAGCACGGCCGCGGCCATCGCGAACACACCCGGGTCACCCGACGAGACGACCGCGACGCGCCGGCCTTCGGCCGCCAGTTCGAACGCATGGCGCGCGCGCTGCATTTCCTCGCGATTGTCCGTGCCGTGGACGCGCTGCTCCGCGCGGAACGGGCCGGCCATCGTCACGTAGGTCGTATAGCCGAGGATGTCGGTGGCTTGCGCGAGCGCGGTGCGCGCGGCGGGCGTGAGCCATGCCGCATCGCCCGGGCCGAGGCCGAGCACCGTCAGGCGGCCGCGCGCACGACCGAGCGTCGCGGGATCGACGGGTTGCGTCGCGACCGTGCACGCGAGGCCGTCGGACGTTGCGCGCAGTGCATGCGCCACGCGCAACGTCGAACCCAGCAGGGCAGCCGCATCGGCATCTTCGTCGCGTTCGACATCGGCGAAGCGCAGCGGCACGCCCAGCGTCCGTGCCGCCGCCTCGACCCGCGCATCGCCGAGCAACGACGCCGGCGCGACGAGTGCGGCGAGCGCCAGCCGCGCGAGACCGTACGTATCGAGCAGCGCGTCGATGCGCTCGGCAAGCGACGGCGACGCATCGGCCCGCACGCCGCGCGCCTCGATGGCGACCACCACGCTGCGCGGATGGATCACGAGTTCGTCGCGCGCGCCGCGCCACGCATCGGGCGTCACGCGGATCGCGTGCGCGGCCGCAGCGTCGCGCGGCAGCGCGACGTCGTCGAGCCACGGCGCCGCGCCGTCGACGCGCGTGGCCGCACCCGCGAGCAGGTCGGACACGAAACGCTTGCCTTGCTGGAGATCGGCGAGCGCATAGCCGTCGGGCGGGTTGAGCACGCACGCGCCGAAGCGCAGCTCGCCGCTCGTCGTGATCGCGGGCGCGACGCCGAGGCATTCGGCGATTTCGCGCGCGATCAGGTTGACGCCCGTCAGCCCGCCGAGCAGCGGCACGACGGCCGAACCGTCTTCCGCGACCGCGAGCACCGGCGGCTCGACACCCTTGTCGGCGAGCGCCGGCGCGACGCAACGGATCACGATGCCGGCCGCGCACAGCGCGACGATCGGCAGACCGCGCGCGTAAAGCTCGCGCAGGTGCGCGCCGAGCTCGTCGAACGGCACGTCGGCCTCGACGCGCGACGCGAGCCCGTGCACGACGGCGCCCGGATAACGCGCCTGAATACGCCGCGCGGTATCGAGTGCGCCCGCACCGAGAATCACGATCGCGGGCGGAGTCGTCATCCTTGCCATTTTTCCCCCGGCACGACGAGCAGCGAGAAGTACGGCGACGCCATCGGATCGACTTCATCCAGCGGCACGATGCGCTGCGCCGCCATCGTCGCGCGCTCGACGTACAGCGCGCGCTTCGCGAGCCCCAGTTCGTCGAGTACGCGCCGCACCTTGTCGAAGTTGCGGCCGAGCTTCATCACGACGGCCGCGTCGGCCTGCGCGAGCCGCGTGCGCAATTCGTCTTCCGGCAGCACGCCGGACAGCACCGACAGGCTCTGGTTGCGGTAAACGAGCGGCTGCCCGAGCACGGCCGTGCCGCCGAGCATCGCGCACACGCCCGGGATCACTTCGGTGTCGTAGCGCGGCGCGAGGCGATCGTGCAGATACATGTACGACCCGTAGAAGAACGGATCGCCTTCGCAGATCACCGCGACATCGCGCCCGGCGTCGAGATGCGACGCGACGATCTCGGCGGCCGTGTCGTAGAAATCGGCAATCACGGTCTCGTAGCAGAGCGGCGGCGGCAGCGCCTCGGTCGTCACCGGATAGACGAGCGGCAATTGTGTCTGCGCATCGAGCAGATGCGCCTCGACGATCCCGTAGGCATTGCCCTTCTTGCCCTTCGCGACGAAATACGCGACCACCGGCGCGGCCTGCAGCACGCGCAGCGCCTTGATCGTCATCAGTTCAGGGTCGCCGGGGCCGACGCCGACCCCGAACAGTCGTCCGCGCGGGGCCGTCATTCCGCCTCCGTCGCGAGTGCGTTGACGGCGGCCGCGGCCATCGCGCTGCCGCCGCGCCGGCCGAGCAGCGCGACGTACGGCACGCCGCGGCTGTCGGCGTCGAGCGCCGCCTTGGATTCGGCCGCGCCGATGAAGCCGACCGGAAAGCCGAGGATCAGCGCGGGGCGCGGCGCGCCGGCGTCGATCATGTCGAGCAGGTGGAACAGCGCGGTCGGCGCATTGCCGATCACGACGACGCTGCCGGCCAGATGCGGGCGCCACAGTTCGAGCGCCGCGGCCGAGCGCGTGTTGCCGAGATGCCGCGCGAGGTCAGGTACTTCCGGTTCGCCGAGCGTGCAGATCACGCGATTGCCGGCCGGCAGCCGCGCGCGCGTGATGCCTTCGGCGACCATCCGCGCGTCGCACAGGATCGGCGCGCCGGCCGCGAGCGCCGCGCGGCCCGCCGTGCCGGCGCCGGCCGAGAAGCGCAGGTCGTAGGCGACATCGACCATCCCGCACGCGTGGATCACGCGCACCGCGAGCTTCTCGAGATCGGGCGGAACCTGTGACAGGTCGGCCTCGGCGCGGATCGTCGCGAACGACTGGCGGTAGATTTCCTGCCCGTCGCGAATGTAGTCAAGCATCGGTGGTGTCCTGGCTGTGCCGCGCGTCCGTCAGTCGGTCCGCGGCCTGGTCAATCGTCAGATGGCGCGCGAGCGGGGCGCCGAGGCCCGCGGCGGCGTCGCGCCGGTAAAGGTCGTAGCGTCCGGGCGCGACCGCGACGAGGGTGGACGTCGCGGGGTGCGGCAGCGCGCAGTGGCGCTCGCAGCCGGTCAGGTGCACGTCGACCGGATGGCCGACGCGCGCGGCCAGCGCGAGCGCATCGTGTTTCGTATCGGCGCGCGACTTCGCGCAGCCCGCGCTGCCGGTGCACGCGACCAGCGCCGCCAGCGGGTCGGACATCGTGCACACGAGGCCGAGCGACGCGAGCGCGTCGAGCACGGCCGGCGTGCGTTCGTGCCGCACGCCGTGCACGAACACGCCTTGCCACGGCGTCATCGACAGCGTGCCGTCGCCTTCCGCGTCGGCGAGTGCCGCGAGCCGTTCCAGTTGCGTTGCGTCGAGCCGGCCGAGCGCGAACTGCGCGCCGACGCTGCAGCGATCCGCATCGCGCGACGGCCGTGCACCGAAACGCAGCGCGGCGTCCGCATGCTTGCGCCGCCAGCCGGCCAGTGCCGGATCGGCTTCGAGCGGGAAGGGCGCGTAATGCTGCGCGCGCTCGCGCAACGCGCATGCGCCGCCGGTTGCGAGCAACGCGCGCATCCGCGTGATGTCGGCCGGCGCGAGATCGAGGAACGCGAGCAGCAGTGCGCGAACGAGCGCGACGGTCTGGTCCGGCGCGACGTCGAACCAGGCGGGCGGATCACCGGGCGCGACCGGCGGGCAGCCGGCCATGCCCGCGGCGATGCGGACCGCGCCGTCGCCGCGACGCCACGCGGCGAGCCAGATGTCGTGCGGATGATCGAGCGCCGCGACCGATTCGCCGCCGTCGAGCTGGATCGAGAATTTCGGCGACACCTCGCCGCGGCGCGGCTCGTGCGTCAGCATGTCGAGCAACGGCAGCGCGATCGCGCGGCTGTCGAGCAGTGCGTCGGGATCGCGCCCCGCGAGCGGGCTGAGCATCAGGTTGCGGACGTCGTCGCTCGCGGCGAGCGCGGCCCGGTCGTCGGCGGCATCGCCGGCGCGCGGGCCCAGGCCGGCATCGAGCAACGCGTCGGCCAGCGTATCGGCCGCGCCGTCGCGGATGCCGCGCACCTGGAGATTCGCGCGATTGGTCGCGTCGATCGCGCCGGAGCCGCAGGCGCGCGCGGCCGCGGCGATCGCACGCGCCTGCCGCGCGTCGAGCCGGCCGCCCGGCAGCTTGATCCGGCACAGCCCGCCGTCGGCGGCCGCGACGACGCGCACGAGCCCCGGGCAAGCCGACGGGCGCACGACGGGCGATGCAGGAATGGAATCGGGGGCGGAACTCAACGGGATACCGGGACAGTGTCGCGCCGCGGCCAACGCATCGGTACACCCCGCCCGACGCCGACTGGCACGCACGCACTTTCATGCCGGCAGGTCTCCTGGCTGACAGGTCGGCGCCGGCTCCCAGCCTTCCCGGTGAAACCAGTGGCACGAGGGGGAGATCGGCTCGCTGTCTACAGTTGCGGGGGCAGCCACAGCGGCGCGGTGCGCGCCCTGTGTTCCCTCTTCGGCCCCGAAGGGCACCGGCGAACGAACGGCCGTAGCATACCCGATTTCCCCCGCGCTTCGCGACCGCCGAGCGGGCATCGTGGCCGAAGCGAAATGCGGCCCGGCGTCGGCGGGCCGGCAGATGAAACGCGCGGTGGAACACGGTACCATGCCGACTTTCGCAATGCGGACGGCCGCACCGGCGCCATACCGGCGCCGTGCGGCGACTCGATGGAACCGGACGATGGGGAAGGGTGCATGACGGCGTGGCTGACGGTAGTGGGCATCGGCGACGACGGCTACGCGGGGCTCGGGCGCAGCGCACGGCGCGCGCTGCTCGAGGCGTCGCGGGTCGTCGGCGCGAAGCGGCACCTCGACATGCTGCCCGCGCGGCTGCGGGCCGAACGCGCCGCGTGGCCGTCGCCATTCGACCTGTCGGGCCTGCTCGCGCGACGCGGTTCGCCCGTCTGCGTGCTGGCGAGCGGCGACCCGATGCTGTTCGGCGTCGGCGCGACACTCGCGCGCGAACTGTCCCCCGACGAATGGCGCGTGCTGCCCGCACCGTCGTCGCTGTCGCTGGCGGCCGCGCGGCTCGGCTGGGCATTGCAGGACGTCGGCGCGGTGTCGCTCGTCGGCCGGCCGCTCGCGACGCTCGCGCGCCATCTGCTGCCGGGCCGGCGCCTGTTCGTGCTGAGCGCCGACGGCCGCACGCCGGCCACGGTCGCCGCCGAACTCGCCGCGCGCGGCTTCGGCCCGACACGCATCAGCGTGTTCGAACACCTCGGCGGCCCGCTCGAGCGGCGCATCGACGGTCTCGCGCAAGACTGGAACATCGACGAGACCGCCGCGCTCAATCTCGTCGCGCTCGACTGCCAGGCCGGCCCCGATGCGCCGCGCCGCGCACTCACGCCCGGCCTGCCCGACGACGCGTACCGCCACGACGGCCAGCTCACCAAGCGCGACATGCGCGCGCTGACGCTCGGACGCCTTGCGCCCGCACCCGGCGAATTGCTGTGGGACGTCGGCGCGGGCAGCGGCTCGATCGGCATCGAATGGATGCGCGCGCATCCGTCGTGCCAGGCGATCGCGATCGAGTCGCATGCGGAGCGCCAGCGCTTCATCGAGCACAACCGCGACGCGCTCGGCGTGCCGGGGCTGCAACTCGTCGCGGGGCGCGCGCCCGCCGCGCTCGCGGGGCTCGCCGCGCCCGACGCGATCTTCATCGGCGGCGGCGCGACCGTGCCCGGCGTGCTCGACGCGTGCTGGTCGGCGCTGAAGCCCGGCGGCCGGCTCGTCGCGAACGCGGTCACGCTGCAGGGCGAGCTCGCGCTCGCCGCGTGGCGCGGGATGCACGGCGGCACGCTCACGCGCGTGTCGCTCGCGCACGCCGAGCCGCTCGGCCGCTTCGACACGTGGCGGCAGCCGTTGCCCGTCACGCTGTACGACGTGCGCAAACCCGATGCCACGGCAACGGACCTCACGGACCCCGCGTGATGCGCGACGAAACCCCCGAACAACCGGCGCCGCTGCGCTTCGGCTACACGACCGGCAGCTGCGCGACCGCGACGTCGCTCGCCGCCGCGCGCCTGCTGCTGGCGGGGCACGCGGTCGACGCCGTCGAGATCGTGCTGCCGAAGGGGCAGCACGTGATGATGCGGCTGGCGTTCTGCCGGACGACGGCCGACGGCGCGGAAGCCGGCACGATCAAGGATGCCGGCGACGATCCGGACGTCACGCACGGCGCGCTCGTCTTCGCGCGCGTCGCGCTCGCGGCGGCGCCCGGTGTGCGCTTTCACGCGGGGCCGGGTGTCGGCACCGTCACGCGCGCCGGACTCACGCTGCCGGTCGGCGAACCGGCGATCAATCCGGTGCCGCGCCAGATGATGACCACGCACCTCGACGCGCTCGCGGCCGAATTCGGCTATGCAGGCGGCTTCGACGTGACGATCGGCGTCGAGGGCGGCGAGGCGCTCGCGCTGAAGACGATGAACCCGCGCCTCGGCATCGTCGGCGGATTGTCGATCCTCGGCACGACCGGCATCGTGCGGCCGTTCTCGTGCTCGGCATACATCGCGTCGATCCATCAGGGCATCGACGTCGCCCGCGCGAACGGGATCGCGCACATCGCCGCGTGCACCGGCAACGCGAGCGAGGATGCGATGCGCGCGCACTACGGCCTGCCCGACATGGCGCTGATCGAAATGGGCGATTTCGCCGGCGCGGTGCTCAAGCACCTGCGCCGCGCGCCGGTCGCGCGCCTGTCGATGTGCGGCGGCTTCGGCAAGCTCAGCAAGCTCGCGGCGGGCCATCTGGATCTGCACAGTCGCCATTCGAGCATCGACCTGCCGCTGCTTGCGCAGTGGGCGGCCGAGGCGGGCGCGAACGCGGCGCTGCAGGCCGCGATGCGCGCGGCGAACACGAGCCAGGAAGCGCTCAAGCTCGCGCAGGCCGACGGCGTGCCGCTCGGCGACATCGTCTGCGCGCATGCGCTGCGGGTCGCGCGCGACATCGTGCCGCCATCGGTCGCGGTCGAAATGTTCGCGATCGACCGGCAGGGCCGCTTCGTCGGGAGCGCACGATGAGCGCGCGCATCCTGCTGCTCGGCGGCACCGGCGACGCGTTGAAGATCGCGCGCGCACTCGGCCCGCAACACGTCTACAGCCTCGCGGGCCTCGGCAAGGTGCCCGACGACTTACGCTGCGAAGTGCGCGTCGGCGGCTTCGGCGGAGCGGCGGGGCTCGCCGCGTACCTGCGTGGCGCCGGCATCGGCCTCGTGATCGACGCGACGCATCCGTATGCCGCGCGAATCAGCGCGAACGCGGCGGCCGCCGCGCGCGACGCGGGCGTGCCGCTGTGGGCGCTGCGCCGCGCGCCGTGGGCGCCGCAACCCGGCGACGACTGGCGGATGGTCGACGACTGGGCCGGCATCGAGGCCGCGCTCGCGCCGTTCCGACGGCCGCTGTTCACGCTCGGCCGCGAACCGCTCGCGCATCTCGACGAGATTCCGCCGCAGCAGTTCTGGCTGGTGCGCTGCCTCGATGCGCATCCCGGCAACGCGCGCGCGCAGATCCTCGCCGCGCGCGGGCCGTTCACGCTCGACGGCGAGCGCGCGCTGTTCGCGCTCGCGGGCATCGACGTCGTCGTCAGCAAGAACAGCGGCGGCGCCGCGACCGAGGCCAAGCTCGACGTCGCGCGCGAACGCAGGCTGCCGGTCGTGATGCTGCGCCGGCCGGCGCTGCCCGACGCCGATCGCGCGTTCGACTCGGCCGCCGCGCTGCTCGATGCGCTCGACCCGAGCGCGCGCGTGTGACGCCGCGCGCCGGCTGCCCCATGAATTGACGGAGATTTTTCGATGACGGTGTATTTCATCGGCGCGGGCCCCGGCGACCCGGAGCTGATCACGGTGAAGGGCCAGCGTCTCGTGCGCACGTGCCCGGTGATTCTGTATGCAGGCTCGCTCGTGCCGCCGGCCGTGCTCGACGGCCATCGCGCGGAGCAGGTCGTCAATACGGCCGAGCTCGACCTCGATGCGATCGTCGCGCTGCTCGCCGCCGCGCATTCGAAAGGCCAGGACGTCGCGCGCGTGCATTCGGGCGATCCGTCGCTGTACGGCGCGATCGGCGAACAGATCCGCCGGCTGAAAGCCCTCGGGATTCCGTATGAAATCGTGCCCGGCGTGACGGCCACGGCCGCGTGCGCGGCGACGCTCGGCGTCGAGTTGACGCTGCCCGGTGTCGCCCAGACGGTGATCCTCACGCGCTTCGCGGGCAAGACGACGATGCCGGAAGGCGAAGCGCTCGGCGCGCTCGCCGCGCATCGCGCGACGCTCGCGATCCATCTCGGCGTGCGGCATCTCGCGCGGATCGTCAACGAAGTGCTGCCGCATTACGGGCCCGCCTGCCCGGTCGCGGTGATCTACCGGGCGAGCTGGCCCGACGAGGAACGCGTGACCGGCACGCTGGCCGACATCGTCGGCAAGGTGCAGGACACGCGGATCGAGCGCACCGCGCTGATCCTGATCGGGCGCGTGCTCGATGCGGAGGGGTTCGCGGATTCGACGCTGTATGCGAGCGGCAGTTGATTGCGCGTGCACGGAACGCAACGCACTTCGCGTTTCGAGGCATCGCGGCGACGGGTTTTCTCGCGAGCCGGCCCGCCGATCAATGCCCCTGGCCGAACGGCGGCAACCGTGCCATCCGGCGTGACCGAACAACGACGAACGACCGCGCACCCGCCACGAACCGGCTCAACGCCGTCACGCGCAGCGCCTGACTCGCGCTACGCCCGCGCAACGCGCCGCGCAAACCGCGGTGCGAACCCCGTCGCCAGCGCGAACAGCACGACGCACAGGCAGGCCATCGCGACCCACGCGGGCGACAGATCCGCGAGACGCTGGCGCACGATGCCCGCCGCGAACGGAAACAGCCCGGCGATCAGATAGCCGACGCCCTGCACGAACCCCGTCAACGACGCCGCATCGGCCGGTGTCGCCGCATGATCGACCGTGACGATCAGCGACAACGGAAACAGCGCGCCGATACCGGCACCCATCAGCAGCGCAGCCGGCAGCGCAAGTGCCTGCGGCGCGGCCAGCATCACCAGCAGCCCCGCGAGCAGCGACGCGATCGCCGCGTGCAGCGCGGGCCGGCGATCGGGCAGGCGGTCGATCGTCGCCGAGACCGCGAGCCCCGCGACGACTTCGGCGAGCGTCACGCCGCCGAGCAGGCTGCCGGCCGCGGTCGGCGACCAGCCGAGCCGCATGTAGTACGGCGGCAGCCATGCCAGCACGAGGGTATAGGCGCCCGTCGCGATCCCGAAGAACAGCGCGAGCCGCCACGCGCGCGGCGAGCGCGACGGCCGCGCCTGCACCATCGACGCCGACGTCGGCACGGACACCCACGCGTCGCCGCCCCGGCTGGCCAGCGGCCACGCGAGCGCCGCGACCGCGGCCGGCAGCGCCCAGCCCGCGAGCGCGACCGGCCAGCCCCAGCGGGCCGCGGCGAACGGCGCGACGACGCTCGCGAGCACCGCACCGCCCATGATCGACGTCGAATAGACGCCCATCGCGCCGCCGATCCGCGTCGCGAAATGCGCCTTCACGAATCCCGGCAGCAACGCCTGCACCATCGCGATCCCGAGGCCCGCGCAGCATGCGCTCGCGAGCAGCAGCCATGCGTGCTGCGCGCCGATGCGCGACGCGCAGGCGACGCCGATCAGCGCGACGCCCAGCCATACGCCGCCCACGATTCCCGTCACGCGCTGCAGCCGCCGCGCGCTCAACGCGCCCAGGCCCATCAGCAGGATCGGGATGGTGGTCAGCAGGCTCGCCGCGCCGTCGCCGATGCCGGTCGCGCGCTGGATCATGTCGAGCAGCGGACCGATCGCGGCCAGCGCCGGCCGCAGGTTCAGTCCGACCAGCACGATGGCGGCAAGCCGCCATCCGGGAGAAGTGAAGCGATTCATGGAACGGCCCTCGGTATCGGTGCGCGACACCTCCGTCAGGGGGTGCCGCGCGTTTTCATGTAAAGTGTCTCGACATCAAGATAAATGCCGATTTATCTCGACGTCAAGATAACTGGTGAGCCGAGGAGGGGTAATGGATCGAGCCGCGCATGCGCTCGCGCAATGGCGCGTCGAGCGCCCGGATCTGGACGCGTCGTCGATGCTCGTGATGGGACGGCTGCAGGAGGCCGCGCTGGTGATCGCGCGCGACGGTCTCAATCCGTTGTTCGCGCGCTACGGGATGCAGCCAGGCGAATTCGACGTGCTGGCGACGCTGCGGCGCAGCGGCGCGCCGTTCGCGCTGACGCCGACCGCGCTGTACGACGCGCTGATGATGTCGTCGGGAGGGATGACCGCGCGCATCGACCGGCTGCAGAAGGCCGGATGGGTCGAGCGCCGTCCGAACCCGGCCGACGGCCGCGGTACGCTCGTCGCGCTGACCGACGCCGGCCGCGCGCTGATCGACGATGCGGTGGTCGCGCACGTCGACAATCAGCGCGCGATGCTGGCCGCGCTGTCGAAGGCGGAGCAGGCGCAGCTTTCAGCGCTGCTGGCAAAGCTGCTGGCGGGACTGGGGGAAGCGGCGTCGACGTCCGCCGAAAAATAGCGCCGCCGATTCGTCACGTCGAATGAACGCAGCGAGCGGGAAACGGAAACGCCGGACGGAAGCGGGAGAATCGCCCGCCGCGCGATGCGGCGGGCCAGGCAGAGCGCGGGCCGCGAGGTGCGCCCGCTGCGCGGCTCAGCCGCGTGCGGGGATGTTGAGCCCGCGCGCGACGGCCGGACGCGCGACGAACGCATCGAGCGCCCGCGCGACATGCTTGAATTCGCCGAAGCCGACCAGGTCGCCCGCTTCGTAGAAACCGACGAGGTTACGCACCCACGGGAAGATCGCGATGTCGGCGATCGTGTACGTGTCGCCCATCACCCACTTGCGGTTCGCCAGATGCGCGTCGAGCACGGCGAGCAGGCGCTTCGATTCGGCGACGTAGCGGTCGCGCGGACGCTTGTCTTCGTAATCGCGGCCCGCGAACTTGTGGAAGAAGCCGACCTGCCCGAACATCGGGCCGATGCCGCCCATCTGGAACATCACCCACTGGATCGTCTCGTAGCGGCCCGCGGGATCCTTCGGGATCAGCTGGCCCGTCTTGTCCGCGAGATAGATCAGGATCGCGCCTGATTCGAACAGCGGCAGCGGCCGCCCGTCCGGGCCGTTCGGATCGATGATCGCCGGGATCTTGTTGTTCGGGTTCAGCGACAGGAATTCGGGCGACAGCTGGTCGTCGGTGTCGAAGCGCACGAGGTGCGGCTCGTACGGCAGGCCGGTTTCCTCGAGCATGATCGACACCTTGACGCCGTTCGGCGTCGGCAGCGAGTACAGCTGCAGACGGTCGGGATGCTGGGCAGGCCATTTCTTCGTGATCGGGAAGGCGGACAGATCGGGCATGGAGGTTCGCTCGTCAACGTGGAGGATCCGCGCTCCGCCGTCCTGCCGTGCATCGCCGACCGCCCCTGACACCGCGGCAGGAACGGGACGAACACTTCGACAGACGGGCGGGGCGCGCCGAAAACGCCCACTGTAGCCGATCCCCGCGATCGTTGCAGACGGCGGCCGCGCACCGTGCCCGAGCGCCGCCGCTTCGTCAGAAGTTGTGCCGCAGCCCGAGCATCGCGGCGGTCGTGCCGACCCCGGGCGCGACCGGCTGCCCGTACACGAGCATCTGGTTCATCGTGCCGCGGTTGTTCACGTGGCCGACCTGCGCATACACCATCGTCCGCTTCGACAGGCTGTAGTCGGCCGTAAGCACGACGGCCGTCGACCGGTTCTCGGCGCGGTTGCGGTCCTTCAGGTAGTACACGGCGGAGGCGACCTGCAGCGCGGGCGTGAAGCGATAGCCGACGCCGGCCGACAGCATGTCGAGGTTCACCTTGTCCGCATGCGACGGATTCCGGCCGTTGCCGTACGACGCCGACACCGAGAAATCGCGGAGCGTGTATCTCGCGCCGACGTAGACGAAGCGGTTGTTGTCGACGCCGGTCGGCGCGACACCCGGCGCCGGATTCGTGTCGTGGCCGTTGTAGTAGACGGCCGACGCATTGAGCCCGTAGTTCGAGTACCGCAGCACGACCGACTCGCGCGTGCCGCCCTGGAACTGCCCGGCGACGCCGCCGGGTGCGTATTCGAGCGCGATCGACGCGCCCGCGAACGTCGGCGACTGATAGACCAGCGCATTGCTGTCGTACAGCGCGCCGATCGCGCCGTTGGTGCTCGTTCCCGGCCAGCCGGCCGCGGTGTTCAGGCCGAGCCACGCGGTCAGCACGCTGCCGAAGAACTGCGCGTTGCGCACGTCGGTGTCGGCCATCGCGTAGATCATCGGCACGATCTGGCGGCCGGCCGTGAACGTGCCGAACGGCCCCGACACGCCGAGCGACGCCACCTGGTTGAAGATCGCGACGGCGCCCGGCGTGTCGCTCAACTGCATCTTGCCGGTGCCGCTGTCGAACGAACCCTGCAGCTTGAAGTTGACCTTGTAGCCGCCACCCAGGTCCTCGCTGCCCTTGATACCCCAGAAGCTCGAATAGATGCCGCCGTCCTTCATGCGGAACACCTTGCCGGTGTTCGGCGCTTTCGGGCCGAACGACGCGGCCGACGTGCTCTGGTACAGCAGGCCCGTGTCGACCACGCCGTACAGCGTGACGGAGGATTGCGCATGCGCGAGCGCCGAACAGCCGGCAAGCGCCGCGAGCGCGGCCAGTTTCGTCTTCATCGAAGTCTCCAGGATCGTAATGGACCGCACGGGATCGAGCCCGGTCGGGTAGAGCGGGGGAAGCATCGAGGCAGGCGGGAAGGCGCGTGAGGCGACGCCGGTGCGAGCCGTGCGGAAAGGTTACGCAACGACGCGCGGCCGCTCCCCCCCATGCGCGGGGGGCAGGGTTGCGGAGAATCGAAGGGCAGCCGGCGACGGGGTTGCCGTCAACGGCCGGGCAAGGCCGCTACGGACGTGCGCAGGCGGCGTTCAAGGCGCGCTTTCGAGCAATCCGAGCACCAGCGCGCGGCGCACCGCGTGCTTGCGCGAGCTGGCGTCGAGCTTGCCGAACAGGTTCTTCAGGTGCCACTTCACGGTTTCCTCGCCGACGGCGAGCGCCACCGCGATTTCCTTGTTCGACAGGTTGCGCGCGAGCAGTTCGAGAATCGCGCGTTCCTTGGGCGTCAGCACGACGCTCGGCACCGCGCGCGGGCTCGCCGGGCTGCGCGGTGCGGGCGGCACGATGCGCGGCTGCGGCTGCGCGGGCCGCACGGGGCCGTCGCCCGCGGCCGCTTCGTCGCCGATGCGGCGCGCCCAGTCGGCGACGGCCGGATGCGCGTCGGCGAGCGTGCGCGTGAGGCCGAACATGTCCGCGAGGTTCATCGCCTCGTCGAGCAGCGCGCGGCCGCCGTGTCCGGACTGTTCGAGCGCGAACGCGCTGAGCGCCATGATCTCGATGCGCTCGCGTCCCATGCTCATCTCGCGCGCCAGCACCGCCGCTTCGTCGAGCGCCGCGCACGCATCGTCCCAGCGGCGCGCGGCAAGCGCGGCGCCCGCATGCGCCGTCGCCTGCAGCAGCACGACGGGGCGTCGCCACAGCGGCCCGTGCGACGGAAACTCCGCCGCGGCGATCGCATCGATCCGTTCCACGAGCGCATGGCAGGTCGCCTCTCGATAGCGGGCCGCGTGAATGCGCACCTGTTCGGCGAGACTCGCGACCGACAGGCGCGGCAGCCGGCGCGCGACGCCCATCGCGTCGAGCGCCTCGAGCAGGTCGATCGCGCGGTGCTCGACGCCGTGCAGCAGCGCGATGCGCGCGGCCGTCCGGTAGCCGAGCAGCACGGTGTCGGGCGTGCCCGCGTGCTCGAGCACGTCGAGCCGGTTCGCGAGCAGCGCGGCGGCCTGGTCGACGCGATCGGCCTCGTACGCGATCGCCGCGCACATCGCCGCGAGCATGCAGGTCAGCGGATGGCGGCGCCCGAGGTCGGCTTCCGCGCGCGCGAGTGCCGGCGACAACGCGTCGTCCGCGAGCCGGATCTGGCCTTCGCGCAGG
Organism: Burkholderia sp. RF2-non_BP3; assembly: GCF_001522185.1. Lineage (NCBI taxonomy): Bacteria > Pseudomonadati > Pseudomonadota > Betaproteobacteria > Burkholderiales > Burkholderiaceae > Burkholderia > Burkholderia sp. RF2-non_BP3. Next base: position 93,334 of record NZ_LOSU01000036.1, on the reverse strand, counting down.
TAGCTCAGGCCGGTGATCAGTTCGCCCCAGCGCGCGACGTAGCCGAATCCGGCCGCCGTCTCGCCGCGCGGCGCGGCCTGCTGGAAGCGGCGTGCCTGCGCCGGTTCGCCGACGATGATCGCGCGCGCCGACAGGCGGTTCGCATGCATCTGCGCGAGCCACGTCGCCGCGGGCGGCGCGAAGTCGGCCCACGGTTCGAACAGCTCGACGAACCGGTCGATTTCATCCGCGTAATAGGCCGCCGCGCTGAGAATCAGCGCGCATTCGTAGCGCATCGCGGCCGGCGTGCCGGCATCGGCCAGGATACCGGCGATCTGGCGCCGCGCCTCGACATGGCGCTCGCCGAGTGCCAGCGCCCAGGCGACCGCGATCCGCAGCGTCGGGCGCTTGTCGAGTTCCGCGTCGGGCAGCAGCGCGAGCCAGTCGAGCACGTCGTTGATGCGGCCCTGCTTGATCGCGTCCTCGAGGCAGCGCTGCGCAAGCGCGTATGCCGTGTCGAACTGGCCGGCCGCGTACGCGTGGCGCGCGGCTTCCTCCGTCATCCCGTGCGCGTCGAGCCACGCTGCCGCGCGCGCGTGCAGCGCGCTGCGCTCGGCGTCGGGGCTCGCCGCGAGGCGGTCGCGCAACGTATCGCGCACGAGCGGATGCAGCCGGCACCAGTCGGAATCGTCGGACGCGATGAACAGCGGCGTGTCGCGTGCGAGCCGCGCGAGCCGGTCGGGGGCGTTTGCGTCGTCGAGCAGCGCGGCGCACAGCGACGGATGCAGGCGATCGGCGACGCTCGTGCGCGTGAGGAACGCGGTGTCGTCGGCCGACAAATTCGCGAGCAGCAGCTCGACGAGCCGGTCGCGGGTGCCGTCCATCCGCGCGGCAAGCGCGTCGACGGCCTGACGCGGATCGGCCGAGCGCGCCATCGCGGCCATCGCGAGCTGCAGCCCGAGCGGCCAGCCGTCGACGCGTTCGAACAGGCGCGCGCACGCATCGGCGTCGACCCGCTGCGCAAAGCGCGCGCCGACCAGCGCGATCGTCTCGTCGAGCGTGAAGCGCAGCCAGTCGGGGCCCGCGAGCGTGCATTGCCCGCCGGCGAGCAGGTCGCCGGCCGCGTGATCGAGCCCGCGCCGGGCCGCGACGACCACCCGCAGGTTCTGCGGCGCATTGTGCAGCACGTAGGTCAGCGCGTCGAGGCCGGCGGGCGGCAGCCGCTCCGCGTCGTCGACGATCAGCAGCGCGTCGATCGACAGTTGCGCGACTTCGGCGAGCCAGGCGGTCAGTCCTTCCAGCGCGCGGGCCGCGCCGTCCGGAATCAGGCGCCCGAAGCCGGGCCGCGCGCAACCGGTGCGCACCGCCTGCACGAGCCCCTGCAGCAGGCGCGGCGCGTCGTCGCGCTCGTCGGCGGACAGCCACACGACCGCGCGGCCGAGCGCGAGGGATTCGCGCCGCCATTGCGCGAGCAGCGAGGTCTTGCCGTAGCCGGCCGGCGCCTGCACGAGCGTGACGGGCCGCGCGTCGAACGCCGGCGCGGCAAGGCTCAGCCGCGCACGCGCGAGCAACTGCGCCGGCACGCGCGGCGCGGTCGTCTTCAGCACGAGTTCGGTGGGGGGCGCGTCGGCGCGATCGGGTGGGTGGGCCATCGGGGCAGGAGTCGGAATCCGGCGATGCCGTGCGGGCCAGCGTCCGGGGTGGGCGTGGGGGGAAGGATCGACCGAACCGCGTTCGCGCGTCAATCCCCCCCGCGACGAGTGGGGCCGCACCGCCGCCCGGTCGATAGCATGGGTTCCGATGCGTGACGAACGCAACCGACGAATGCAACGAGGAGAGACCATGAACATCGTATCGACCGGCGCGCGACGCAGCGCACCGAGCGCCGGATAAGCGGAGCGGCACGATGTATCGCCATCTGCTCGTGACGGTCGACGGCGTGCCCGGCGGCATCGATGCGATCGGCCATGCGCTCGAACTGGCGCGTGCGGTCGGCGCGCGGGTCACGTTCGTGCTGTCCGCCGCCGCGCCGGACTCGCGTTTATCCGGAGCGCGGATGCCGGAACACGGTGCGAAAGTGGAAGCCGCCGCACGGGCGCAGGGCCTGTCCTATGCGATCGCGGGGGCCGGCCATCCGGGGGCCGGCCGTCCGGGGGCAGGCGACACCTCGCCGGCCACGCTCGCCGGCGAGCTCGGCTGCGACCTGATCGCCGTCGCGGCGCTGCCGCACGATGCCGATGCTGCCGCGACCGCGCAACGGCGGGTGCTGCTGGCGACGAGCGGCGTGCCGGTGCTCGTGTGCCCGGCACGGCGTGCGCCGGCCGAGGCGCGCGTGATGGCCCGCTGTCTCGCGGCGCATCGTGCGCTCGGCGAGCAGCTGCGGGCGCTGACGATGGCGAGCGACGCCCCGGACGCGGCAACGCGGCCGGCCGGCGACGCGGGCGGCACGCCGGCGGCGCTGGCATCGCTCGCGGCGCTGCAGAACGCACGCTTCGGCGCGTCCGCCGAAGCACGCTTGTTCGCGGCATTGCGCATGCGGGCGGAGAGCACCGCGGCCGAACTCGACGAGCTCGACCGCCAGCGGCGCCGCGATGCGCACGCGCTCGACGCGCTGGCGCGGCTCGCCGCCGACGGATTGCCGTCGGCCGCGTTCGATGCGGCGCTCGCCGACTATGCGCGCGGCGCGTTCGAGCAGATGGGGCGCATCGAAGGCGTGATTTTCCCGGCCGCGCGGCGCTATCTGGGCGACGCAGACTGGAACGAACTAGACGCGCCCCCGGCGAGCGGCACAGCCGCGACGACGCCGGGCGCGGACGAACCCGACGATGCGTGACGCGCATCCGACTGAATACTTACGGAGAACACGATGGCACATGCAGTGCGATTCCACGAAACCGGCGGCCCCGACGTGCTGCGCTGGGAAGCGGTCGAAGTCGGCGAGCCGGGCCCCGGGCAGGTTCGCCTGCGGCACGAGGCCGTCGGCCTGAATTTCGCCGACACGTACTTCCGCAGCGGCCTGTATCCGGTTCCGCTGCCGGCGGGCATCGGCGTCGAGGCGGCCGGCGTGGTCGAGGCCGTCGGCCCCGGCGTGACGAACGTCGCCGTCGGCGATCGCGTGACCTACACCGGCTTCCTCAACACGCTCGGCGCGTACAGCACCGAACGGCTGATTCCGGCCGCGCCGCTCGTGAAGCTGCCCGCCGGCATCGCATGCGAAACGGCCGCGGCGATGACGATGCGCGGGCTGACCTCGGCCTACCTGCTGCGCCGCATCCACGCGTTCGCGCCGGGCGACACGATCCTGCTGCATGCGGCCGCGGGCGGCGTCGGGCTGATCGTGTCGCAATGGGCGAAGCTGCTCGGGCTCACCGTGATCGGCACCGTGTCGAGCGAACACAAGGCCGCGGTCGCCCGCGCACACGGCTGCGACCACACGATCGACTACAGCCGCGAGGACGTCGCGAAACGCGTGCGCGAACTGACGGACGGCGTCGGCGTCGACGTCGTGTTCGACAGCGTCGGCAAGGACACCTTCGAAGGCTCGCTCGATTCGCTGAAGCGGCGCGGGCTGATAGTCTGCGTCGGCACGGCGTCGGGCCCGATCCCGCCGTTCGACCCGCAGCGCCTCGCGATGAAGGGTTCGCTGTACCTGACGCGCCCGGCGCTGGCCGACTACATCGCCGATCCGGCCGAGAAGAACGACCTGGCCGGCGAACTGTTCGCGCACGTCGCGGCCGGCCGCATCCGGATCGAGATCAACCAGCGTTATGCGCTGCAGGACGCGGCGCAGGCGCACCGCGACCTGGAATCGCGCAAGACGACCGGCTCGTCGGTATTCATCGTCTGAGGAGACGCGCATGCGAGTCGAACCCCTGACCTGTGCGATCGGCGCGGAGTTGCTGGACGTGAGCCTCGCCGACGCCGTGCACGACGACGGCCTGTTCGCCGAGATCCGCGCGCAGCTGCTGCGTCATCGCGTGCTGTTCCTGCGCGACCAGGACATCACGCGCGCCGAGCACGTCGCGTTCGCGCGCCGCTTCGGCGAGCTCGAGGATCATCCGGTCGCCGGCAGCGACCCCGAGCACCCGGGGCTCGTGCGGATCTACAAGTCGCCCGACCAGCCGAACGACCGCTACGAGAATGCGTGGCACAGCGATGCGAGCTGGCGCGTGGCGCCGCCGTTCGGCTGCGTGCTGCGCTGCATCGACGGTCCGCCGGTTGGCGGCGACACGATGTGGGCGAACATGGTGCTCGCGTACGAGCATCTGCCGGAACACGTGAAGCAGCAGATCGCGGACTTGCGCGCGCGTCACAGCATCGAGGCGAGCTTCGGCGCGGCGATGCCGATCGACAAGCGTCTCGCGCTGAAGGCGCAGTATCCGGACGCCGAGCATCCGGTCGTGCGCACGCATCCCGAAACGGGCGAGAAGGTGCTGTACGTGAACGCGTTCACGACGCACTTCACGAACTTCCACACGCCCGGGCGCGTGCGCTACGGGCAGGACGCGAACCCCGGCGCCGGCCAGTTGCTGCAATACCTGATCAGCCAGGCGTATATCCCCGAATACCAGGTGCGCTGGCGCTGGAGGAAGAACAGCGTCGCGATCTGGGACAACCGCGCCACGCAGCATTACGCGGTGATGGACTACCCGCCCTGCGTGCGCAAGATGGAGCGCGCGGGCATCGTCGGCGACGTGCCGTTCTGATCTGAACGCGCCCGCGCCTTAACCGGTTCCTGAAACCCCATGCAACACGCCGGGCCTGCCGCCCGGCGCGACGGGACACGCACGCCCGTACGCCCCGAACACAACGATTCCATCTGGAGGACGACATGCAATTTCTCGACGATTCGCTGCACCCGGAAAACCAGGATAAGGTAGTCATCACGGTCGCGCCGTACGGCCCCGAATGGATGCCCGCGGATTTCCCGGAAGACATTCCGGTGACGATGGATGAGCACGTGCAGAAGGCCGTCGACTGCTACAACGCGGGCGCGACGGTGCTGCACCTGCACGTGCGCGAGCTCGACGGCAAGGGCAGCAAGCGGCTGTCGAAATTCAACGAGCTGCTCGGCCGGTTGCGCGAGGCGGTGCCCGACATGATCCTGCAGGTCGGCGGCTCGATCTCGTTCGCGCCGGAAGGTGACGGCGCGGAAGCGAAATGGCTGTCCGACGACACGCGCCACATGCTCGCCGAGCTGACGCCGAAGCCCGACCAGGTGACGGTCGCGATCAACACCGTGCAGATGAACATCACCGAGCTGATGAACCGCAAGGACATCGCCGGCACGTCGCTGAACGAGGCGGCGCTGTGGGACGCATACCGCGAGATGACCGTGCCGGCCGGCCCCGGCTGGGTCGACGAGCATCTGCGCCGGCTGCAGGCGGCCGGCATCCAGCCGCATTTCCAGCTCACCGGCATGCACGCGCTCGAGACGCTCGAGCGGATCATCCGCCGCGGCGTCTATCGCGGCCCGCTGAACGTCACGTGGGTCGGCATCGGCGGCGGCTTCGACGGCCCGAATCCGTACAACTTCATGGAATTCGTGCGGCGCTGCCCGGACGGCGCGTGCATCACGCTCGAATCGCTGATGAAGAACGTGCTGCCGATCAACACCGTCGCGATGGCGCTCGGGCTGCATCCGCGCTGCGGGATCGAGGACACGATCATCGACCAGAAGGGCAACCGGATGACGTCGGTGCAGCAGGTCGAGCAGTGCGTGCGGATCGCGCGCGAACTCGGCCGCGATATCGCGACCGGCAAGGAGGCGAAGGCGATCTACCGGATCGGCGTGCAGTACGACGGCGTCGACGAGACGCTCGCGCAGCTCGGGATGGTGCCGAACCGCCGGCCCGGCCAGCTGAGCGTGCCGCTGCGCGCGGCCTGACGCACCGCGCATCCGGGCGGCGCGCCCGCGCCGCCCGCCGATCGATGTGGCGCGGCACCCACCCTCGCGCGGTGCGCGAGGCAAGCTCCGACGAACGGAGCGGGGCCGCGCAAGCCGCGCCGGCGCATTGCCGCACCGGCGCCGGAGGAGACACGCATGCTGATTCATCACGTCGAGCCGTCGCTGCAGGACGTGGCGGCCACCGGGCGGCGCGCGCCGGCCTATGCCTGGCTCGTGTTCGGGCTGACCGTCGGCCTGCTGCTGTCGGACTACATGTCGCGGCAGGTGCTCAATGCCGTGTTTCCGCTGCTCAAGCACGCGTGGGGGCTGTCGGACACGCAGCTCGGCTCGCTGTCCGGCGTCGTCGCGCTGCTCGTCGGGCTGCTGACGTTTCCGCTGTCGGTGCTCGCCGACCGCTTCGGCCGCGTGCGCAGCATCGTGCTGATGGCCGCGCTGTGGAGCGTCGCGACGCTCGGCTGCGCGCTGTCGACCAACTACGCCGAAATGCTCGTGGCGCGCGGGCTCGTCGGCCTCGGCGAAGCCGCGTACGGCAGCGTCGGCGTCGCGCTGATCCTCAGCATCTTTCCGGCGCGCCTGCGCGCGACGCTGACCGGCGCGTTCATGGCCGGCGGCGCGTTCGGCTCCGTGTTCGGGATGGCGCTCGGCGGTCTCGTCGGCGCGCATCTCGGCTGGCGCTGGTCGTTCGGCGTGATGGCCGCGCTCGGCATCGTGCTGCTCGTCGCGTACCGCGGCATCGTCACCGAACGGCGGCTCGCGGCATGCCGCGTCGAACCGTGCCGGCCCCATGCCGATGCGCCGCGCGACCTGCGCGGCAGCGTGCGCGCGCTGATGTCGGGGCTGTTCGCATCCCGTTCGGTGATCTGCGCGTATGTCGGCAGCGGGCTGCACCTGTTCGTGCCCGGCGCGCTGTTCGCCTGGCTGCCGAGCTACCTGAACCGCTATTACGCGATGGCGCCGGACCGTGCCGCCGTGCTTGCGGCCGGCTTCGTGCTGCTGTCGGGCGTCGGGATGGTCGGCTGCGGGATCGTCACCGACCGCGTCGGACGCGCCGACGGCTCGCGCAAATGGCTGACCGCGATCGCGTATTGCGTGCTGACGGGCGTGTGCCTCGCGATCGCGTTCCGGCTGCCGCCCGGGCCGCTGCAACTCGCGTTGATCTGCGCGGGCATGCTGGTCGGCGCGGGCGCGTCGGGCGCATCGGGCGCGATGGTCGCGAACCTCACGCCGGCCGCGATCCACGCATCGGCGTTCGCCACGCTCACGCTCGCCAACAACCTGCTCGGCATGGCGCCGGGCCCGCTGCTGACGGGGTGGGTCGCCGATCGCGCCGGCCTCGTCGGCGCACTTCAATGGATTCCCGCCGTGCCGCTCGCGGCCGCCGCGCTGTTCGCGATCGGACGCGCGAGCTACGCGGCCGATCTCGCGCGCGTCGAACGCGAACGACGCGCGTCACATCTTTCCTGAACCGAACCCTCCCGGAGGCAGCATGACCCTGGCGACCGCGCCCACCATCCTGATCGTGCCCGGCTTGCGCGATCACGTCGAAGATCACTGGCAGACGCATCTGCAACGGCGCCTGCCGAACGCTCGCGCCGTCGCGCCGCTCGAAGCCGACAAGCTGAGCCGGGCCGCGCGCGTCGCGGCGCTCGATGCGGCGCTGGCCGCGATCGACGGCCCCGTGATCCTCGTCGCGCACAGCGCGGGTGTGATGATCACCGTGCATTGGGCGCTGCAGGCCACGCGTGCCATCGACGGCGCGCTGCTCGCCGCACCGGCCGATCTCGATACGCCGATGCCCGCAGGCTATCCGACACCGGATGCGCTCGACGCGCACGGCTGGACGCCGGTGCCGACCCGGCCGCTGCCGTTTCCGAGCATCGTGGCCGCGAGCCGCAACGATCCGCTAGCGCGATTCGAACGCACGCAGGCGCTGGCGGCCGGGTGGGGCAGCCGGCTCGTCGATCTCGGCGAAGTCGGACACCTGAACCCGGCTTCGGGTTTCGGCGAATGGCAGGATGCGGAGCGATTGATCGGGGAGGTGATCGCGCTCCGTGCGGCCTGAGCGCCGTCCGCAACGCGCCGCGCACGCTTTTCATGCCGGCGCGTCCGTCCGAACCGATTCCGGTTCGGCGTCCGTTGATATACGACGTCCTAACATGCGACGTATCCGTCGCAATGGCCAAGAAGCACATCCTCGACAAACGGAAGGTTTTTGTTAGGGAAATTCCCGCCCCGCGCGGGTCGGTTTTTTGTTGACCGACATCGTATAACGCCGTCATGATTTCCCGAAAGAACGGTCCCATCCACCGACCGAAGCGAGGAGACATGAACACCACCACGATCGCGCGCCGTGTCCGCCGGATCGCCCTGGCGCTGGGCCTGACGCTGTCGGCCGCGGCCGCCGTCGCGGCTCCCGTGTCGCTGAATGTCGTCGACGTCGCGGGCAACCTGCAGCTCACGCAGAAGGCCATCGAGGCGTTCAAGGAAAAGAACCCGAATCTCGTCTCGAACGTCACGTTCACGAACGCGCCCGCGCCGCAGTTGCCGGGCAAGATCAAGGCGATGCAGGCCGCGGGACGGGCCGACATCGACCTCGTGCTGACGGGCACCGACGCGCTGGCCGCCGGCATCGAGCAGAACCTGTGGCTGAAGCTGCTGCCCGACAGCGCGGGCGCGTTCCCCGGCGTGCTCGACAAATACGCGCCCGGCCCGCGCAAGATGCAGGATCTCGCGCAAGGCTTCGGTCTCGAAGTGACCTACATGCCGGCCGGCCCGCTGCTCGAATACAACCCGGCGAAGGTCAGCGATCCGCCGAAGACGCCCGAGCAGTTGCTCGCGTGGTGCAAGGCGCATCCGAACAAGCTGATCTACGCACGCCCGGCGAACTCGGGCCCCGGCCGCACCTTCCTGATGGGGCTGCCGTACGTGCTCGGCGACAAGAACCCGCAAGACCCGATCAACGGCTGGGACAAGACCTGGGCGTTCCTGAAGCAGCTCAACGACTGCGTGCCGTACTACCCGGGCGGCACGTCGGCCGTGATGAAGGAGCTCGGCGAAGGCACGCGCGACATGACGGTGACCGTGACCGGCTGGGACCTCAATCCGCGCGCGCTCGGCATCGTGCCGGCCGACTTCCGGGTCCAGGCATTCGACAACATGACCTGGGTCAACGACGCGCACTTCATGGTGATTCCGAAGGGCGTCGCGAAGGACAAGCTCGATGTGCTGTTCAAGCTGATGAACTTCCTGCTCGAACCGGCGCAGCAGGCGATGACCTACGACGACGGCTACTTCTATCCGGGCCCGGCGGTGAAGGGCGTGACGCTCGAGATGGCGCCCGCGCACAGCCAGGAGGTGATCAGGAAGTTCGGCCGCCCCGAGTACGCGAAGCTGCTCGCGGATCGTCCGCACGTGCAGCCGCTCAACGCGCAGGCGATGGTTGCCGCGTTCCAAAAGTGGGACCGCGAGATCGGTTCGCAGAAGTCGAAATGACGCATGAACCCGCGGGCGCCGCGGCGCCCGCGCCGACGGAGTTCGCGTAATGAAGCACAGTTTCGAACGGTTGCGGCTCGACGGCGTGTGCCGCAGCTTCACCAATGCGGAGGGCGCGCAGGTCGCCGCACTGAACGGGCTCGATCTCGACATCCGGCGCGGTGAGTTCATCGCGCTGCTCGGCCCGTCGGGCTGCGGCAAGTCGACCGCACTGAACTGCATCGCCGGGCTGCAGCCGCTCACGAGCGGCGGCATCTGGCTCGACGACACGCGCATCGACGTATTGCCGCCCGAGCGCCGCGGCTTCGGCATGGTGTTCCAGAACTACGCGCTGTTTCCGCACATGTCGGTGCTCGAAAACGTCGGCTTCGGGCTGAAGATGCGCGGCGTGCCGAAGCAGGAAACGCGGCGGCGCGCGCAGCAGGCGCTCGAACTCGTGCAGCTCGTCGGCCACGAGGGCAAGCTGCCCGGGCAGCTGTCGGGCGGGCAGCAGCAGCGCGTCGCGATCGCGCGCGCGATCGTCATCGAGCCGCCGCTCGTGCTGATGGACGAGCCGCTGTCGAACCTCGACACGAAACTGCGCATCGAGATGCGTGCCGAGATCCGCCGCATCCACACGCAGCTCGAACGCGCGACGATCTACGTGACGCACGACCAGGACGAGGCGCTGTCGATGGCCGACCGGATCGTCGTGATGAAGGAGGGCGTCGTGCAGCAGGTCGCGTCGCCGAGAGACGTGTACACGCGCCCGCACAACCTGCACGTCGCACGCTTCATGGGCTATCGCAACGTGCTGCCGTTCACGCTCGAAGGGATGGCCGGCGACCACGTGAACGTCGCCGCGGCGGGCGTGCGGATCGCGGGCGTGCCGATGGCCGGTTTCGACGGCAAGGACGTCGTGGTCGCGCTGCGCCCCGACGACATCGAGCGGGCGGAAGAAGGGGCCGACAACGCATTCGATGCGACCGTCGAAACGGTCGAATACGGCGGCCGCGACTCACTCATCCGCGCGATCACGCCGTTCGGCCCGATCTGGGCGCGGGTCGCCGGCGAATTCGCGGAGGGCGAGCGGTTGCGGCTGCGCGTCGCGCCGGCGCGCACGCTCGTCTATGCGGGAGATGCGCAATGAACGGCCGCCGCGCCGCGTGCGCGGCCGCGCGCCGCCCGGAGGCCGCATGAGCACGCTCGCGACCGGCGGCGCGCCGCGCGACGCGAAGGCGTGGCTCGTCACGCCGGCGCTCGCGTTCATCGTCGCGCTGTTCATCTATCCGTTCGCTTACGGCCTGGTCCTGTCGTTCCAGCCAATGAACGGCGGCGGCACGCTCGCGAACTACGTGCAGTTCTTCACCGACACCGCGATGTGGCCGACCGTGCTCGTCACGCTGAAGCTCGCGGTGCCGGCGACGCTGATCAACGTCGGCATCTCGGTGCCCGTCGCGTTCGCGCTGCGCCGCAACTCGCCGTACCAGAAGTTCGTCACGACGCTGCTCGTGATTCCCGTCACGCTCGGCACGGTGCTCGTCGCCGACGGGATGCTCACGTATTTCGGACCGAACGGCTGGTTTCCGCAGGCGCTGCAGGGGCTGCACCTGTACACGGACGAAGTGCGCCTCACGCACAATTATTGGGGCGTGCTGCTGTCGCTGATCGTGTCGGGTTTTCCGTTCGCGTTCCTGCTGATGCTGTCGTACATCAGCGGCATCGACCCGACGCTCGCGCGCGCCGCGGCGACGCTCGGCGCGAACCCGTGGCAGCAGTTCCGGCGGATCTACCTGCCGCTGCTCGTGCCGGGGCTCACGATGGCCGCATGTCTGTCGTTCGTGCAGGCGTTCTCGGTGTTCCCGTCGGCCGTGCTGCTCGGCGCGCCGGCCGGGCCGACGCGCGTGATCTCGATCGCGGCCGCCGAAGCCGCGTTTGAGAGCTACGACTATTCGCTCGCATCGGCGATCGCGATCGTGATGGGCTTCGTGCAGTTGCTGGTGGTCGCGTCGATGCTCGGCGCGCGCCGCTTCTTCTATACCGGTCCGGTTACGGGAGGCAAGGGCTGATGGCGACCGACAATCATGCGGCGCCGGCATGGCCGCCGAAGCACAGCTCGCCCGGCGCGCAGCCCGTCAACGCGATGAAGCCGCGGAAACTGCGCGACAGCCTCGCCGGCCGCGCGTGGAAGGCGCTCGTGTGGGGGCTGATGGCGTTCTTCCTGCTGAACGTGATGCTGCTGATCGCGACCGTCGCGGTGAACTCGGTCGCGACGCGCTGGTTCGGCACGCCGCTGCCGCAGGGCTTCACGCTGCACTGGTATGCGAAGGCGTGGGAGGACTTCCAGCTCGCCAGCGTGCTGTGGGTGACCGTCGAAGTCGTCGGCGCGGTCGTGCTGCTGTCGGTCGCGCTCGGCGTGCCGGCCGCCTACGCGCTCGCGCGCGTGCAGTTCCGCGGCAAGCGCTTCGCGCTGCTGGTGTTCCTGCTGCCGCTGATGGTGCCGCCCGTCACGTACGGAATCCCGATGGCGACCGTGATGTACAAGGTCGGGCTCGCCGGCACGCTGCCCGGCGTGATCCTCGCGAACCTCGTGCCGGCGCTGCCGTTCGTGATCCTCGTGATGACGCCGTTCATCGAGCAGATCGATCCGAATCTCGAAGCCGCCGCGCGCATCTTCGGCGCGAACACGTGGCGCTATTTCCGCTACGTGCTGCTGCCGCTGCTGGTGCCCGGCATGCTCGCGGCCGGGCTGCTCGTGCTGGTGCGCACGATCGGGATGTTCGAGCTGACCTTCTTCACCGCGGGCCCGAGCACGCAGACGCTCGTCGTCGCGCTGTATTACGCGGTGTTCTCGACCGGCGTGCGCGCACCGCAGTCGATCGACGCGATGGCGATGATCTACATGGCCATCACGCTCGTGTGGGTCGTGATCGCGCTGCAGTTCGTGAGCCCGACGCAGCTCGTGAGTCGCGTGAAGCAGGAGCGGCAGTAGCCGCGCACGAAGGCGGCGGGGCAGCGGGGCGCTCGCGCCGTTCCTGCCGTCCGTGCAATTGGTTACAAATGGATACCGCGAACCACGCGCGGACGTTGCAGACTACGCGGCATACCGGCTCGGCGATGCTTAAACGGCCATCGCCGCATGCCGCCCGACGTTCACCCGATTCGCGGAGTTCCATGAAGTTTCCCACGCTGCTGACGCTCGGCTGTGCCGCCACGCTGCTCGCCGCCTGCCACCTGCTCCATGACGGCCCCGGGTCGAGCGACGTCGATGCCGCGGTGCGCCGCGCGCTCGAAGCGGAAAACCACGGCGGCCTGAACGCGCTGTTCGGCCAGCCGCTGCCCGTATCGGCCGACGTGATCTCGGCGAAGCCCGACGGCGACTGCAGGAAGACCGGCGAACGCACCTACGCGTGCGACGTCGTGATCACGTGGCGCAACAGCAATTACACGCCGTCGCGTGCGAACCTGACCTTCGTGCAGGCCGCCGACGGTTCGTGGCAGACCTCGGGCGTCGACGCCGCCATCGCGACCGGCGCCGCCAAGTCGCTGATCGACAAGATCGGCCAGGCATGGCCGGGCAACGCGGCCAGCGGTGCATCGGCACCGCAATGACGCGCCGGCGACGGGCTTCGTCGCCGCTCCCGCCGAAATGCCGTGCGGACGATGCGTGCCGAACCATCGCCTGCCTTCCGTTGAAGGCAACCAGTCCCTTCGTCTTGTCCGATGCTCGAACCCTGTGTCACGGTGAAAAAGGGCGCAAACACCGCCTGCCATCGGTCGAAGCCATCCTCGGTATGCGGGTCGACATATAGGGAAAACCCTTAATTCGAGATATAATCCCGGGCTAGAAGAAAGGTCGAACCATGCCCGAACGTTTCCAATCCCTTGAAAAATTCGTGTTTTCCCTGGTCGTGATGTCCGCGGTCTTCTGCTCCGCATTCCTCGCGTACGAGCGTCACCCCGAGATCAAGATCGCGCTGCACGAAGGCGAGGCGCTGATGCGCGAAAGCGCCAAGTATTCGGTCATCTGCTCGCCGTCCAAGGTCGATCCTTGCGTCGAGATGTCCGCTTACTGAGCCTCGTCCCGCGTTGACGCAGCGCCGCTGATTCCCGCCGACGCGCGGCCGATGGCCGACACGCGTCGGCGGTGCGCATCGCGCACCCGCGCATGCCGGTGCCCGCCGCGCACCGCCTGAAACCCCGCTTCCCCGATTCTCCGATTCCGCCGCGGCGTCCTGTCCGCAACGCGTCGTCACGTCTGTCCCCCGCTCGATCCATCGTCACGACGTGCCGCGGCTCGCCGTCATGCGTGCCTTTCCGTTCGGGAAAGGCTGGTTGAGCATCGACCGATTTTCGCCGAATGCGAACGTCGTCATGATCGCCGTCATCGACAACGCGATTTCTTCGGAGACAGCCATGACGCGCCCCCTGGACGGTATCCGCGTGCTGGAACTCGGCCAACTGATCGCCGGGCCGTTCGCGGGCCGGATGCTCGCCGAATTCGGCGCGGACGTGATCAAGGTGGAGCCGCCCGGCGTCGGCGATCCGCTGCGCAAATGGCGGCTGCTGCACGACGGCACGTCGGTCTGGTGGGCCGCGCAGTCGCGCAACAAGACCTCGCTCGCGCTCGACCTGCGCACGCCGGAAGGGCAGGACGTCGTGCGTCGCCTCGTCGCCGAGACCGACGTGCTGATCGAGAATTTCCGGCCCGGCACGCTCGAAGGCTGGGGGCTCGGCTGGGAGACGCTGTCCGCGATCAACCCGGGGCTCGTGATGCTGCGCGTATCGGGCTTCGGTCAGACCGGCCCGTATCGCGACCGCCCCGGCTTCGGCGTGATCGCCGAGGCGATGGGCGGCCTGCGGCACCTGACCGGCGAGCCCGGCCGCACGCCGGTGCGTGTCGGCGTGTCGCTCGGTGATTCGCTGTCGGCACTGCACGGCGTGATCGGCGTCCTGCTCGCGCTGCGCCATCGCGAGCAGCAGGGCGGCCGAGGGCAGGTCGTCGACGTCGCGCTGTACGAATCGGTGTTCAACATGATGGAAAGCCTGTTGCCCGAATACGCGGCGTTCGGCGCGGTGCGCGAGGCGGCCGGCAGCAGCCTGCCCGGCATCGCACCGACCAACGCGTACCGTTGCCGCGACGGCAAGTACGCGCTGATCGCCGGCAACGGCGACAGCATCTTCCGACGGTTGATGGAACTGATCGGGCGCCCCGATCTCGGCCACGATCCGGCGCTCGCGCACAACGACGGACGCGTCGCGCAGGTCGCGCGCATCGACGCGGCGATCGGCGAATGGAGCGCGCGACACGATCTCGACGACGTGCTCGCCGCGCTGAACGACGCGCGTATCCCGTCCGGGCGCATCTACGACGTCGCGGACATCGCGGCCGATCCGCATTACCGCGCGCGCGACATGATCGTCGACGCCGCGCTGCCCGACGGCACGCCCGTGCTCGTGCCGGGCATCGTGCCGAAGCTCGGCGCGACGCCGGGACGCATCGAGCGTCCGGCGCCCGCCCTCGGCGCCGATACGGACGCGGTACTCGAATCGATCGGCATCGATGCCGCGACGCGCGACGACTGGCGCGCGCGCGGCGTGATCTGAACCGGCCAGCCAGCCTCCGGGACGACGACATGAGCAAGCCTCCCCAACGACTCTACATCCACGAAGTCGCGACACGCGACGGTTTCCAGAATGAAGCGGCGTTCGTCGATACCGACGACAAGATCGCGCTCGTCGACGCGCTGAGCGCATGCGGCTACGCGAAGATCGAGGTCACGTCGTTCACGTCGCCGAAGGCGATCCCCGCGCTGCGCGACGCGGAGGCCGTGATGCACGGCATCGTGCGCGCGCCGGGCGTCGTTTACACGGCGCTCGTGCCGAACGTGCGCGGCGCGGAGCGCGCGCTGTCGTGCGGCGTCGACGAGGTGAACCTCGTGATGTCGATGAGCGAGAGCCACAACCGCGCGAACCTGCGGATGACCCGCGAGCAGTCGTTCGCGCAGCTGCGCGACGTGATCGACGCGGTGCGCGGCACGGGCGTCGCGATCAACGTGTCGCTGTCGACCGCGATGGGCTGCCCGATGGAGGGCGACGTGCGCGCGGAAACCGTGCTCGCGTGGATGCAGCGCTTCGCGGATCTCGGCGTGCACGGCGTCACGCTGTGCGACACGACCGGCATGGCATACCCGTCGCAGGTGCGCGAGCTGGCCGGACGCGCACGCGAGCGCTTCGGCGCGCTGCAGCTCACGCTGCACTTTCACAACACGCGCGGAATGGCGCTCGCCAACACGCTCGCCGCGCTCGACGCCGGTATCGACCGCTTCGACGCGTCGCTCGGCGGGCTCGGCGGATGCCCGTACGCGCCGGGCGCGACCGGCAATGCGTGCACCGAGGAATTGGTCCACATGCTCGCGCTCGACGGCTACGATACGGGCATCGACCTCGCGGCCGTGCTCGCCGCGGCTGCGCGGCTGCCCGCGCTGATCGGGCATGACGTGCCGAGCCAGATCCTGAAGGCCGGCCGCCGCTCGGACCTTCATCCGCCGCCGCGCGCCGAAACCGGCGACATGCCGGCGCAGCGGGCTTTCTCGTGAACGCGTGGAAACAGGAGCGAACCACATGGCACTGATCGATCACCTCGACCACCTCGTGCTGACCTGCGTCGATCCGGAGCGGACCAGGCATTTCTACACGGAAGTGCTGCAGATGCAGCTCGAAACCTTCGGTGCGGGCCGGCTCGCATTCCGCTTCGGCAACCAGAAAATCAACCTGCACGTGCGCGGCGCGGAGTTCGAGCCGAAAGCGCACGTGCCGGTGCCCGGCGCGCTCGACCTGTGCTTCATCGCGTCGGTGCCGCTCGACGACGTGATCGCGCATCTGCGCCGCGTCGACTGGCCGATCGTCGAAGGGCCCGTCGAGCGCACCGGCGCGACGCAGAAGATCCGGTCGGTGTACGTGCGCGACCCGGACCTGAACCTCATCGAGATATCCGAACCGATCTGAGTGCCGATCCGTCGCGCCGGTCCGCCCGTTCGCGCATGCGCCGGCACGACGCGCGCGCTGCTCGACAGTCCTCCGCCGAAAGCGGACAGGCGCATGCCGCCCCCGCCGATTCCGGATAGCCGGCCTGGGTTGCGCTACGCATAATGGTGCAACGGCGTCGGCCCGTCCGGCGCCTTCGTGGCGGGGCACCGCGAACGTCCCGCGCATCCGCAATCCGACCAGGCGCTTCCCGAATGACGATCCTCTATCGCGGCATGGACCGCGCGGCGCTCGACGCCGCCTACCTGAACACGAGAGCCATTCCCGATTTTCCCGCGGTGCTCGCGTCCTGCCAGGCACGCAGCGCGGCGCTTTACGATGCGACGCCCGGGCAGCGCGACCTGCGTTACGGTGCGCGTCCGGCGCAGCGCTTCGACTGGCTGCGGTGCGGCGTGGCCGACGCGCCGCTGTTCGTGTTCATTCACGGCGGCTACTGGCAGCACTGCGCGAAAGAGGATTTCGCGTATGCGGCCGCCGGGCCGCTCGCACGCGGCTTCGACGTCGTGCTCGCCGAATACACGCTCGCACCGGCCGCATCGATGACCGACATCGTCGGCGAGATCGGCGCATTGCTCGACCATCTCGCCGCCGACCCCGACGGCATCGGCACCGCGGGACGACCGATCCATCTGAGCGGTCACTCGGCCGGCGGCCACCTGACGGCAGTGCATCGCGCGCATCCGGCCGTCGTGTCGGCGCTCGCGATCAGCCCGCTCGTCGATCTCGAACCGATCTCGCTGTGCGTGCTCGACGACAAGCTGGAGCTCACCGCGCAGGAAATCGCCGCATACAGCCCGCTGCATCACATCGGGCCGGGCGCACCGACCGTCGTCGCGGTCGGCGCGGCCGAGCTGCCGGAGCTCGTGCGCCAAGCGCACGAATACGCGGACGCCTGCGAAGCGGCCGGCGAACGGATCGCGCGCGCATGGCTGCCCGGTATGCAGCACTTCACGGTGCTCGACGATCTCGCGAAACCGGAGAGCGCGATGCTCGCTGCGTTGCAGGCGATCGCGCCGCACTGACCGCGCCGTGTTGCGTCTCCTTGTGATTTCGCGCCGCGCGTGGCCGGGCGTATGATCGCTTCAGGCCTGCCTGGCGCGGTACGCGCGCCCCGCACGGCGCTTCCCGGGACCTTCATCATGGTGAACCCGCTTCATTTCGATCTGCAGTCGCTGCGCGTGTTCGCGCTCGTCGCCGAGCACGGCAGCCTGACCAAGGCGGCCGAACACGGCCAGCTGACGTTGTCCGCGGTCAGCAAGCGGATCGCCGAACTCGAAAGCGTGACCGGCAGCGCGCTGTTCGTCCGGCATGCGCGCGGCGTCGAGCTGACGCCGGCGGGCCGCGCGCTGCTCGACCATGCGGCGAAGGTGATCGAGCAGGTCAACCGGATGGCGCACGAGATGAGCGACTACGTTGCGGGCGTGCGCGGCCACATTCACGTGTGGACCAATACGTCGGCCATCGTCCAGTTCCTGCCGGCCGATCTCGCCGCGTTTCTCACCGACAACCCGGGCATCAAGGTCAGTCTGGAGGAGCGGCTGAGTCACGAAATCGTCGACGCGCTCGCGGCCGGCAAGGCCGATCTCGGCGTGTTCGCGGACAACGTGCCGGCGCCCGGCATCGAACGCCGCCTGTACCGGCGCGACGAACTGGTACTGCTCGTGCCGCGCGGGCACCGCTTCGCCGCGCACGACAGCATTCGCTTCGCGGATACGCTCGATGAAGACTACGTCGGCCTGAGCGACGGCAGTTCGCTGCTCGCGCGCATGACCGACGCCGCGTTCGCGGCCGAGCGCTCGCTGAAGCTGCGCATCCAGGTGTCGAATTTCGACGGTGTGAGCCGGATGATCGAGGCCGGGCTCGGGATCGGCGTGCTGCCGCGCGATGCGGTGACCGGCGAGCGCGCGGCGCGGCTCGGGGTCGTGAAGCTCGACGACGCGTGGGCGACGCGCACGTTGTGGGTCGGCGTGAAGGCAGGCGCCGTGCTGACCACCGACATCGCGAAGCTGTTCGATTTCATGTCGGCACGCTGAGTCCGCTCAACAGCGCGCCGCACGCGCGATGCACGGGGCACGGATGCGCATGCCCCGTGCCGGTCGCCGTGTCATACCGGGTTGATGTCGTCGTGGCTGCGCCGGGAGGTCAGCGGCCCCAGCACGCGCAGCGTGACGGCAACGATGCCGAGCGCGACCGAGATCACGCCGAACATCGCGCCGGCGCCATGCGCGGCCAGCACCGGCAGCAGCACGAACGGCAGCGCGCCGCTGACGATGCGCGACAGCGCGTACGTGCTGCCGATCGCGGTCGAGCGCGCACGTGCCGGAAAGATCTCCGCCTGGTACACGTGATACGCGTTGCTGAACACGTTCGACGCGCAGGTCGTCAGGAAACCGAAGCAGACGATCAGCACCGTGTTGCCCGAATACGCGAAGCACAGCCCGAACGCGGCGATCGACAGGATCGACCCGATCACGAGCGTGCGGCGCTCGATCCAGTTCAGCAGCGGAATGGACAGCAGCGAGCCGATCGGATAACCGATGAACGACAGGGCAATGAACAGCGTGCTGTCCGTGACGTCGAACCCGCGGCTCTTGACGACCGTGCCCGCGAGCGTGCCGAAACCGTAATAGCCGAAGCCCTGGAACAGGTGGAATACCGCGAGCATCAGGTAGCGCGCGCCGTAAGGCCGGCGGCGCAGCAGCGCGATGCGCTCGCCGAGGCCCAGCGGCCGCTGCGGTTCGGCCGATGCCGCGAACTGCTCGGGCACGCGCACGCCCGCGCTGTCCGCGAAGCGCCGCGCCGCGGCATGCGCATCCGCGACGCGGCCCTGCGCGAGCAGCCAGCGCGGGCTTTCCGGCAGCCGATGCTGGACCAGCAGCACGTAGACCGCGCCGAGGCTGCCGATCGCGAGGATGATGCGCCAGCCGGCCACACCCGAGACATGCAGCGGATTCAGCCACAGCGCGAGGAAGCCGACCAGCGGCACCGCGACGTAGGAAGTCGTATAGCCCCAAGCGGCGAACCGTCCACGCTTGTCCTTCGGCAGGATTTCCGACAGGAAGCTGTCGGCGACCGGGTAGATCGCGCCGACGCCGATGCCCGTCAGGAACCGGCATGCGACCAGCATGTCGGCGTTCACGGAGAACGCGCCGATCAGCGAAAACGCGCTGTACCAGACGAGCGTCAACAGGAACGCCTTGCGCCGGCCGATGCGGTCGGCAAGGCTGCCGAGACACATCGCGCCGACGAACATCCCGATGAATGCCGAGGCCAGCAGCAGCTTGAAATCGGCGCTTTGCCGGCTCAGCCCATATTCGTTCTGCAACGCGGAGCCGATCGTGCTGACGAGGAAGATCTCGTACATGTCGAAGAACAGCCCGACGCCGATCACCCAGACGACGAAGCGGTGAAGCGCACCGACGGGCAGGTCGTCCATGAATTCGCCGAGCGTGACGCCACGGGCGGGCAGGGCCGTCGCACCGGCGCCGGCCCGGGCCGCGGACGGTACGGCGGACGCGGGGTCGCCCGCGGTGCCGCCGAGGTCGAGGGATTGGCTGTTCATCGTGTCTCCTGATTATCGATTTGCCGTGGCGCGACGCCCGGCCGTTCGCGGCCGGCCTTGCGGATCCGGCCGCGCGACGCGGCGCGCGTGCGCGCCAGGCCCGCGAAAGACCGGCTGCACGGGTGGCACCGATCGTCCGAAACATCGTCGGCGAATTTGCGCGACACGATAATTGCGCATGCTTCAAGCATCCTTTCCTGCGCAGAAAGGCTGCGGAGCGCCCGCCGGGCGGGCTTCGGATGAAGGTCAGGCCGCTGCGGAAGTACGAGGGCAGGGAAAACCATGGGTGACGCTGCGTGCGTTCGGCGGGCCGCGATGCCGCGCGGAGCGGTTCGGCATTGGCGGGACCGGCGGCGCTACGCAACGGAGTGGAGCGGCAGGCTCAGCCCTCCGCATTCGTCATGCGTCCACCGCTCGACGTGATGCGCCGTGCGCGCCGCATTGCCGTTCATTGCGACGCGCATGGCTCAGGGCATCCGGCTGTCGCCGTCCGACCGGCATCGACAGCGGGGGCAGAGCCGGCGTCGGCGCGTTCCTGGCGGACCGTATCCGACGCAACTGCCTGCAACCTTGACGCCATGTCCGGCGCGATGCCGAGCTGCGCGGCAGCGTGCTCCTGCGGGCCGAACGTACGGACGTCGACCCCGGCGATCTGCTGAAACAGCACGAGCGCGCTCAGATAAGCGCCCAGCACGCCCGGATGCAGATAATCGGGCCGCGAGATCGGCGGGTCGTTCTGCGCGCGCATGCCGTACCACAGCAGTGGCGCGCCGGACGGCGCATACGGGTCGGGATCGGCGATGCCGGTCGTCCACGCACGCTGCCACGCGCGGCCGACCGGCACGACGGCGGCGATCGACGGATCGGTGCGGCGCGCGCCTTCGTATGCATCGCGATACGCTGCGACGAGGTCGGCGAGACGATCGACGTACCGCGCGTGAAAACCGGCGCTGTCCGGCTCGCCCGCCAGCGCTTTCGCGAGATCGGCGCGTGGCCAGGTTTCATACAGATAGACCCGCGCGTGCGGCGCCGCCGCACGAATGCCGCGTGCCAGCTTCGCGACGCTCGCACGGAAACCGGCCGGATCGCTGGCACGGCTGTGCGTGAGCGCGAACGGCAGCGGCTTCGCGCTCAGTTCCTGCAGGACCACCACATCCCACGTGGGCCGCTCGATCACGTCCGATGCGACGCGGTCATGTTTCGCGAGACTCGTCGCCGACATCGCTTCCAGATGAACCTCGTAGTCGAGTCCGGCTTCGGCGGCGAAGCGCGCGAAAATTCCCGGAATTCCGCCCCACGGGCCCGGCTCGCGTTCGGCGCGGGCCCCGGTCTGCCCGAAGTTTTCATCGACGACCCGCGCGGTGCCGCCCATATCCTCGCGGCCGGACCGCATCGCGCCGTACGAACGCACGGGCGTGTAACGGCCGTGCGTGAGGCTGTCGCCCACGAACAGGATGTGTTGCGGCGTGCGCGCTGCCGGTACGGGCGACCCGCCTGGCAAGTGCGTGGCATCCGTGGCATCCGTGGCCGAGGCGGCCGTCGCCGGCGCGACGACCAGCAACGCCACGACGCACGTCAGTGCGAAACGCACGATCGGGCAACAGAACGAAGGCATGGCGGGCATTTCACTCATCGCGGAGTTCCGGAGGACGCGTGGCCGCAGTATTTCACGAAGCGGCACGACGAGGCCGACCGGGCATCGCCGAAAGCGTACGGTAGACTGCTCGCTGGCGTTCCCGCCGCCAATGACAGGACCACTCGCGCCCACTCACACCCATGGACCGAATCGATGCGATGAAGGTGTTCGTCGCCACGCTGGACGAGGGCAGTCTCGCAGGCGCGAGCCGCCGTCTCGGCCGCTCGCCGGCGGCAGTCAGCCGCGCGATCGCGTTTCTCGAGGAACACACGGGCACCGCGCTGCTGTACCGGACCACCCGGACGATTCGCCTGAGCGAAGCCGGTGAACGCTACGCCGCAGCGTGCCGCCGTATCCTCGCGGATCTCGAGGAAGCGGACATGCTGATCGCCGACGAACGCTCGGCGCCGCGCGGCCTGCTGACGATCACGGCACCGGTCGCCGCGGGCGAGGACGTGCTGCGCGCGCTCATCGACGAGTTCATCGACCGCCATCCGGCCGTGTCGATTCGGCTGCAACTGCTCGACCGCCCCGTCAGCCTGATCGACGAGGGAATCGACGTCGCGCTGCGCATCGCGCATCTGACGGATTCGACGCTTGTCGCGATTCCAGTGGGCGCGGTGCGACGCGTCGTCGTCGCGTCACCCGACTATCTGGCGGAGCATCCGCCGATCACCGCGCCGGCCGATCTCGCACGGCACCGGATCATCTCGATGACGCACTTCGGGCTCGATTCATGGAGCTTCCCGCCGTCCGGCCAGTCGGCGCTGCCACAGGTGGTCCAGTTCGCGCCGCGGTTCATCGTCAACACGATCCGCGGCGCGCTCGCGTCGGCGCTCGCCGGCCATGGCGTCACGCGCCTCTTCTCATATCACGTCGCCGAGCAGGTTCGGGACGGCGCGCTGCGAATCGTGCTGCGCGACAGCGAGCATGCGCCGCTGCCGATCCACCTCGTCACGCCTTACGGACGGCTGTCGGTGCCGAAGGTGCGGACGTTCGTCGATTTCGCCGCGCCGAGATTGCGCGAGCACTTCGCCCGGCTGGCCACCATCACCGACGAAGATTGAACCGGGTTGCGGAAGAATGGCTTCCGCAGCGCATGGATTCTCCCGGTGCCCGGTTCAATCTAGACTTCCTTCAACCGTCGGACGCGCATGCGTCCGCGCAGCGAATGGAGGTCCTTCAATGCAACAAGCGCTTCTCGACCGGCAGCATGCCCCCGCGTTCAACGTGTGGCGCGGCACGGTGTCCGGCGCCAGTGCGAGCCTGATCGGCATCGGTCTGGCGCGATTCGCGTATACGCCGCTGCTGCCCGCGATCATCGGCGCGCACTGGTTTCCCGCGTCGACGGCCGCCTATCTGGGTGCGGCCAACCTCGGTGGCTATCTGGCCGGTGCGCTGGTCGCCGGCGCGCTCGCGCGCCGCGCCGGCTCGACCGCCGTGCTGCGCGCGATGATGCTGCTCGCGACCCTTGCGTTCGTCGCGTGCGCGGCGCCCCTGTCGTTCCTGTGGTTCTTCGTGTGGCGCTTCGCGTCCGGCCTGTCGGGGGGCGCCCTGATGGTGCTCGCCGCGCCGGCGATCCTCACGCACGTGCCGCCGGCGCGCCGCGGTTTCGCGAGCGGCGGCATCTTTACGGGAATCGGTCTCGGCATCGCGGCGTCGGGCACGATCGTGCCGATCCTGCTGCGGCAGGGTCTCACCGCGACGTGGCTCGGGCTCGCGATCGTGTCGCTGCTGCTGACCGCCGTGGCGTGGCGCGGCTGGCCAACGGACGATGCGTCGCCCGCGGCGGTCGCGTCGCCGGCCACGCACGCCCGTAACCTCCCGACCGGCAGCCTGCGCGCGCTGTACGTCGAATACGGGCTCAACGCGGTCGGGCTGGTCCCGCACATGATCTTCCTCGTCGACTACGTTGCGCGCGGACTCGACAAGGGCGTGGACGCGGGCGCGCAGTATTGGGTGCTGTACGGTCTCGGCGCGATCGTCGGGCCGCTCGCGTGCGGGCATCTCGCCGATCGGGCGGGATTCGGTCGCGCACTGCGCATTGCATTCGCGATCGAGGCCGTCGCCGTCGTGCTGCCGCTGCTGGGGATGGGACCCGCCTCGCTGATCGTATCGAGCGTGCTGGTCGGCGCGTTCACACCCGGCATCGTCCCGCTCGCGCTCGGCCGCGTGAATGAACTGCTCGCGCATCATCCGTCGGTTGCGAAACGCGCATGGCGCAGTGCGACGACCAGCTTCGCGATCATGCAGGCGATGGCCGCCTACGGCCTGTCGTACCTGTTCGCATCGAGCGGCGGTCGATACGAAACGTTGTTCGCCGTCGGGGCCGCCGCGCTGATGCTGGCGCTCGCGGTCGACGTCGCCGCCACGGCGAGGGCGCGATGAGCACGACCTTCCCGGCACCCGATACGGTGCGCGCCGGCCGGTCCGCCGCCAGTTATGCCGAACGCAACGCACGCTACTGGCGGCGCAATCTCGCCGTGTGCGTGTTCGGCTCGTTCACGACGCTCGTCAGCCTGAGCATGCTGCTGCCGTTCCTGCCGCTCTACGTGCGGCAGCTCGGCGTCGATGCGCAATCGGCCGTGATCGAATGGTCCGGCGTCGCGTTCGGCGCAACGTTTCTCGGCACCGCAGTCACAGCACCACTGTGGGGCCGTCTCGCGGATCGCTTCGGCCGCAAACCCATGCTCGTGCGCGCTGCGCTCGGAATGGCCGTCGTGATGTCGCTGATCGGTATTGCGCACAACGTCCAGGAGTTCGTCGCACTGAGGCTCGTCGCCGGGCTCGTCGGCGGCTATGCATCGGCATCGACCGTCATGGTGGACACTCAGGCACCGCGCGAGCGTGCGGGCTGGGCGCTCGGCATCCTGTCGACCGGCGCGCTCGCGGGCAACCTCGTCGGGCCGCTCGTCGGCGGCCTGCTGCCGGGCTGGCTCGGCATCCGCGGGACGTTTTTCGCGGGTGGGGCGATGATCGCCGTCGCCGCGCTGCTGACGATCCTGGTCGTGAAGGAGGACTTTCACGCGGACACCGACGCACTGGCGCGACACGCCCGCGCGACGACCGAGGCTACGACACGGCGCACCGATCGTGCGGCGGTCGCCGCGCTCCTGGTGACGGCAATGATGGTGCTGCTCGCGAACATGTCGATCGAGCCGATCATCACGGTCTATATCGGCGGGCTCGGCGTCGACGGCAGTCATCTGGCGCGCGTCGCCGGCGTCGTGATGGCCTGTTCCGCATTAGGCAGCATGCTGACCGCCGCGCGGCTCGGCGCGCTCGCCGACCGTATCGGCAGCTGGAACGTAATCGTCGGCTGCCTGCTGCTGACCGCGCTCGCAATGGTGCCGCAGGCGTTCGTCTCGCACTGGTGGCAACTCGCGGCACTGCGCGTGCTGATGGGGATGACGCTCGCCGGGCTGCTGCCGTCGATCGGCAAGCTGGTCCGGCAGTCCGTCGACGAGCGCGCGACGGGCCAGATGCTCGGCTACCTGCAATCCGCGCAGTTCGGCGGGCAGGTGATCGGCCCCGTGATCGGCGGACAGATCGGCGTCGCGCTCGGCCTGCATTCGGTGTTCTTCGTGACGGCCGCGCTGCTGACGGCCTGCGCGGGGCTCGCCTATCGGGTACGCAATCGATAGCAGCAAGGTTGGGCTGGCCCGCGGGCGGCAGGCTGGCGTAGCATGGGCGCAGTTGCGGGTGGCTGTTCGCGCACCGTTCGGATGCGCGTCGCGCCGTGAACATGCCGCATACCGCGTGCCGGATCCGACCCGGCAGCTTCGGCCGGCACCCGGCCGAAGCATTCCGATCCCGGACGTTGCAGGAGGCAACGACATGACTCGACCGACTGACAACCGGACGCTGTTGCGCACGCTCGGCATCCGCACCCCGATCATCCAGGCGCCGATGGCCGGCGTCAGCACGCCCGCGCTGGCGGCCGCCGTGTCGAATGCGGGCGGGCTCGGCTCGCTCGGCGTCGGCGCGACGAACGCCGAAGGTGCGCGCAAGATGATCCGCGACACGCGTGCGCTCACCGACCGGCCGTTCAACATCAATCTGTTCTGCCACCAGCCGGCCCACGCCGACGCTGCCGTCGAACGCGCGTGGCTCGACTGGCTCGCGCCCGCGTTCCGCGAACACGGCGCGACGCCGCCGGCGTCGTTGTCGGAGATCTACACGAGCTTCGTCGCGGACGATGCGATGCTCGCGATGCTGATCGAAGAAAAACCGGCGGTCGTCAGCTTTCATTTCGGGTTGCCGTCCGATGAGGCCATTGCCGTGCTGAAGCGCGCGGGCATCACGCTGTTCGCGTCCGCGACGAATCCCGACGAAGCCCGGCAGATCGTCGCGGCCGGCATCGACGCGATCGTTGCGCAGGGCATCGAGGCCGGCGGGCACCGTGGCGTATTCGACTCGACGGCGCACGACGACCGGCTCGGCACGTTCGCGCTGACGCGCCTGCTGGTGCGCGAATGCGCGCTGCCGGTGATCGCGGCCGGCGGCATCATGGACGGCGACGGCATCGCCGCCGCGCTGGCGCTCGGCGCGCAGGCCGCGCAGCTCGGCACCGCCTTCGTCGCGTGCCCGGAAACGTCGATCGACGACGGTTATCGCCGTGCGATCCTCGGCGACGCAGCGCGCCGCACGACATTGACGACCGCGGTCTCCGGACGGATCGCGCGCGGCATCGCGAACCGGCTGACCGCGCTCGGCGACGATCCGCACGCGCCGGCCACGCCGGCCTATCCGATCGCATACGACGCCGGCAAGGCACTGCATGCGGCCGCGAAGGCGAACGGCGAGTTCGGCTACGGCGCGCAATGGGCCGGGCAGGCGGCGCCGCTCGCCCGGTCGCTGCCGGCGGCCGAACTGTTCGCGACGCTCGAGCGCGAGACACGGGCGGCCATCGCACGGTTACAGCATGCGCTGGACTGATTTCCCGGTTACATGCGGCGCGCCGGTGCTCGGCGAATGAGCCGCCATGCGCATGGCCGGGGACAAAATTGCAACGTCCTGTATCCGCGCGCGGCGTGGATACAGCGTGATACAACGCATCGGCGAAGGCCCGTTATAAAGCGGACATGACCTCTTGAGGAGCACGACATGTCTGCTACATGGTTCAACGGATCCTGCCATTGCGGCGCCGTGAAATTCGAAGTCCGGACCGCGCTCGCGCCGGCGACCCGCTGCAACTGCAGCCTCTGCCGCCGTCGCGGCGCGCTGATGAGCCCGATGTTCGCCGCGGCCGACCTGAAGATCGTCGAAGGCGAGGGCGCGCTGACGCTCTACCGCTTCAACACGCACACGGCCCGTCACTATTTCTGCAGCCGCTGCGGCATCTATCCGTTTCATCAGACGCGCAAGGATCCCGCGTGCTGGCGCGTCAATCTCGGTTGCCTCGACGGTGTCGATCCCTATGCGCTCGATGCGACCGTCGCCGACGACGCAAGCCTTTCCGTCGTGGAGGACGCATGAAGCGCTGGCTGATGATCCTGCTGTTCGCCGCCGGCGGCCTCGCGACCGAAATCGCCCATCCGGTGCAGTGTTCGCTGCTGTCGGTCAGCCGCCAGCGGACCGGCGACCGACGGGGTCGGAACGACGGCGGACAAGACTGAACCGGAACAGGTGCCGTGGGCGTCGAGTCATGTTGATCGGAAACGATAATCATGCTACCGATAAGATCGCACGCGATATATAATGCGTCCATCTGCGACACGAACCGCCGTCGCTGGAGAACGCCCATGAAACCGACCGAAACACAATCGCCCGCCGCACCGAAGCTGTCCGAGTTCCTGTGTTTTGCGATCTACTCGACGAATCTCGCGTTCGGCAAGGCATACAAACCAATCCTCGAAGAGCTCGGCCTCACGTACACGCAATACATCACGATCATCGCGCTGTGGGAGGAGGGCAACCAGACGGTCGGGCAACTCGGCGAAAAACTGTTCCTCGAATCGAACACGCTGACGCCGATCCTGAAGAAGCTCGAGGCGATGGGCTATCTGGAGCGGCACCGCGATCCGTCGGACGAGCGCCAGGTGCTCGTGAGCCTGACGAAAAGCGGCCGCCGCGTGCGCGAGAAGGGGCTCGACATGAATCTGGTCGAAGCCACCGGGCTGAAACCCGACGAATTCGCGAAGATGCAGAAGGCCATCGTCACGCTGCGCGGCAACCTGATCAATTCGATCGACGAATAGACGATTAAACGCAGGCTCGATGTCGAGCCTGCGGTGCGATTGCCGGCGCGACCCGTCCTTACGGCTGGCGCTCCGGCTGGCCCGTCCCGGTTTCCTCGGGCCCCAGCACAAGCAAATGCATGTCGCGACGCGTCACGAAGCCGAGTGCGCGATAGCGCTCGATCGCGCCATGATTCGACGTGAGCACGTGCAGGAACGGCGTTTCCGCCCGCGCGCGGATGGTCGCGACCAACGACCGGATCAGTCCGGCCGCGAGGCCTTGGCCCCGGAAAGCCGCATCCACGCACACCGCGCTGATCTCCGCATGACCGCCGGCCCTCAGCCGCTGACCGGCCATCGCCACCAGCCGGCCTTGCCGGCGTACACCGATATAGCCGCCGAATTCGACCGTGCGCGGGCCGAACGGGCCCGGTTCCGTCGCCGCGATCAGTTCGAGCATCTCCGGCACATCGGCTTCGGTGAGCCGGACATGCTCCAGAGCAGGCGCGCCGTCGAGCGTTCCCTGCCAGACCATCTGATGAAGCATCGCCCGCCAGACCACGGAAAAACCGGCCGGCGTCGGGATCTCGTCCGGCGTGACGAGTGCCGCCGGTCCATGCGCGTCGATCAGTCCGTGCAACGCGTCGAACGCGGTCGGGCTGCGGTCCGCCATGCCCGCAAACGGTGCGAGCGCAGGAGGAAATCGACGCGCAAGCGCGTCGCCGAGGGCGAAACGATGCTGCTCCCCGGTGAGCGCGCGCCATACGGCATCGTCGAGCGGATGCGATCCGCCTTCTTCCTGCTCCGTCGTCGGTTCCAGCATCGTCTGCTCCTTGATTGAAGGCCGCCCGTCGCACAGCATAGACGCGATCGCCCGCGCCGGTTGCGGACAAACAAAAAGCGCATGCGATTACATCGCATGCGCTTTATTTGACAGACGGTGTCGTCGATTTCGTCGCGACGCTCAACGACCGAAATAGATCGAGCGCTCGGCCGTGCGAATCGCGATGCGACTGCCGGATTGCGTCGCACCGTCGGCGTTGTTGCCGTAACCGGCTGTCCGGGTGTCGGCCGCCGTTGCATCGTTGTCGCGCACCCGCTTCAGCGCGGCCTGCAGGTTGTCCGGATAGTTGGGATCGTTCGGGCGATTCGGCAGATAGCCGGCCTGCTGGAGGGCGGCCAGTTCCGCCCGCACTTGCGCGCGCGTCACGGTGCTTTCGGTCGCGAAGGCCGGTGCGGCAACGGAAGCCGACACGGCGACGAGCAGGGCTGCAATCAGTTGGGTCTTCATCATTTACCTCGACAGAAAAGAGTAATCGGAATGTGAACGCCGCGCGCCGGCAATCGGCGTCGATCGCGACTTCGTTCAATGGCCGAAGTAGATCGAGCGCTCGGCGATGCGCGTGACGGGACGGCTGCCCGATTGCGTGACGGCTGCGGCGTCGGCGCCATAACCGGACGTCGCCGTATCGGCTGCGACGGTGTCGTTCGCGTGGATACGCGTCAGCGCGACCTGCAGGTCGTCCGGGTAGTGCGGATCGTTCGCGCGGCCCGGCACATAGCCGGCCTGCTGCAGCTGGACGAGTTCGGCACGCACTTGTGCACGCGTCACGACGGTGTCACTGGCAAAGACCGGCGCGGCAACGGCGGCGGACACGGCAACGAGAAGGGCAGCGATCAGTTGGGTTTTCATCATTCACCTCGACAAGAAAATGGCAGGACATTCAGGAGGGCAGCACGTGGCCGCCCGGTGCATGGCTCAGACGATGCGGATCTCGACGTCGATGTTGCCGCGCGTCGCCTTCGAATACGGGCAGGTCTGGTGTGCGGTGTCGACGATGTGCTGCGCGACGTCGCGATCGAGTCCCGGCACGCTCACGTTCAGGCGGGCCTGCAGGAAGTACGCGTTGCCGCCCGTGCCCAGATCCACTTCGGCATCGACCGCGAGATCGGCCGGCAGCGTGACCTTCGCCGCGCGCGCCGCGAGCTGCATCGCGCCGATGAAGCAGGCCGACCAGCCGGCCGCGAACAGTTGTTCCGGATTCGTGCCGTTCCCGGCGCTGCCCGGCGACGACAGCTGGATGTCGAGGCGGCCGTCGGAACTGCGAGCCGCGCCGTCGCGGCCGCCGGAAGTCGTATGCGTCTTGCCCGTGTACAGCACTTTTTCGATCTTGCTCATCGTTCACTCCGTCAGGTAGGAAGGTTTTTCTCTGATGCGATTCGATCGCATGCGACGCAGTTTGGTTGAGATGGTCGATCTCGTCAAGCGGATTCGATTAAATCGCATGCGATATTTTGTATTTCAATGTATCGAGATCGTGGCGAGCCTTGCCGGACAAGGCTCGCGGGCGATCAAACCCTTATATTGAAAAGACGACCCGGACCGGAAGATTCAGCGATGGCAGGGCAGATGGCCGCGCCGGAATCGCGGTCGCCCGAGCCTTCGGCAACCCGGTCATGCCGGGCGGACTTCGGCGATCACGACCAGGACCACCGCCGCGTCGGCCGGCAACTGGCGGTGGGAAAAGGCCGAGCGCGCATGTCCGGCCTTGTTGCCCAGCACCTTGGCGAACAGGTCGGAAGCGCCGTCGATCACGGCCGGTTGACCGTGGAAGCCGTCGGCCGACGCGACGTGTCCCTCGACACGCACGATGTGATGCAGGCGGTCGAACCCGCCGAGGTGCTTTCTGATTTGCGCGAGCACGTTCAGCGCCGCGATCTGCGCCGCGCGCCGACCGTCATCGACGCCCAGTTGTTCGCCGACGCGGCCCGTATAGGCCACCTTGCCGTCGACGAGCGGCAATTGCCCGGAAATGAACAACAGGTTGCCGGTCTCACTGACGGCCGTATAGCTGCCGAGCGGTTGCGGCGGTTCGGGTAGCGTGAAGTCGAGTTCGGCCAGCTTCTGTTCGATCGTCATGGCATGCTCCTTCGGGGATCGTTGATGAGTTGGCCGCGGTGTGGACGCGCGACTCGCCACGGCCTCTGTCAGTCACTCTAGTGAGGCGGTCGGGGCCGGTAAATATCGTTCGCGCAATTGACTCGACACGCGGTGTAACGAATCGCCCGCGGTGCAACGCGGCGCGAACGCGTACCACCGGTGTCGCCGATACGCTGGTTTCCCGGCGGGGATTCATGCACACTCGGTGCTTCAGCGTCCCGCCGCGAAACAACGCGCGCTGGCGGGCCGGAAGCGCGGTGCCTCGTTGCGGCCGCACGCCGGATTCGCCGTCTTGCAGCCGCGCCAGGCGGCACGAGGAAGCAGGAGCCGCCCCCATGCAGAGAAAATTCGATGACCTCCTGCTCGGCAGCATCGAGCTGTTCTGCCTGGCAGCCGAACTCGGCAGCTTCACGCTTGCCGCAACGGCCGCGAGCGTCACGCCGGCCGCGGTGAGCCGGTCGGTCGCGCGGCTCGAGGAGCGTCTCGGCGTACGCCTGTTCGTCCGGACGACGCGTCAGATCCGGCTCACCGATTCCGGGCGGCGCTATTTCGAGCAATGCCGTGATGCGTTGTCGCAGCTCGTCGACGCGGAGCGCGAAGCGACGGGGCAGCAGGCAACGCCGGCCGGCGTGCTGCGCATCAGCATGCCGACGCCATACGGACACTATCGCGTGCTGCCGCTGCTGCCCGCGTTTCGCGAGCGATACCCGGACGTACGCGTCGAAACCCATCTCAGCAACCGCAACATCGACTTCGCCGAGGAGGGTTTCGACCTTGCGATCCGCGGCCGCGCGCCAGCGGATTCGAGTCTGGTCGCACGCAAGCTGGAGGACGCCGAACTCGTCGTCGTCGCGACGCCGGGCTATCTGAAGCGCGCCGGCGTGCCGCGCACGGTCGACGATCTGCACGCGCACGAATGCATCCAGTTCGAGCTTCCGAGCAGCGGCCGGCCGATTCCATGGCTGTTCAGCGACGGATCGGCGGAAATCGACGTCGCGACGACGGGCGGCTACGGCACGTCGGGCGACGTCCTCGCCGGCGTCACGCTCGCGCGCAGCGGTGCGGGCCTGTTCCAGACCTATCGCTTCATCGTCGAGCGGGATCTGCGGGAAGGCACGCTCACCGAGGTGCTATCCGCGCAGGGCGGGCGATCGCGGCCGTTCATGCTGCTGTATCCGCATGCACGCTATCTTTCGTCGCGCGTGCGCGTCTTCGTCGACTTTCTCGTCGAACATCTCGAACAGGCACCCGGCAGGCGGGCTCGCTAGCCGCGGCCAGCCATGCCGTCAACCGGGCAGAGCGGGGCGCCGACGCCACGCCTGCGCCGGCATCGGGGCGCCCGCATCTTCCGCGCCGGCACATGTTCACGACGTTGCCGCTCAGTGCCCGGCGCTCTGGCCGCCGTCCACGTGCAGAATCTCGCCGGTGACGAACGGCGCCGAATCGAGATACAGGATCGCGCCGACGATGTCGCTCATCTCGCCCATCCGGCCGACCGGATGCAGCGATGCGAGCGTCGCGTGCGTGTCGGGCGCGTGCATCGGCGACTTGATGATGCCGGGCGACACCGCGTTCACGCGGATGCCGGCCTTCGCATATTCGATTGCGAGCGACTTCGTCGCCGCATTGATCCCGCCTTTCGTCAGCGATGCGAGCACCGACGGCACGTTGCTGTTCGCGTGATCGACGAGGCTCGTCGTGATGCTGACCACGTGACCGCCGCCGTTTCCGTTGCGCTGCATCGCCGCAATCGCGCGCTGCGTGATGTGGAAGAAACCGTCCAGGTTCACGCGGGTGATGGCCGCATAGTCGTCCGCCGTGTATTGCGTGAACGGCTTCGCAATGAAGATGCCCGCGTTGTTGACGAGCGTGTCGACCCGGCCGAAGCGCTCGATGGCGGCGTCGACCACGCGCCGCGCGACGGCCGGGTCGCCGATGTCGCCCGCGACGGTGACGAGATCGGGGTCGTCCGACGTCCCGATCGAACGGGACGTCGCGACCACGCGATGGCCTTGGGCGCGGAATGCGTTGACCGTTTCGGCGCCGATGCCTTGCGATGCGCCGGTGACGATGATGACTTTGGAAGTGCTCATGATATGCCTCGACAGGTGACTGGTTTTCGGCTTCAGCGCCGACCGGATCGATGAATCCGATGGACGCAACTCTAGGCGCGGCGGGCCGGAGTTCGAATACCCACCATGGACCAACAGTCTTGCGTCGCGGGAACAAATGCAGGGCGGCGGCAGCGGCGAGGGTGCTGGAGGAGGTGCGTCGACGCGATCGCCGGTGCGCCGTCTTTCACACACGGCGACACGCGTCGATCGTTGTGAATTCGACGGTTTACGCAGCGGAATGCTGGGAATGTCGTGTACCGGATCGTTCGTCACGCGTCGGGCACTTCTGTTTTTTATCGAAAATATCCGGATAACTTTTCTTATCACAATAGCTTTATTTTTCATGAAAACTCCCGGATACGAAAACGCGCCTGACCGAACGCCTCCCCAAGAGAATCAGGGCAGGGCATGCGGTCGCACGTGGATGTTCGGTGCGCAATCCGACACTCCGATCGCGACCAAAACTGGCACAATCCTGCCCACATCCGTAGATACGGCCCGGAATCGCCCAGGGATTGCCCAGTGGCGGACGACGCCGATTCGCTTGTCCCGGACGCTTGCTTCGGCCGGCGCAGCACCTGCACGAGCGCAGGATCGCGCGAGCGCCCCCGAACAGCCGGCACGGTATGTGAGTCGCGCGGCATGCCGGGTGCCGCGAGACGCGACGAAAGTCGCGAGCGGGGCGGCTCGATACATCCGGTTTGGGGCTGCAGGGGCAACGTTCCGCGCCTGATGGCGCAGTTTCACGCCGCATGCATCGCATCGTGACGCAGGCCGCAATCAATACACTTTCCATGCACGCGTTGAACACACTGCACGAACAGGTCGAAAAATTCAGGGAATGGGCGGCGCTATACCCAGTCCGCCAGCGAAGTGTCGAGTGGGAATGTGAGTACGGCGATTGGGAAGCGCTGTGGGACGCGTCGCTTGCCGTCGTCGACTCGCTTGCGCCGGCCGCCTGGACCGCAACCGCGTGCGCCGATCTGCTTTACGCGATTGCCCGCGACCACGCGCTGGAACACATTTCGAGCATGCTCTGGACGCAACCCGACGCGTTGCTGGCACTCGCGCGCGCCTCGATCGACGCGTCGGAGCCGAACGCCAAATGGCAGCTGGCCGCGCGACTCGGCGGGCTGGGTTCGCATGCCGCCGAGGCCGAGGCACTGCTGTTGCGCCTGGTGGACGACGAGGACGAATACGTGCGCCGACGTGCCTTGCTTGCGTTGGGCGCACTGAAGTCCGCTCATGCCGAGGCGCTCGCGGAGCGTGCGTGGCACACTGGACACGAATATCAGCGGATCGCCGCGTTGTGGGTGCTCAAGAACATCGAATCCGGAAAGCTGGCGCAATACGTGAACCTGGCCGAGGAAGACGGTCGCGAGTACGTCGTACGGAACGCGCGAGACGTGTCATGAATATGGGTTGAACGGCCGCGGCATCGTGCGCAGCCTGCGGCTGGAACCCGGCGGTGGTTGGTCGGCAGATCGGCCTATGATGGGTCGAAAAGCGGACATTTTAACTTGGGACCCACACCTGAATTGCCGATAACTATGATTATGTCAAATATGAAATTCACCCGACAACACCACTGAAATCCCGACCTGACGCCACCAGAATCCCGCCTCACCGGTCGCTCGGCAGCACCGATTCCCAGCGCGAACGCAATTGCGGCAAAACCGGCGACACGCGACGCCCCCGACGGCCGCCCGCCAGACGCCGTCTCCAACTACCGCAAACCGCCCGCAACAGGACGATCAGGACAACCACATCCCCTGCATCTTGTGCGAGAAATGCGCGCGCTCGGCCGTCTCCATCAGCGACAGGAATTCGTCCTGCATCATGTGGATCAGCGCTTCGTGGTCGCCGGCCTCGAAATACACTTCCGGCTGCTGCGCGAGATGTTCCTCGAGGAACGTCTTCATCCCGTACGCCATGCATACCGGCGGCAACGCGCCGAGGTCGCAATCCTTGAACAGTTCGCGCAGTTCGATTTCCCTGGCGAGCACGAGATGACGG
Source organism: Burkholderia sp. RF2-non_BP3 (assembly GCF_001522185.1). Lineage (NCBI taxonomy): Bacteria > Pseudomonadati > Pseudomonadota > Betaproteobacteria > Burkholderiales > Burkholderiaceae > Burkholderia > Burkholderia sp. RF2-non_BP3. The sequence continues at coordinate 58,481 of NZ_LOSU01000036.1, read as the reverse complement.
CCGGTCTTGACCCAGAGGTCCGACAGGCGCACCGCGTGCGACGTCGGCAGTACGGCGGCGACGTAGCCTTCGTCGTCCTCGAGCAGCACGGTTTTCGCGAGGCGATCGCCGGGGATATGCGCGGCGGCGGCCGTCTCCATGCTGGTGTGGCTATACGGGTGGTACACGACTTCGTACCGCGATGACTTCTGGCGCAGGCAATCCTGCAGGGTGGCTGATACAGGCATGGCACACCTCGTCTTGACGAATCGGGCGAACGAAGTTCGCTCCGGATTCGTTCAGCATAGGTCGCATTGCGGCCAATGGAAACGCCCTCGCTCGACGTCCGCACGGACGGTCCGAAACCTGGCTTCGGCCCTTTTTGCGGTCGACATGACCGCCCTCTCCGGCATGCGAAATTCGTGCCCGGAATGCGCATGGAACATGCCGGTCACACCCGCCTTTCTTGAAGACAAAGCGGGCGACATCCGGTCCGGTGCGATGACCCGAATCCATGCGACGGCGACCCCAAACTAGACCGTTAGTTGCATTTAAAGAAAGGGCGTCCGGGCCTGAAAATCATCTCGTCAGCCGCCCGGGATCAGCCGGCCGCGCAGCGGCGAAGCCGTCGCAAACCACGCCCGACAAAGACCGAAACGCGCCCTATACTGAGCCAACCGCCCGCCATCCTGCGGCGGCCGATTCCGGGAGCGACCATGCATTACCAGTTGATCTACGAACTCGTCGACGATTACCTGTCCCGGCGCGAACAGTACCGTGCCGAGCACCTCGCACTCGCGCAGGCGGCAACCGAGCGCGGCGAGCTCATGCTCGCCGGCGCATTGCAGGATCCAGCCGACCGGGCCGTGCTCGTCTTCGAAGGCGACTCGCCGGAAGCCGCCGAATCGTTCGCCCGCGCCGATCCGTACGTGCAGCACGGCCTCGTCAAATCCTGGTGCGTGCGTCCGTGGCGCGTCGTGGTCGGCAAGCACGCCCCGCGCTAGCGGCGCCCCCGGCTACAGCCACCCCGCCCGCTTGAAGCGCCACCACAACGCGAGATCGGCGGCGACCATCACCGCGATGCAGCCGTAGAAGCCGTACTTGAGGTGCAGTTCGGGCATGTTCGCGAAGTTCATCCCGTAAATGCCGGCGATCATCGTCGGTATCGCGAACAGCGCGGCGAACGAACCGAGCCGCTTGGTCACCTCGTTCTCCGAGAGCGAAATCATCCCGAGGTTGACCTGGATCGCGGTCACGACCATCTCGCGCCGCCCTTCGATCGTCTTCACGATCCGCTGCAGGTGGTCGTACACGTCGCGGAAGTAATTCTGCATCCCGCTGCAGACCTGCGGAATGCGTCCGCCGGTGAGCTTCGCGAGCGGCTCGATCAGCGGCGCCGTGTGCTGGTGCAGCGTCACGAGCCGGCGTTTCAGCGAATAGAGATCCTCGATGATCGCGCGCGACGACGCGGGCGAGGCTTTGGTGAAGATGCGGTCCTCGAGTTCCTCGAGCTCGTTGCCGAGCGTCTCGAGGATCGGGAAATAGCGGTCGACGACCTGATCCATCAGCGCATAGAACACGAACGCCGACCCTTCCTGCAGCAGATGCGGCTCGCGCTCGCAGCGCTTGCGCACGTCGCGGAAGTCCTGCTCGGTATGGTTGCGGATCGACAGCACGTAGTTCGGGCCGACGAACACGTTCAGCTCGCCGACCTTGAATTCGCCGTCGTCGTCGAGCTCGACCATATGCAGCACCGCGAACAGCGAATCGCCGTACTCCTCGATCTTCGGCCGCTGATGCCCCTTGCGGGCATCCTCGAGCGCGAGCTCGTGCAGCCCGAATTCCTCGCCCATCAGGTCGATCTCGTCCGGCGTCGGATCCTTCAGCGCGACCCACACGAAACACTCGGGCTTCGACACGTAGTCGCTGATGGCGTCGATATCGATTTCCGCCAGCTTGCGGCCGTCCTGGTATGCAGCACAGTTGATCAGCATGTTGTCCGTCATGTTGCAGTTTTCGCATCAGTTTACCGGTTTGACGCGCGGGCGGCCCGGCTTGCGCGACACGCCGATATTGGTCATGATCGGACTGCGTGCGACGCGGCACGCGCACGACATCGCTTCGACAGACGCGCGGCACGGCCGTGCGGCCCAACCGTCAAGGAGACAAACCCATGTGGTATTTCTCGTGGATACTCGGCATCGGCGTGGCGCTCGGCTTCGGCATCATCAACGCGATGTGGCTGGAGGCGGAAGTCTTCCCGCGCGGCGACAAGCGCAGCGACGCGTCGCGCGGTGATCCGGGGGGCCGGTATTCGTGACGCACCTGGTTTTCTTCTGCGGTCATGCCGGCACCGGCAAGACCACGCTCGCGAAGCGGCTGATCGGGCCGCTGATGCGCGCGACCGGCGAAGCCTTCTGCCTGCTCGACAAGGACACGCTCTACGGCCGCTACAGTTCGGCCGCGATGGGCGCCCTCACCTCCGATCCGAACGATCGCGACAGCCCGCTCTACCTGAAGCACCTGCGCGATCCCGAATACCAGGGCCTGCTCGACACGGCCCGCGAGAACCTCGCGCTCGGCATCGGCGTGCTCGTGGTCGGCCCGCTGTCGCGCGAAGTGCGTGATCGGCGCATCCTCGACCGCACGTGGCTCGGCATCGGGCCGGACGTCGTGCTGACGGTCGTGTGGGTCCATACCGCGGAAGACGTCGCGCACCAGCGGATCGTCGCGCGCGGCAATCCGAACGACGCATACAAGCTCGCGCATTGGGACGAATACCGGCAACGCCGCTTCGTGCCGACCGGCCACGAATGCGACGGCATCGTGATGTTCGACAACACCGCGCCGTCCGACGCGGACATCGATGCGCTGCTGTACCGCATCGCGCCGCCGGCGCCGCAGGCAACGATCGTCCCGCCGCTGCCCGCCTGAACGGCGCGCACCGCCCTGCTCTTCCCCGCCGCGACGCGCTAAAAAAACAACGCCGGAAGCGCTGTTGCGCTCCCGGCGTCGCACGGTCCTCGTGCCGGAGACCGATCGTCAGGCGACTTCGTGCACGCGCTCCATCGTGCCGCCTTCGTACAGTTTGCCGAAGCGGTTCGCGAGGAACGCCTTCAGCGACACCTTTTCCTGCGGGATGAAACCGCTCTGCGGCAGCTTCTTTTCGCGGAACAGATCCAGCACCGCGCACATCGCGCCGGCCGTCGTGATCTGGATCGCGCTCATGTGCATCCCGCACACGTCCTTCGCGAAAATCTTGCGCGTGAATACGTCCTGCACGAGCTGGCCGTCCTTCACGCCCGTCACCGTGACGAACACGAGCACGACGTCCTGCTTCGTCGACGGCACCGCGCGGCGCATGATCGACTTCAGCGTGTCGCGGTCGCTCGACAGGCGCAGGTCCTCGAGCAGGAACTGCACGAGTTCGCGGTGGCCCGGATAGCGCACCGACTTGTAGTCGAGCGTCTCGACCTTGCCCGACAGCGTTTCGCACAGCGTGCCCAGGCCGCCCGACGTGTTGAACGCTTCGTATTCGGTGCCGTCGAGCGAGAAGTGCTCGAGGCCTTCGAGCGGCTGCACCCACTGCTTGCGGCCGTCGCGGATCGCTTCGCACGGCTGGCAGTATTCGTTGATCAGGCCGTCGACGCTCCACGTCAGGTTGTACTTCAGCGCGTTGGTCGGATACTCGGGCAGCGCGCCGACGCGCATCTTCACGTCGCGCACTTCGCTGAAGCCGTTCACGAGCTCGTGTGCGGCGATGCCGATGAAGCCCGGCGCGAGGCCGCACTGCGGCATGAACGCGCGGTCCGAACCGTCCGCCAGTTCGCGGATCGCGTGGGTCGCACGCACGTCTTCGGTCAGATCGAAGTAATGGACGCCGGCAGCCTTGGCCGCCGCGGCGACGTTGACCGCGAGGTAATACGGCAGCGCGTTGACGAGCGCATCGAAGCCCTTCACGGCTTCACGGATCGCATTGGCGTCGGCCGAATCGACACGTTGCGTCGCGATGCCTTCACGCGACAGCTTGGCGAGCGCATCCGCGTCGCGGTCGAACGCGACCACTTCGTAGTCGCCCGTTTCACGCAGCATGTGAGCAATGGTGTGGCCGATCAGACCTGCGCCGACGATGGCGATTTTCATGCGCTTATCTCCTGAGGATGAGTTTGGTGTTGGTGTACGGCGTCGAGCCATGAACACAGTTTAGGGACGCGCAAAATCAGTTCCAAGACGAAGAATGATGCGAAACGACCGTTTAATTCGACGATATGACGACGCATTTCGTCACAACGACCAAATCGTCTAAAAATCGCGTATATGACGCGCCGCAAACGGGCCGCGATGGCGCGTTTGGACGGGCACGAAGGAACATGCAAGGTGGAAGATGCGCGAGGCAACGCCCTGCCCCGCGGCGCGCGCCGTCGGCGGGTATCAGGAGAAGGGAAAGGAGGAAAAACCGGCGCGACGAATCAAATCGCGCCGCGATGTCACACGCGATACGTCATCCGCCAATCGTGCCGCGATCGATCTTGCGCGACAGGATGATCGACGTCGTCGTGCGCTCGACGCCTTCGAGCGTGCCGATCTGGTCGAGCAGATCGTTGAGCCGCTCCGGCGAATCCGCACGCAGCCATGCGACATAGTCGTATTCGCCGCTCACCGCGCACAACAGCTGCACCTCGGGCATCCGGTCGAGCTTGCGCAGCACGTCCTTGCCGAACTTCGGCGTGAGGATGATGCCGACGTACGCATAAATGCTCGCATCGAGCACGTCCTGACCGAGCCGCACGCTGTATCCGGCGATCACGTTGGTGCGCTCGAGCCGCGCGATGCGCGCGACGACCGTCGTGCGTGCGACGTCGAGCTGTCGCGCGAGATCGGCGACGCTTGCGCGCGCATCCGCTTGCAGCAGCGCGACGAGTTGCCGGTCGAGGTCGTCGAGTTGGTCGAGGCGAGGTGGACGCATGAGGCTGGGCCGGCGTGCAACGCGCCGGCGAAATGGAACGTGACGCGATGATAGCGCCGAACGCCGGTGCGCCCAAACGGCATCGCACGCGGTCACGGGCTCGCGCGTTTGCATCGCCCGCCTCGTTCGCGTGCGGCGTCCGACGTGTCGATCGAACGCCGTTGATCGTCGCCCGCCCGCTATGTCCCTTTCAATTTCGATTCGTATCGGATGTAAGCAAGTGTCGCTTTCGCTGTCGCGTTTCAGGCGACGTGCTACTAATAACGGGTGACAAGAGTTCGGTGCTCGCGGCATCGGCCGCCGCGCCCGCTCGCACGACACCACCCCGGAGAGCCAACCATGAAGAAAATCTCGCTCACCCTCGCCACGCTCGCCGTTGCGGCCAGCGCATTCGCGCAAACGCCGCCGCAACCGCAAACGCCGGCTCCGTCGACGGCGACGGCCGCATCGGCCCCGAGCGCCGAACAGCGCGCGGCGCGCCACGAAGCGCGCATCGAGCAGCGCATCAAGTACCTGCACGATCAGCTGAAGATCACGTCGGCGCAGGAGCCGCAATGGAAGACGTTCGCCGAGACGATGCGTGAAAACGGCGACACGATGGGCCGCCTCTATCGCACGCGGATGGAAAGCCAGAACGTGTCCGCGGTCGACGACATGAAGCAGTACGCGGAACTCGCGCAGGCGAACGCGGACGGCGCGAAGAAGCTCGCCGACGCATTTGCGCCGCTCTACGAGAGCTTCCCGGCCGACCAGAAGGCCCTCGCCGACACGACGTTCCGCAGCTGGCTGCATCACGGCGGCGAACATCGCGGCAAGGGCAAGGCGGGGAACAAGGAAGGCAAGGCGGCCGCCGCGCCGGCCGCAAGCGCGCCCGCACAACCCTGACGTCCGCCCGCCGGCGTCGCGCTGCCCGCCCGGGCCGAACGGCGTCGCGCATCCCGCAGGAATCCGGTGCGTCACACGGCGCGCCGGATTCGGGATAAGCTGCCGGCTTTTCCCGCACTTCCCCCCGCCATGCTCGAACTCAAGCACATCGATCTGCGTACCGACCCGCAGGCCCGTCGCGTCGTGAAGGACGAAACCGTCACGGTCGCATTCGCGGAGGCCGACGGCGAACTGATGAGCCTCGAAGGCCCGAACCGCTATGTCGCCGGCGACGCGCTGATCACCGGCTCGACCGGCGACCGCTGGGTCGTGTCGCGCGCACGCTTCGACGCGAAATACCTGCCCGCCGATCCGGCACTCGCGCACGGTGCGCCGGGCGCCTATCGGAACCGGCCAGCCGTCGTGCTTGCCCGCCGGATGGACGAGCCGTTCACGATCGCCCGCTCGGAAAACGGCGACACGCTGCGCGGCGTCGCCGGCGACTGGGTGATGCAGTATGCGCCCGGCGACTACGGCGTCGTCCAGGCGCAGCGTTTCGCGCAGGTCTACCGCGACGCGTAATGCGTCGCGCGCGACGCCGGCATCGCGCCGGCGCGCGCGTTCACGTCAACGTTCAGGCAAAGTCTTCGTCGAGTTCGAGTTCCGCGTCGCGCTCGACGGCCTCGCCGGCCGCGTGCCGCTCCTCGAGCGAGCCCAGCATCGCTTCCGTGTACGCATGCAGCACCGCATGGCTGCGGGCGCGCTGCATCGGCCTGAGCGCCAGATAGCGCGCCAGCGCGGCCGGCACGATGCGGATGTCGAGCGTCATCCGTTTCGGCGTCGAACCGAAACGCATCGCGAGCCACTGCACGGACAGGAAACGCCCGCGCGCGTCGCTGCTTTCGGCAAAGCGCGTCTGCTCCGGAAAGAGATCGCAGATCACGCGCGCGAGCGCGTCGAATTCGGCGCTCTGGCATTCGATCAGATAGTCGTCCATTCCGCCTCTCCCGTCAGGCCGCCGCACGCGGCGACCGGCACGTCTTCACCAGCACGGCGACCAGGATCGCGGCCAGCACGAAATACACGGCCTCGAGCGATCCGGCCGGCAGCACGCGCACCTGATACAGCAGCGCCGGCGCGACCGCCAGCGCATGCAGCACGATCGCGAGCGGCAGCACGCCCGCGCGGCCGGCGCGCACGCCGCGCCAGACCAGCACCGACAGCGCGAGTTGCACCACGAACGCCGAGCAGCGCTCGAGCAGCAACAGCAGCATCGACTGTGCCGACAAGGTCGCCAGCATCACGTGCAGCCGCACGACGGTATCGCCCGGGAGGTCCGCGAGCTGCGTCTCGAGCTGGCCGCGGCTCGCGAGCCACGCGAGATACGACCACTGGCCCCATACGAGCACGCCGACGAACCACGTTTCGGCGCCGGCATGGCCGATCCCGTAGCCGATGCCGCGCCCGTCGCCGGCCGACGCGCCGTAGCGCCGGCTGAGGAACCGGATCCCGAGATAGCGGCCGACCTCTTCGAACACAGCGGTCGCGAGCGCGCTGTACGCGACGAATGCGAGCGGCTGCGTGAGCCAGCCTCCGGCGGGCGTCTGGCTCAGCACGAGGCCATGGAATGCGCGTTCGACGATCATCGCGAACAGCGTGAAGACGGCGACACCGACGATCGTGTCGCGGCGGTCGAGCGAAAGCGGCTTGCGCAGGAGACGGAAGAGAACGAACGGCAGTAGCGCGATGATCAGCGTGGCGGCGATCAGCACCGCCAGCGTGACGGGAGCGACAGTCATGAATTTCCTTGTTCGGGGCAGCGCACCTGACGCGCCGCGTGCCCCGAATGATACTCAGCTTGCGGTCGACGCGCGCGCAATCAACTCGCCCGGCAGCAACGCGACGCGCACGTCGCCGGCCGCGCCGTCGATGCGCTCGTGCACGAATTCGACGGCCTTGTAGCCGATCTCGTAGGTCGGCTGACGAATGGTCGTGATGCCGATCAGTTCGGCCCACTCCGGATCGTCGATCGACAGCAGCGCGGCCTTTTCCTGCCACGCCGCGCCGAAACGCGCGCGCAGATGGCGCGCGATCGCGAGCGCGACCGGCGCGTTGGCGGCGAACAGCGCCGCACGCACGCCGCGCCGCGCCGCGTCGTCGATGCGCGCGTCGACGTCGGCAAGCGCCGCCGCGGCCGCGGCGGGCTCGTTCAGGTCGAGCACGATCGTCGGCGGCACCGGCAGTCCGCGCGCGTCGAGCGCCGCGCGAAACGCGGCCTCGCGCAGGCGCCGCGAGCTGACGCGCTCGAACGGCTGCACGACGAAATGGATCGCATCGAAGCCGCGCGCGACCAGGTGCGCGATCGCCGTCTCGATCGCCTCGGTATTGTCGAGCCCGATCAGGTCGGCCTCGAAGCCCTCGACCGTCCGGTCGACGAGCACGGCCGGAATGCCGGCGCCGCGCAGCGGGCGCAGCACGTCTTCCTCGGCGCCGAGCGCGTTGACGATCAGCCCTTCGACCCGGTAGGTCGTGAGCAGCTGCAGGAAGCGCCGCTCCATCTCGACCTCGTTGGCCGCGTGACAGATGAGCGGCATGTAGCCGAGCGCGTGGCACGCGGCCTCGACGCCCTGCAGCACTTCGACGGTATACGGATTGGTCAGGTCGGCCGCGAGCATGCCGAGCAGCCGGTTGCGGCCGCGCTTCAGCCCGCGCGCCATCTGGTTCGGCCGGTAGTTGAGGCGCGCGATCGCCGCCTCGATCCGCTGGCGCAGATCGGCGGACAGCACGTGCGTCTCGCCGTTCAGATAGCGCGAAACGCTGGTCTTGCCCGTGCCGGCTTCGCGTGCGACGTCGCTGATCGTCGCCGGACGCTGCGTGGAAGGTTGCGAATCGCTCAAGTCGTGCCTCGCGACGTACGATCCGCGCCGCTTCGTGTGCGAACGGACCTTTGTTGTTGGATACGAAAGCCACCCGGCGGACGCCGCCGTCCCCCTGCTTCGCGGTCGATCGAAGCCGGCGCGTTCGCGCCCGCTCCGGTCGCCTGAAACGCACGGCGATCGGCCGCACCGGACCTGGCACGGATGCCCGTCGCCGAACGCCGCCGGCCGCCTGGCCGGGTCGTCGATGCGACGAGCGGGCGATCATAACGCAGCCTGCCCTCCCGTACCAAGACCATCGCCTCTAACCCCGCCGGCTGACCGCCCCCGCTCAGACGCGCGCGAGCGCGTCGGGATTGACGAGGTTCGTGCGCAGCGTGCCGGCCAGCGCACCGACCAGGTTTTCCGCGGCGCAGCGCGCCATCGCATGGCGCGTCTCGTGCGTCGCCGAGCCGATATGCGGCAGCGCGACGACATTGCTCATCCGCAGCAGCGGCGAATCCGCCGGCAACGGCTCCTTCTCGAACACGTCGAGCCCCGCGCCGCGAATCGTGCCCGCGCGCAGCGCGTCGACCAGCGCGGCCTCGTCGACCACCGGCCCGCGCGACGCGTTGATCAGGATCGCGCCGCGCTTCATCTTCGCGAATTCGGCCGCGCCGATCAGGTGACGCGTTTCCGGCGACAGCGGCACCTGCAGGCACACGAAGTCCGACTGCGCGAGCAATTCGTCGAGCGTCACGCGACGGGCGCCGTACTGCGTCTCGGCTTCGGCATGCGCGGAACGATTCGTGTACAGCACCGGCATCCGGAAGCCGAGGGCCGCGCGGCGCGCGACCGCGCCGCCGATCCGCCCGAGCCCGACGATGCCGAGCGTCTTGCCCTGCACGTCGGTGCCGTACAGATCGGGACCGATGCTGCGATGCCAGTGGCCGGCCTTCACCCACTCCGCCATTTCGACCACACGCCGCGCGGACGCAAGGATCAGCGAGAACACGGTATCGGCGGTCGATTCCGTCAGCACGTCGGGCGTATGCGCGAGCACGATGCCGCGCCGCGTGAGATCCGCGACGTCGAAGTTGTCGTAGCCGACCGAGATCGTCGACCAGGCCTTCAGCCGCGGGGCGCGATCGAGCATCTGCGGCGTGACCTTCAGGCTCGCGCCGATCGCGCCGTCCGCGTCGCCGAGGGCATCGGCGAGCGCATCGGCGCCGTCGGCCTGCACGACTTCCGCATGCTCGCGCAGATACGCGAGCACGTCATCGGGCAGCGGCTTGTACGCGACGATACGAGGCTTCATTGTTTTCATTTTCCTTGCAGCGGCGTCGCGAGCGGGTGCGCATCGCGCGCCTGGGGTTTGACGGACAGCGTGAGGATCACCGCGGCCACGAGCGCGGCGCTCATGAACGCATACGATGCGACGGGCGACCCGGTCGCCCCGTTCAGATAGCCGACGAAGTACGAGCCGACGAACGAGCCGAGCGCGCCCATGCTGTTGATCAGCGCCATCGCGCCGCCGGCGACGTTCTTCGGCAGCAGTTCCGGAACGATCGCGAAGAACGGGCCGTACGGCGCGTACATCGCGGCGCCCGCGACGACCAGCAGCGCGTACGAGATCCAGAAATGCGACGAGCCGAGCGCATACGATGCGGCGAACGCAGCCGCGCCGACGAGCAGGAACGGCCACACGAAGCCGCGGCGCGACCCGACCTTGTCGGACGCCCACGACGCGACCAGCATCGCGATCGTCGCCGCGAGGTACGGCAGCGCCGACAGCCAGCCCGTCGCGACCATGCCGAGCTCGGAGCCGTTCTTGACGATCGACGGCAGCCACAGCACGAAGCCGTACACGCCGATGCTCCAGCAGAAGTATTGCGCGCACAGCTTGATCACCGCCGGCGACCGGAACGCCTCGCCGTAGTTGCGCACGGGCTTGATCGCCGCCTGTTCGGCCGCGAGCGCGGCATCGAGGTCGCTCTTTTCCTGCGCGGTGAGCCACGGCGAATCGGCCGGCTTGTCCTGTACGAGGAACCACCAGCACACGGCCCAGATGATGGCCGGCACGCCTTCGGCGATGAACATGTGGCGCCAGCCGAATTCGTGCACGAGATAGCCCGACACGATCGACATCCACAGCACGGTGACCGGGTTGCCGAGGATCAGGAACGTGTTCGCGCGCGAGCGCTCGTTCTTCGTGAACCAGTTGCTGATGTAGATGAGCATCGCCGGCATCACGGCCGCTTCGACCACGCCGAGCATGAAGCGGATCGCCATCAGCGACGGGATGTTGGTGACGACGCCCGTGAGCGCCGCGCAAGCGCCCCACAGCACGAGGCTGGCGAACACGAGCTTCTTGACGCTGCGGCGCTCCGCATAGATCGCGCCCGGAATCTGGAAGAAGAAGTAGCCGAGGAAGAACAGCGCGCCGATCAGCGACGACAGGCCCTTGCTGATCCCGAGGTCCTGGTTGATGCCGGCCGCTGCCGCGAACCCGTAGTTCGCGCGGTCGAGGTAAGCGAGGCTGTACGTGATGAAGACGATCGGCATGATCGTCCACCAGCGTCGTGCTGCGAGATTGGCTGCCATCAGAGTGTCTCCTGGGTGGACCGGAGCGGGCGCTCGAGCGCTTGCTCCCGTCCCGTCCTTTCGGGAATCGACCGGCGTCGGCGCATCGGCGCCTGCTCCGGCCTCATGCAAAACCGTGCACGAAGCACGAAATGGGTCCGCGGATTGTGCCGTGTCCGGCCTCTCATTGCGCGGTGACGCTTTCCTCTAAGCGATCGGCTCGATTGCTGACGTTTTCGAGCCGATCGAGTGCCTCGCGGGTCGGCAGGCCTTCCGAATCGCCGATCACCTGGATCGCGAGCGCCCCGATGCGGTTGCCGCGCGCGACCGCCTGCTCGACGGACCGGCCTTCCAGCAGCGCGCTGACCACGCCGACCGCGAAGCCGTCGCCGGCGCCGACCGTGTCGACCACGTTCGCGACGCGCTCGCCCGCGACCGTGCCCTCGCGGCCGTCGGCCGTGCGGAAGTACGCGCCCTCGGCGCCGAGCTTGATCACCACGCCGCGCGCGCCCTGTGCCAGATAGAAACCCGCGATGTCGGCGGGCGTGTCGTGCCCGGTGAGCTGCTGCCCTTCGGCGAGGCCCGGCAGCACCCAGTCGGCGAGCGTCGCGAGCGCGTTCAGCGTCTTCGCCATCACGTCGGCGGACGGCCACAGCGTCGGGCGCAGGTTCGGGTCGAACGAGATCGTCTTGCCCGCCGCGCGCATCTCGCGCGCCAGCTGGAACGCGAGTTCGCACGACGTCGCCGAGATCGCCGGCGCGACGCCCGTCAAGTGCAGGTGACGCGCGCCGAGCACGTAGTCGGCCACGTAGTCGTCGCACGACAGGTGGCTCGCGGCCGAGCCCTTGCGGAAATATTCGACGGTCGGGTCGCTGCCGTCGTCGTTACGCGACTTCAGCTGGAACCCGGTCGGATAGCGCGGGTCGACGGTCACGCACGACGCGTCGATGCCTTCGCGCGCGAGCGTGTCGAGCACGTAACCGCCGAACGAATCGCGGCCCACCCGGCTCATCCAGCCGACCCGGAAGCCGAGCCGCGACAGGCCGATCGCGACGTTCAGGTCCGCGCCCGCGATCCGTTTCGTGAATTGCGACGCGTGCGCGAGGTGGCCGGGCTCGGCGGCGACGAACATCGCCATCGCTTCGCCGTAGGTCACGACATCGAGTGCTGCCTTCATCAGTGAATTCCTCCGTATCCTTCCTGCGTCACGCTGCGGCGAGCCACGCCACGCGCCGGCCGGCATCGCCCGCCAGGTCTGCGGCATCGAACGGGAATTCGATGCCGCGCGGCGCTGCTTTCGGCAGGGCCGCGAGCACGCCTGTGACGAGCGTGTCGCCCGGCGCCGGCGCCACCGCGAAACGGCGGGCGCCCTCACCCTCGACTGCCTTGCAATGAATGTATTCCACATGCGGCGCGAGCGCGTGCGCGCACGCGAGCGGCGCTTCGCCCGGCCACTGCCAGTTGCCGATGTCGAACGTCATGCCGAGCGCATCGGGCACGCCCGCGTCGGTCAACGCGGCGAACAGCCCGCTGAATTGAGCGAGTGCGCCACCCACCGGCAGTTGGCCGTTCTCGACCACCACGCGGGCACGCGCGCCGCGCGACAGCGCGACGATCCCGGACGCATGCGCGTCGCCGGCGAAGCCGCCGAGCTGAAACTTGACGAAGCGCGCGCCGAGCGCGTCGGCTTCCACGAGCGTGTCGCGCAACGCGTCGGCATCGAGCGCGCCGGTTTCCGTGTACAACGTGGCCGGCGTCGAATAGACCGACCACAGGCCGTGCGCGGTGAGTGCCGCGCCAAGCTCGGCCAGCGCGCCGGGCGTCGCGTCGTCGTCCGATGGGAACAGCTCGCGCCGCACCTCGAAACCGGTCGCGCCGGATGCGGCCGCGGTCGCGATGAATGCACGGTGGCCCTCCTGACGCACGCGGTCCATCCCGAATGCGCTCGCCACGATCACGATGTCTGCCATTTCTGCCCTTTTTTCACCGGAATGGAACCGGTTCCATTTGCTTGAGACGGATGGTGCGCTTCGCATCCGGTGCACGCCATAGAGGAAATCCCTAGGCCGGGCCGCCGCGCGCCCGCGCACGTGCGTCCGGCATTCCACCACCCGGGTCGGCGCCTATTCGTCGTCGTGCGTGATGCACATGTCGAGGAACTGGGCCGCCACGCGCGACGGCGCGGCGCCGTGCGGCACGAGGATCGAGAAATGGCGCGTGAGCGGCGCCGGGGCCAGCGAGCGCGGCACGAGCGCCGCATCCTCGTGCCGCAGCGACATCGCGGACACGAAACCGACGCCCATCCCCGCGCGCACGGCCTCCTTCACGGCCTCGACGCCCGCGATCTCGAACGCGACGCGCATCGGCGCGCCGCCATGCGCGAACGCGCGTTCGACGAGCTGGCGCACGCCGGAACCCTCCTCGCGCAGCACGAGCGGATGCGCGGCGAGTGCGTCGAGCGTGACGCCGGTTTCGTATTCCGGCGCGGCGAGAGGATGTCCGGCCGGCACGACCGCGACGATCTCGTCCTCGTGCCACGCATGCACGGCAGTGCCGGGCGGCAGCGCCTCGCCGGGCGGCCCTTCGATCATCGCGATGTCGAGCGACGCCAGCGCGGCAACCACGTCGGCCGTATTGCCGCTCATCGTGTGGATCGCCACCCGCGGCACGCGCGGCTGAAATGCGGCGATCAGGTACGGCAGCAGGTAGCTGGCGGGCGTCGTGCTCGCGCCGATCCGCAGCGTGCCGGCGTCGAGCCCACGCACGGCGTCGCGAAACGCGCGCGCCTGCGCGAACGTGTCGCGCTGCGCCTTCGCGTACTGCGCGAGCTGCTCGCCGACCGGCGTCAGGCGGATGCCGCGGCCCTCGCGCTGGTACAGCGGCTCGCCGAACTCGTCCTGCAGCAGGCGCAGCTGGCCCGACACGGCCGGCTGCGACAGATGCAGCGCGACGGCAGCGCGGCTGATGTTCAGATGTTCGGCGACGGCCGCGAACGTTATCAGTTGATCCGGGGTCATGAGCGTGAATTATCGGATTTCCGGATAGTTTACGTCACAAATCACAATTTTTCATATCGATATAACCAAACTAGGATTAAGCCATCGCAACCCGTTTCATCACGGTGCTCCATGTCCACTGCTCCGACTCCCCATCTCAATCACGCCGCCCCGTCAATGCGCGGCCAGTTGAACGGCGTGCTGTTCGTCGCGCTGTTCGCCGCCGCCGTCACCAGTCTGTCGCAACTTCCGGCGATCGCCGGGCTCGGCCTGTCGCCGCTGATCGTCGGCATCGTCGCGGGCGCGCTGTACGGCAACGCGCTGCGCGACGGCATGCCCGCGAGTTGGGCCGCCGGCGTCAACTTTTCCGCGCGCAAGCTGCTGCGCATCGCGGTCGCGTTCTTCGGCCTGCGCGTGAGCCTGCAGGAAATCGCGCAGGTCGGCCTGCCGGGCCTGACGGTGTCGGTGCTGGTCGTCGTCAGCACGCTCGCGATCGGCACCTGGGTCGGCATGAAGGTGATGAAGCTCGATCGCGACGCGGCGCTCTTGACCGCCGCCGGCAGCGCGATCTGCGGCGCGGCCGCCGTGCTCGCGTTCGAATCGACGCTGCAGTCGAAGCCGCATCAGAGCGCGATGGCCGTGGGCAGCGTGGTGCTGTTCGGCACGCTGTCGATGTTCCTCTACCCGCTCGCGTATCACGCCGGCCTGCTCAATCTCGACCCGGCCGGCCTCGGCCTGTTCTTCGGCGGCACGATCCACGAGGTCGCGCAGGTGGTCGGCGCGGCGAGCGACATCAGCCCGCAGGTCGCGCACGTCGCGACGATCGTGAAGATGACCCGCGTGATGCTGCTGGTGCCGGTGCTGCTCACGCTCGGCTGGTGGCTCGCCCGCTCCGCACGCCCGGCCGGTGCGAGCGCCGACGGCGCGCACGGCAAGCGCAAGGTGGCGGTGCCGTGGTTCGCGCTCGGCTTCCTCGGCTTCGTGATCGTCAATTCGCTGAACGTGCTGCCCGCCGACGTCACGCACACACTGAATGTGCTCGACACCTTCGCGCTGACGATGGCAATGACCGCGCTCGGCATCGAGACCCGCGTGTCGCAGATCCGCGAGGCCGGCCCGCGGGCCCTGACCACCGGCCTGATCCTGTACGTCTGGCTGATCGCCGGCGGCTACGGGATCACCTGGGCCGTGCAGCGCTGGCTTGGCTGAGCCGCGCACCACGCCGCGACACGCGCCGCGCCCGACGGGAAGGTCCCGCGGGCGCGGCGCAGTGCTATGCTTCGCGTCGTTTTCCTTCGCCCACTTCACCATCCTCTTTCAGCCGTGCTCTCGTTCCTGCTGAAACTGCGCACTCGCGCCCAGACGCTGTTCCGCCTGTCGGACGCTCATACGATGCTGATCTGGTCGGCCATCGTCGGCGTCGGCGGCGCCTTCGCCACCATGGCGTTTCGCGAAGGCATCGACCTGATGCAGCGCCTGATCTCCGGACACAGCGGGAGCTTCGTGCAGATGGCGCGAAGCCTGCCGTGGTACGTGCGGTTCTGGATGCCGGCCGCGGGCGGTTTCCTCGCCGGCTGCGTGCTGCTGCTCGCGACGCGCGGCGTCCGGAAATCCGGCAACACCGACTACATGGAAGCCGTCGCGCTCGGCGACGGCGTCGTGCCGGTACGGCAGAGCCTGTGGCGCAGCGTGTCGTCGCTGCTGACGATCGGCAGCGGCGGCTCGATCGGCCGCGAAGGCCCGATGGTGCAGCTCGCCGCGCTCGCCGCATCGCTGGTCGGCCGCTTCGTGCACTTCGACCCGCCGCGCCTGCGCCTGCTCGTCGCGTGCGGCGCGGCGGCCGGCATCACGTCCGCCTACAATGCGCCGATCGCCGGCGCGTTCTTCGTGTCCGAAATCGTGCTCGGCACGATCGCGATGGAGAGCTTCGGGCCGATGGTCGTCGCGTCCGTCGTCGCGAACATCGTGATGCGGGAATTCGCCGGCTACCGGCCGCCATACGAGATGCCGGTGTTCCCGGCCGTGACGGGCCCCGAGGTGCTGCTGTTCGTCGTACTCGGCGCGCTGTGCGGCGTGCTCGCGCCGCAGTTCCTGCACCTGCTCGATGCGTCGAAGAACCAGTTCAAGCGGCTGCCCGTGCCGCTGCCGGTGCGGCTCGCGCTCGGCGGCCTCGTGGTCGGCGTGATCTCGGTGTGGATTCCGGACGTGTGGGGCAACGGCTACAGCGTCGTGAACCACATCCTGCATTCGCCGTGGACCTGGCAGGCGCTCGTCGCGGTGCTGGTGTTCAAGGTGATCGCGACCGCCGCGACCGCCGGCTCGGGCGCGGTCGGCGGCGTGTTTACGCCGACACTGTTCGTCGGGGCCGTGTTCGGCTCGCTGTTCGGGCTCGCGATGAACGCGCTGTGGCCCGGCCACACGTCCGCGTATTTCGCGTATGCGATGGTCGGGATGGGTGCGTTCATGGCCGGCGCCACGCAGGCGCCGCTGATGGCCATCCTGATGATCTTCGAGATGACGCTCAGTTACCAGGTCGTGCTGCCGCTGCTGGTGTCGTGCGTGTTCGCGTATTTCGTCGCGCGCGCGACGGGCACGACGTCGATGTACGAGATCACGCTGCGCCACCACCAGGACGCGCAGGAACGGCTGCGGCTGCGCACCACCCAGATGCGCGAGCTGATCCAGCCCGCGCAGACGGTCGTGCCGCTCACCGCGAGCGTCGCCGACATGACGCGCGTGTTTCTCGAATATCCGGTGAAGTATCTGTACGTGACCGACGACGCCGGGCGCTTCCGCGGCGCGGTCGCGTTGAAGGACATCACGTCCGACCTGCTCGACAAGCGCGACACCACCGACAAGACGGCAGCGCACTACGCGCATACGCCGTTTCCGCTGCTCACGCCCGACATGCCGCTCGCGACCGCGCTCGAGCGCTTCATGGCGTTCCAGGGCGAACGGCTGCCGGTGATCGAAAGCGAGGCCGAGCCGACGCTCGCGGGCGTCGTCTACAAGACGTCGCTGCTCGACGCGTACCGGCGGATGACCGGCGAGCGCTGACCTGTACGGGGCGCGGCGCGCGATACGGCGCCGCCGCATCCTCGCTCGCGGCGCCGTCCGCGCCGACCGACCGCCGGCGCGCTCAGTCCGGCGCGCGCCCCAGCACGACCCGCGCGAAGAACCCCGCCAGCACCGATTCGGCCACGTCGGCCGAAACATGCTGCGGATCGGCCGTGTAGTACGACTGAACGCCGTCGCACAGGCACATCAGCCCGAACGCGAGCGTCTCGGCCGGCAGCAACAGCGGCGTGCCCGCGCGCTCGGCGAAGCGCTGGATGAATTCGGCCATCTGCAGCCGCTTGCCGTGCAGGAACTGGTTGAAGCGCACGCGAAACTTCGCGTCGCGCGCCGCCTGCAGCTTCGCCTCGCCCCACAGCAGCGAATATTCGTCGTCGCGAAACAGCGTCCGGTAGTACGCGAGCGCCATCGACTCCATCTGCTCGCGCGGCCCACCCACCTCGAAGATCGCCTCGAAATCGGCCCGCACCGAATCATGGTCGCGCTCGAGCAGTTCGAGCAGCAGTTCCGACTTGCTGCGGAAATTCGAATAAAACGCGCCGCGCGTATAGCCGGCCGCCGCCGCGATGTCCTCGACGCTCGCGGCGACATAGCCTTTCTTCAGAAAAATCCGGTGCGCGGCATTCAGCAGACGTTCGCGCGTCTGGTCCCTGCTCTGCTCGCGAGTTAAGCGCTGTGGTTTCATGGCGCGCAGTCTAGCACCAACTCCCTTTCGGATTCATCTTTGCATTCAGATACAGGTGTGTATTAGAATCCGCCACAGTTTTCGAACGACCTCGTTCGACTGTGTTCGTGCGCGCCGGGCCGGCGCCACTCGGGGCAAGCGCCCGCCGCGCTTGCCGGCTTCGCTCCGTTCTCACCTCATCTGGGGGTTTCGTGAATCGCTCCGGTTCCCGCGCCGTGCTGCTGATCGGCACCGCGCTCGTCCTCGCCGCCTGCCACCCGAAGGAAGCCGCGCCGCCCGCGCCGCGCCCGGTCGTCGCGCTGCCCGCGCACGCCGACGGCGCCGCGGCGGCCGCCACGCTGCCCGGCGAGATCCAGCCGCGTTACGCGACGCCGCTGTCGTTCCGCATTGCTGGCAAGATCGTCGAACGCAAGGTGCGGCTCGGCGACACCGTCAAGGCCGGCCAGGTCGTCGCGCTGCTCGATCCGTCCGACGTCGAGAAGAACGCCGCGAGCGCGCAGGCGCAGCTCGATGCCGCATCGCACGGCCTCGCGTTCGCGAAGCAGCAGCTCGACCGCGATCGCGCGCAGGCGCGCGAGAACCTGATCGCGACCGCGCAGCTCGAACAGACCGAGAACAGCTACACGTCCGCGCTCGCGCAGCGCGACCAGGCGCAGCAGCAGCTCGCGCTCGCGAAGAACCAGCTCCGCTATGCGACGCTCGTCGCGGACCACGCGGGCACCATCACCGCCGAACAGGCCGACACCGGCCAGAACGTATCGGCCGGCCAGGCCGTCTACCAGCTTGCGTGGTCGGGCGACGTCGATGTCGTCAGCGACGTGCCTGAGGCAGCGCTCGCGTCGCTCGCGCCCGGGCACACGGCGAGCGTCACGTTGCCGTCGCTGCCGGGCCGCCGGTTCGACGCGAAGGTGCGCGAAATCGCGCCGGCCGCCGATCCGCAAAGCCGCACCTACCGCGTGAAGCTCACGCTCGCCGCGCCCGATCCGGCCGTGCGCCTCGGGATGACCGCGACCGTCGCGTTCGACGGCGCGCCGATTGCCGGCAACGCGCCGAGCATCACGCTGCCCGCGACCGCGCTGTTCCACGACGGCCCGCATCCGGCCGTGTGGGTCGTGCGCACGAAGGACGACACGCTCGAACTGCGCCGCGTCGACGTCGCGCGCTTCAACGAACGCACCGTCACCGTGTCGAGCGGGCTGCAGCCTGGCGAGCGCGTCGTGCTGCAAGGCGTGCACACGGTCAGCGCGGGCGAGAAGGTGCGGCCGATCGCACCGCTGCATGCGGAGGACTTCGCGTCATGAGCGGCCCCCGCGAAGAAGGCCGGTTCAATCTGTCCGCATGGGCGCTGCGCCATCAGGCGCTCGTCGTCTACCTGATCGCGCTCGCGACGCTCGCGGGCATCCTCGCGTACACGCGGCTCGCGCAATCCGAAGACCCGCCGTTCACGTTCCGCGTGATGGTGATCCGCACGTTCTGGCCCGGCGCGAGCGCGCGGCAGGTGCAGGAGCAGGTGACCGACCGGATCGGCCGCAAGCTGCAGGAAACGCCGGCCATCGACTTCCTGCGCAGCTATTCGCGGCCCGGCGAATCGTTGATCTTCTTCACGATGAAGGATTCGGCGCCCGTGAAGGACGTGCCCGAGACCTGGTACCAGATCCGCAAGAAGGTCGGCGACATCGGCTACACGCTGCCGCCCGGCGTACAGGGCCCGTTCTTCAACGACGAGTTCGGCGACGTCTACACCAACATCTGGACGCTCGAAGGCGACGGCTTCACGCCCGCGCAACTCCACGACTACGCGGACCAGCTGCGTACGGTGCTGCTGCGCGTGCCCGGCGTCGGCAAGGTCGACTACTTCGGCGACCCCGACCAGCGGATCTTCATCGAGGCCGACAACACGCAGCTCACGCGTCTCGGCATCTCGCCGCAGCAGCTCGGGCAGGCGATCAACGCGCAGAACGACATCTCGTCGGCCGGCGTGCTCACGACCGCCGACGATCGCGTATTCGTGCGACCGAGCGGCCAGTTCGACAACGTCGCCGCGATCGCCGACACGCTGATCCGCATCAACGGCCGCACGTTCCGGCTCGGCGATCTCGCCACCGTGAAGCGCGGTTACGACGATCCGCCCGTCACGCAAATGCGCACTCAAGGCCATGCCGTGCTCGGCATCGGCGTGACGATGCAGCCGGGCGGTGACGTGATCCGGCTTGGCAAGGCGCTCGACGCCGAATCGAAGGACCTGCAGGCGCAGTTGCCGGCCGGCCTCAAGCTGACGCTGGTGTCGAGCATGCCGCATGCGGTATCGCATTCGGTCGACGACTTCCTCGAAGCCGTCGCCGAAGCGGTCGCGATCGTGCTGGTCGTGAGCCTCGTGTCGCTCGGCCTGCGCACCGGGATGGTCGTCGTGATCTCGATTCCGGTCGTGCTCGCCGTCACGGCCCTGTTCATGTACCTGTTCGACATCGGGCTGCACAAGGTGTCGCTCGGCACGCTGGTGCTCGCGCTCGGGCTGCTCGTCGACGACGCGATCATCGCGGTCGAGATGATGGCCGTGAAGCTCGAACAGGGCTACAGCCGCGCACGCGCCGCCGCGTTCGCGTACACGAGCACCGCGTTCCCGATGCTGACGGGCACGCTCGTCACGGTGTCGGGTTTCCTGCCGATCGCGCTCGCGAAATCGAGCACCGGCGAGTACACGCGCTCGATCTTCGAGGTGTCGGCGATCGCGCTGATCGCGTCGTGGTTCGCGGCCGTCGTGCTGATTCCGCTGCTCGGCTACCACCTGCTGCCCGAGCGCAAGAAGCACGCGCACGAAGCGCACCTGCCGGACGATCACGAGCACGACATCTACGACACGCGCTTCTACACGCGCCTGCGCGGCTGGATCGACTGGTGCATCGAGCGCCGCTTCGTCGTGCTGCTGATCACCGGCGCCCTCTTCGTCGTCGCGCTGATGGGTTTCTCGCTCGTGCCGCAGCAGTTCTTCCCGAGCTCCGATCGCCCCGAGCTGCTGGTCGACCTGCGGCTGCCCGAAGGTGCGTCGTTCGCGGCGACGCTGCGCGAGACCGAACGCCTCGAGAAGGTGCTCGACAAGCGGCCCGAGATCGACCATTCGGTGAATTTCGTCGGCAGCGGCGCGCCGCGCTTCTACCTGCCGCTCGACCAGCAACTGCAATTGCCGAACTTCGCGCAGTTCGTCGTCACCGCGAAATCCGTCGAGGATCGCGAGAAGCTCGCGACGTGGCTCGAGACCACGCTGCGCGACCGCTTCCCGGCCGTGCGCTGGCGCCTGTCGCGGCTCGAGAACGGGCCGCCCGTCGGCTACCCCGTGCAGTTCCGCGTGAGCGGCGACGACATCGCGACGGTGCGCTCGATCGCCGAGAAGGTCGCGGCGACGATGCGCGGCGACGCACGCACGATGAACGTGCAGTTCGACTGGGATGAGCCGGCCGAGCGCTCGGTGCGCTTCGAGCTCGATCAGAAGAAGGCGCGCGCGCTGAACGTCACGTCGCAGGACGTGTCGAGCTTCCTCGCGATGACGCTGTCCGGCACGACCGTCACGCAGTATCGCGAACGCGACAAGCTGATCGCGGTCGACCTGCGTGCGCCGCGCCCCGATCGCGTCGATCCCGCGAAGCTCGCGGGCCTGGCGATGCCGACGCCGAACGGCCCCGTGCCGCTCGGCTCGCTCGGCCGCTTCACGCCGGCGCTCGAATACGGCGTGGTGTGGGAGCGCGATCGCCAGCCGACCATCACCGTGCAGTCCGACGTGCGCGCCGGCGCGCAGGGCATCGATGTCACGCATGCGATCGACGGCAAGCTGAATGCGTTGCGCGCGCAACTGCCGGTCGGCTACCAGATCAACATCGGCGGGTCGGTCGAGGAAAGCGCGAAGGCGCAGACGTCGATCAACGCGCAGATGCCGCTGATGGCGATCGCCGTGTTCACGCTGCTGATGATCCAGCTGCAGAGCTTCTCGCGCGTGCTGATGGTCGTGCTGACCGCACCGCTCGGGCTGATCGGCGTGGTCGGCACGCTGCTGCTGTTCGGGCAGCCGTTCGGCTTCGTCGCGATGCTCGGCGTGATCGCGATGTTCGGGATCATCATGCGCAACTCGGTGATCCTCGTCGACCAGATCGAGCAGGACATCGCGGCCGGCCACGGCCGCTTCGACGCGATCGTCGGCGCGACCGTGCGGCGCTTCCGCCCGATCACGCTGACGGCCGCGGCCGCCGTGCTCGCGCTGATCCCGCTGTTGCGCTCGAACTTCTTCGGGCCGATGGCGACCGCGCTGATGGGCGGGATCACGAGCGCGACCGTGCTGACGCTGTTCTACCTGCCCGCGCTGTACGCCGCGTGGTTCCGCGTGAAGCGCGACGAACGCGACCCGCGCGACGGCCCGCCTGCCGCCCCGTCGGGAGCCTGATCATGGAACTGTCGATGAACCTGAAAACGAAGGCCGCGCGGGCGCTCGCGGCCGCGAGCCTCGCCGGCCCGCTCGCCGGCTGCGCATGGTTCGCGCCGAGCGGCGAGCCGCCCGCGATGCCGTCGCCCGCGCATTACGGCGCCGCCCCGCAAGTGCAGCAGACCGTCGCCGCGCAAGGCGTCGCGCAGCAGTTCGAGGTCGGCGCGCAGCCCGTGCCCGACTGGTGGACGCAGTACCGCTCCGATGCGCTGAACGCGCTCGTCGACGAAGGGCTGCGCAACAGCCCGACGCTCAGCGCGGCTTCGCATTCGCTTGATGCCGCGCGCGAACAGTTGCGCGGGCAGATCGGCAGCTCGATGCTGCCGTCGATCGGCGCTGGCGCCCAGGCCACGCGCCAGCGCGCACTCGGCGTGCCGATCCCCGCGCTCGGCGCGCCGACGCTGCTGTACGACACGTTCGTCGGGCAACTGCAGGCGAGCTACACGATCGACCTGTTCGGCGTGTCGCGTTTCGCGAACCGCGCGCTCGCGAAACGCGTCGACGTCAGCGCGTTCCAGCTCGAATCGGCGCGTCGGGCACTCGCCGCGAACATCGTCACCGCGTCGATCACGGTGTCGGTGCTCAACGCGCAGATCGAGACGACCGAACGGCTCGTCGCGCTCGCGAACGACCAGGCGCACGACGCGCAACGCCGCTACGCGCTCGGCTCGGCGTCGCACAGCGACGCGCTGAGCGCACGGCAAAGCGCCGACACCTTCGCCGCGAGCCTGCCCGCGCTGCGCCAGCAGCGCGACTCGGCGCGCCATGCGCTGGCGGTGCTGGTCGGCCGCACGCCCGACCGGCCGCCCGCCGACCTCACGCTCGCCGACCTGCACCTGCCCACGCAGGTGCCCGTGGTCGTGCCGTCCGACCTGCTGCAAAGCCGCCCCGACATCCAGGCCGCCGACGCGGGGCTGAAGGCGGCCGCCGCCGAAGTCGGCGTCGCGACCGCGCAGTTGTTCCCGCAGCTGTCGCTGTCGGCAGCCATGGGCAAAGGCGGCTTCAGCTGGCCGACGATGCTGTCGGGCGCCGGCGCGATCTGGAACGTCGGGGCGTCGCTGAGCCAGCCGCTGTTCCACGGCGGCGCGCTGCTCGCGCAGCGGCGTGCGGCGAAGGCCACGTACGAAGCCGCGGTCGACCAGTACAGGCAGACCGTGCTGAGCGCGTTCCAGAACGTCGCCGATTCGCTCGCCGCGCTCGAGCACGACGCGGAGGCGCTCGATGCGTCGTCGCGGGCCGCGCTGTCCGCGCGCGGCGCGTACGACGACGCG
This sequence comes from Burkholderia sp. RF2-non_BP3, assembly GCF_001522185.1. Taxonomy (NCBI): domain Bacteria; kingdom Pseudomonadati; phylum Pseudomonadota; class Betaproteobacteria; order Burkholderiales; family Burkholderiaceae; genus Burkholderia; species Burkholderia sp. RF2-non_BP3. The sequence continues at coordinate 34,739 of NZ_LOSU01000036.1, read as the reverse complement.
GCCGCCCGCGTGCGGCTCGGCGCGTTGCCGCCGTCGGCGGCGCGCGCGAGCGAGCTGCAGTACCGCAACGCACGGCTCGACGAGATTCGCGCGACCGGCGCACGCTTCGCGGATACCGCGCGGCTCTATCAGGCGATGGGCACGCCGCCGGTCGAGCCGATCGGCAACGCAGCGACGGCCGGGAACGGCGGCACGGCAGGCCACGCCGGCAACGCGGATCAAGGCGCTCCCGCCGCCCAGGCACGCGCGGCCACGCCCGACGCGCCGCCGTCACCGCAATAACGCGCCCTTGCCCCGGACGCATGGCGCGCGGAACCACCCCGCGCGCCGATCCGCGATCTTCCACTTGACCCTCACGTAGCGTAACGTTCGAGACTCCAGTGTGCGCACCGAACGGAGGACACCATGCGGCTGAAAGTGGGAGAACTGGCGAAACGCAGCGGCCTGACCGTCCGCACGCTTCATCACTATCACGCGATCGGCCTCCTGACGCCTTCGGCGCGCGCCGACAATGGCTACCGGCTGTACGACCGCGACGACATCGCCCGGCTCCACCAGATCCAGGCCCTGCGTCGCTTCGGACTGTCGCTTGCCGAAATCGGCGACTACCTGAACCAGCCCGGCACCCCGCTCGTCGAGCTCGTCGCGAAGCAGATCGCGTCGCTCGATCACCAGCTCGCGCAGGCCGCGCAGCTGCGCGAGCGGCTCGTGCACCTGCACGCGCAACTCGCCGCGGGCACCGAGCCGGAACTGGCCGATTGGCTCACCACACTGGAGTTGATGACCGTGTACGACAAATATTTTTCCGAGGAAGAACTCGCGCGTCTGCCGATGTACCGCAAGAGCCAGGCGGGCGACGCCGAATGGATCGCGCTCGTCGCCGACGTGCGTGCGCTGCACGACGCGGGCGTGCCGCCCGAGGACGAGCGCGTGCGTGCGCTCGCCGGCCGCTGGATGGCGCTGCTCGTGCGCGACACGAACAACGATCCGCGGCTGCTCGCCAAGCTGAACCTGATGCACGAGCGCGAACCGGCGATGCAGTCGAAACTCGGCATCTCGACCGTGCTGCGCGACTATGTGCTGCGCGCGTCCTCGGAAACGAAGATGCGGATCTTCGAGAAGTATCTCGACCCGGACGAGATCCGCTTCATGCGCGCGCACTTCGGCGAACACGCGATGGAATGGCCGCAACTGATGGGCGACGTGCGCGATGCGATCGATACGGGCGCACGGCCCGATTCGCCGGAAGGCCGCGCCCTCGCGCAACGCTGGCTCGACCTGTTCCGCAGCTATGCGGGCAACGACCCGGCCACGCACGCGAAATTCCGGCATGCGATGATGACCGAGCCGGCGCTGACGAAGGATTCGTGGGTCGACGACACGCTGCTCGGTTTCATCCGCGAGGCGATGGCGCAGCTTGCGCCGGCGCGTTGACGGCGTAGCCCCCGCGGGCTGTGCGTGGTGGTTTCACGCGCCGCCCGCGCGAGCGCTCCGGCTTCCGCTCACCGCTCGCGCACGCCGAGCCCGAGCGCCTTCATCCGCCGGTACAGCGTGCGCTCGCTCAACCCGACGTGCCCGGCCAGCTGCTTGCGCGTACCGTCGAAGGTGCCGGCAATCCGCACGAGTTCCGCGTCCGACACGCCACGCGTGTCCGCCGCATGCGCGTGCGACGCGGCCGACGCCGCGACCAGCTCGGCCGGCAGATGCTCGACGCGGATCGTCCCGTCGTCCGCGAACAGGCACGCACGTTCGAGCACGTTGCGCAGCTCGCGGATGTTGCCCGGCCATGCATATGCGTCGAGGCACGCACGCGCATGCTCGGTCAGCACGAACGGTCGCGCGCTCGCATCGCCCGCGCCGGCACGCGCGTTCGCGATGCGCCGCAGGATCGATTCGGCCAGCAGCGCGACGTCGCCGCGCCGCTCGCGCAGCGGCGGCAGCGGAATCGGAAACGCGTTGATCCGGTAGTAGAGATCCTGCCGGAACCGGCCGTCGTCGATCATCTCGCGCAGCGGCTTGTGCGTCGCCGCGACGAGCCGGAAATCCGCGCGCAGCGCCTCGACGCCGCCGACGCGCCGGAACGTCCCCGACTCGATCAGCCGCAGCAGCTTCACCTGCATCGGCAGCGGCACGTCGCCGATCTCGTCGAGAAACAGCGTGCCGCCCTGCGCGGTCTCGACGAGGCCCGGCTTGCGCTGGTTCGCGCCGGTAAACGCCCCCTTCTCGTAGCCGAACAGTTCGCTCTCGAACAGCGTCTCGGCGATGCCCGAACAGTCGACGACCACGAACGGCCCCATCGCGCGCGCGCTCGCCTCGTGCAGCGCCCGCGCAAACAGTTCCTTGCCGGTGCCCGATTCGCCGAGCAGCAGCACCGGCAGCATCGACGGCGCGACGCGCTGCAGCGCGCCGAGCGCCGCATTGAACGCGTCGGCGCCGCCGACGAGCCCTTCCGCGCTCGGCTGCGCGGACGCGCTGCGCACGGTCGTCAGCCGCTCGACGTACGCGATCACGTCGCCGCGCGCATCGAAGATGGGCCGCAACTCCACATCGACGTGCTCGGGGCCGCGCGGCGTATGGTGGATGTGCAGCACGCGGTTCAGGCCGCGCGACTCGAGCGCCTGCTTCATCGGGCAATGCTCGCCGGCCTGATCGCACGGCACGTCGTAGTGATGCGAGACCTGGAAGCAGCGCCGGCCGACGTGCTCGACACCCGCCACGCCGAACTGGCGCCGGTACGCATCGTTCGCCGCGAGGATGCGGTAGTCGGGATCGACGACGATCATCGGCTGCGGATCCTGCTCCAGATACGCGACAAGCGCGCGCACGTCGGGCATGACGTCGCGCGCCGGCGCGGGAACGATCGGAATGGTGTCGTGCGGATTCATGAGGCGGCTCGGGAATGGATGGACAGTCGGACTGCCAGACCGACTGCCAATTCTGCCACAGCACTGCCATACATGGCAGTCGACTTCGACGATGCCCCATCGGCCGCGCCCGCGGCGCACCGCGATCGGGCCAGAAATCCGAGCCGAATCAAGTACCTGCCACATCGCCCGGCGTCGCGACGCGGATTGGCATGCTTCTTGAACATGGAATCGCCGATTGCAGATGCAGAACCCGATCGAGGACAACCCGTGAGCCATGCCCCCATGCTGTCGGTCGAAGGCTTTTTCGACCCGGCGACCCATACCGTCAGCTACCTGTTGCTCGACACCGCGAGCCGCGCGTGCGCGCTGATCGACAGCGTGCTCGACTACGACCCGAAATCGGGCCGCACGCGCACCGCCAGCGCCGACCGGTTGATCGCGCGCGTCGCCGAACTCGGTGCGACCGTGCACTGGCTGCTGGAAACGCACGTGCACGCCGACCATCTGTCGGCCGCGCCGTACCTGAAGGCGCGTGTCGGCGGGCAGATCGCGATCGGCTCGCACGTGCGCCGCGTGCAGCACGTATTCGGCACGCTGTTCAACGCCGGCCCGGGCTTCGCGCAGGACGGCAGCCAGTTCGATCGGCTGCTCGACGACGGCGACACGCTTGCGCTCGGCGCGCTCACGATTCGCGCGCTGCACACGCCGGGCCATACGCCCGCGTGCCTGACCTACTGCGTCGACGACGCGACGCAGCGTGCCGCATTCGTCGGCGACACACTGTTCATGCCCGACTACGGCACCGCCCGCTGCGACTTCCCGGGCGGCGACGCACGCACGCTGTACCGCTCGATCGCGCGCGTGCTCGCCCTGCCGCCCGACACGCGCCTGTACCTGTGCCACGACTACCAGCCGGGCGGCCGCGACGTGCAGTTCGTGACGACCGTGGCGGAGCAGCGCCGCGCGAACGTGCATGTGAAGGACGGTGTGACCGAGGACGATTTCGTCGCCATGCGCACCGCGCGCGACGCGACGCTCGACATGCCCGTGCTGATGCTGCCGTCCGTGCAGGTCAACATGCGTGCCGGCCACCTGCCCGAGCCCGAAAACAATGGCGTGCGTTACCTGAAGATCCCGCTCGACGCGATCTGAGCCGCCGCCCCGACCGGAGAACCCCCGACATGACCATCCGCCCGCTGACCGACCTGCTGTCGGTCTCGCCCCAGATCGCCGCGACCGACCTGCCCGCGCTCCACGCGGCCGGCATCCGCACGATCGTCTGCAACCGCCCGGACGGCGAAGGCGCCGACCAGCCGACCGTCGCCGAAATTCGCGCCGCCGCCGCGCCGCTCGGCATCGCCGTCCATTACCTGCCCGTCGACACCGGCAAGGTCACCGACGATCAGGCCCGGCAGTTCGACGCGCTCGTCGCGTCGCTCGCGGGCCCGGTACTCGCATACTGCCGCAGCGGCACGCGCTCGGCGACGCTGTGGGCGCTGTCTCAGGCCGACAGGCGTCCGGCCGGCGACATCGTCGCGATCGCCGCCGCGGCCGGCTATGATCTCGCCGCGCTCGCGCCGCGTCTCGCACGAGGCTCCGCGCAAGGACTCGCGCAGGACGGCCGCCAGGCCGCGCCGGCCGTCGACGCGCGGCACGACATCGTGATCGTCGGCGCGGGCGCGGCCGGCGTCGCGGTCGCGTCGAGCCTGCTTGCGCGCGACGCATCGCTCGATATCGCGGTGATCGACCCGGCCGAGACGCACTACTACCAGCCCGGCTGGACGATGGTCGGCGCGGGCGTGTTCCGGCCCGACACGACCGCGCGCCGGATCGTCGACCTGCTTCCGCGCGGCGTGAAATGGATCCAGGCCGCCGTCGCCGGCTTCGAGCCCGACGCGCACACGGTGGTGCTCGACGGCTGCCGGCGCATCGGCTACCGCAAGCTGATCGTGTGTCCGGGGCTCAAGCTCGACTGGCACGCGATCGACGGCCTCGCGGAAACGCTCGGCCGCAACGGCGTCACGTCGAACTATCGCTACGACCTCGCGCCGTACACGTGGGAACTGGTGCAGGCGTTCCGCGGCGGCAACGCGCTGTTCACGCAGCCGCCGATGCCGATCAAGTGCGCGGGCGCACCGCAGAAGGCGATGTACCTGTCGTGCGACCACTGGCGGCGCACGGGCCGCCTCGGCGCCGCGAACGTCGAGTTCCTGAATGCGGGCGCCGCGCTGTTCGGGGTCGCCGACTACGTGCCCGCGCTGATGGAGTACGTGAAACGCTACGACATCGCGCTGTCGTTCGGCCACAACCTCGTCGCGATCGACGGGCCCGCCCGGCGCGCGACGTTCCGGCGCGCGTTGCTCGACGGCGGCACGGAAACCGTCGAGCGCACGTTCGACATGATCCACGTCGTGCCGCCGCAGAAGGCGCCCGATTTCGTGCGCGCGAGCCCGCTCGCCGATGCGGCCGGCTGGATCGACGTCGATCCGGCGACGCTGCGGCACAAGCAGTTCGCGGACATCTTCGCGCTCGGCGACGTCACCAACACGACCAACGCGAAAACCGCCGCGGCCGCGCGCAAGCAGGCGCCCGTCGTCGCGCACAACGTGCTCGCGTCGCTGGGCCGCGCGCACGGCGACGCCGCGTACGACGGCTACGGGTCGTGCCCGCTCACCGTCGAGCGCGGCAAGATCGTGCTCGCCGAATTCCTCTACGGCGGCAAGGTCGCGCCGACCTTCCCCGCGTGGCTGATCGACGGCCGGCGTCCGTCCCGGCTCGCGTGGCTGCTCAAGGAGCGCCTGCTGCCGCCGCTCTACTGGAAGGCAATGCTCAAGGGCCGCGAATGGCTCGCGAAGCCCGCGATCGCACGTTGACCGGAACCCGATGACACCATGCTGATTTCCCTCGTACTCGGCAGCCTCGTCGGCGCCGTACTCGGCCTCACCGGCGCGGGCGGCGGCATTCTCGCGGTACCCGCGCTCGTCGTCGGGATGGGCTGGCCGATGCAGCAGGCCACGCCCGTCGCGCTCGTCGCGGTCGCGGGCAGCGCCGCGCTCGGCGCGCTCGAAGGGTTTCGTCGCGGGCTCGTGCGCTATCGCGCGGCACTGTTGATGGCCGTGGCGGGCGTGCCGCTCACGACGCTCGGCGTGAAGCTCGCGCACGTGCTGCCGCAACGCGTGCTGCTGGCGCTGTTCGCGCTGACGATGCTGGTCGTCGCGAGCCGCCTGCTGCGGCAGGCACTGCGCCACGCCTCCGGCGACGCGGACGAATCGCGGTTGTGCGTCGGCCGCGTGAATCCCGATACGGGCCGCCTCGTGTGGTCCTGGCCGGTCGGGCTCGCGCTCGCGTCGACCGGCGCGGTGACGGGGCTGATGACGGGCTTGCTCGGCGTCGGCGGCGGCTTCGTGATCGTGCCGATGCTGCGCAAGTTCACGAACGTGTCGATGCACGGCGTGGTCGCGACGTCGCTGATGGTGATCGCGCTGGTCGGCACCGGCGGCGTGCTCGCGACGCTCGTGTCGGGCACGCGCGCGCCGCTCGACATGACGCTGTGGTTCACGGTCGCGACCGCAATTGGCATGGCGATCGGACGCAATGCGTCCCGGCACCTGTCCGCGCGGCACGTGCAGGCCGGCTTCGCTGCCGTGCTCGTCTGCGTCGCGCTCGGGTTGCTGGCGAAGGCGGCGTTCGGCGCGTGAACCGGGACGCGGGGATCGCCCCGCGTCCTGCGCCGGAGCCGCCCCCGCCGTCGCAAAACCGCCGCAAGCCGCATGCTAGACTCCCCGCGCGCCGTTGCCCGGCGCGTCGACACCAACAAGAACCCTGGAGTCCGGTCATGCACATCGGTAAACGAGGAAGCGCGGCACTTGCCGCACTGCTGTTGACGCCACTCACCGCGCTAGCCGCATCCGCCTATACGGCGACGCTGACGCTCGCCAGTCTCTCCCCGTCGGTCGGCGGAACCGACAAGGCAACGCTCAAGCTCGCCAACACCGGCACCGCGCCTGCTGCCGCCGGGCTCTTCATCGGCATGCCATCCGGTTTCAGCGCGAGCGGCCTCACCAGCACGTGTGGCGGCACGCTCACCGACGACGGCACGTCGCGCATCGCGTTGTCGGGCATGACGGTGCCGGCGGGCGGCACCTGCACGCTCGGCTTCACGCTCGGTGTGCCGCCGGTCGCGGCGCTGCCGCCGGCAGGCGCGCGCAGCTTCACGATCACGGCCGATACGGCCGCAGGGCTCGCGACGCTGACGGCCGCCACCGCGCCGACGCTGTCCGGTTTCCTCGGCTCGACGCCGGGGCTTTACAGCGACACGTGGTTCCCGTCGACGGTACGCAGCGTCGGCACGCTCGACCTGTTCATCACGCCGGCAACGGACCCGGGCCCGAACTCGAATGTCTTCTGGTCGAACCAGATCGGTTCGCTCAATGGCTACACCGGCCTGCAGTCGACCGAGCTGGTGTCGGCCAGCGAAGGCGTCGGCAAGCAGTTCCTGTTCAGCCTGTGGGGCGCGACCGCCGCCAAACCCGGCACGCCCGCGAGCGCGGGCATCGGCGCGGGAAGCTATTGCACGGTCAGCGGCTCGGCGACGGATGGCAGCGCGGGCGCGCAATGCCGCTATCGCTACGAGTGGCACGCGGGCCACACGTACCGGTTCCGCATCACGCCGGACACGAGCCAGGGCCCCGGCTGGTTCAAGAGCAACGTGACCGACGTGACGAACGGTACAACCGGCGACAGCTTCGATATCGGCAGCATCTACGTCGGCACCACGCAGACGCAGGTGCCCGTCGGCTGGATCAGCCAGTGGGTCGAATATTTCGACTGGAACTCGAGCCGCACGAGCTGCGCGTCGATCGCGCACACGGACGCGCAGTTCAGCATTCGCGCGTATGACGCGATCGGCAACGCGGTGTCGGTCCCGGCACCCTCGGTCACGGTCAACAAGTCGTGTCCGGCGAGCTATGCGAACGCGTCGCAAGCGAATGGCGTCGCCACGCTGATCGGCGGGCCGCAGCAATCGGCCGCCGGCCTCGTGAAAAGCGGCGGCGCGTGCCTGACGGCGTCGGGCGGCCTGACCGACGGCAGCGTCGCAACGCTCGGCGCATGCCCGACGCTCGCGTCGGTGCGCGCATCCGGCGGCACGCACTTCAATCCGCAACTGTGGGTCGTGGCCGGCGACGGCACGCTGCAGACCAAGTACAGCTACTGCCTCACCGCGCAGGCGCCCGGCTCGGCCAACGGCGCGCTGCTGCGCACCTGCGTGCCCGGCACGGCGAGCCAGCAGTGGCAGGTGAAGGCCGGCACGCTGCCGGGCACAGCGCAACTCGTGTCGCAGGCTACCGGCCGCTGCCTCGCGCCGGCCGGCAGCGCCGTGACGCTGCAGGCTTGCACTATGGCCACGGCAGTGTGGAAGACGCCCGGCAAGAGCTTCGCATACTGAGCGCCTCGGCGCGGCACATAAGGAAAACGCCCGGTCCGACTCGACGTCGGCACCGGGCGTTTTTCATGACGACGGCCGTGCGCGCGTCAGGTCGCGAACGACATCATCCGCTTGCGCTCCTGACGCAGCATCACGAAGTTCGCGATCACCACGCCCGCCGTCACCGCGACGATGAACAGCGTCGCGAGCGCGTTCATCTCCGGGTTCAGGCCGAGGCGCACGCGCGAGAACACGACGAGCGGCAACGTCGTCGAGCCGGGGCCCGACAGGAACGCCGACAGCACGAGGTCGTCGATCGACAGCGTAAACGACAGCAGCCAGCCCGCGATCAGCGCCTGCGAGATCAGCGGCAGCGTGATCGTGAAGAACACCTTCAACGGCGTCGCGCCCAGATCGAGCGCGGCTTCCTCGAGCGACGGGTTCAGTTCGCGCACGCGCGACTGCACGATGATCGCGACGTAGGAGATGCACAGCATCACGTGGCCCAGCCAGATCGTGAACACGCCGCGCTCGGCCGGCCAGCCGATCCACTTCGCCAGCTCGATGAACAGCAGCAGCAGCGAGATCCCCTGGATTACCTCGGGAATCACCAGCGGTGCGTTGATCATCCCGCTGAACAGCGCGAAGCCGCGAAAGCGGCCCATCCGCGCGAGCACGAAGCCGGCCCACGTGCCGATGAACACCGACGCGAACGCGGTCAGCACGCCGATCTTCAGCGACAGCCATGCGGCCGTCAGCAGTTCGTCGTCCTCCACGAGCGCCGAGTACCAGCGGAACGAGAAGCCCGACCACACGGTGACGAGCTTCGACTCGTTGAACGAATAGACGATCAGGCTGATGATCGGGATGTACAGGAACGCGAAACCGGCGAACAGCGCCGCGAACTGCAGGTAACGATTCGGCTTCATCGACGGCGGCCCTCCTGCTCCTTCGCCTGGAAGTGCTGGAACATCGCCATCGGCACGAGCAGCAGCAGCACCATCGCGCAGGTCACGGCCGACGCCATCGGCCAGTCTGCGTTGTTGAAGAACTCATTCCACATCACGCGGCCGATCATCAGCGTGTTCGCGCCGCCGAGCAGTTCCGGAATCACGTACTCGCCGACCGCCGGAATGAACACCAGCAGGCAGCCCGCGATGATCCCGTTCTTCGACAGCGGCAGCGTGATCTGCACGAACGCCCTCCACGGCCTGGCTCCCAGGTCGTACGCGGCTTCGAGCAGGCGCAGGTCCATCTTCACGAGGTGCGCGTACAGCGGCATCACGAGGAACGGCAGGTACGAATACACCATCCCGATGTACACCGCGTAGTTCGTGCGGTACAGCTCGATCGGCGTGTGGGTCAGGCCGATCCACATCAGGAAGTTGTTCAGGAGACCGTTGTTCTTCAGGATCCCGATCCACGCATACACGCGGATCAGGAACGACGTCCAGAACGGCAGCATCACGCCCATCATCAGCAGGTTGCGGGTCGCCGGGTTCGAACGCGCGATGTAATACGCCATCGGATAGCCGATCAGCAGGCACAGCAGCGTCGTGATCGCCGCGACCACCACCGAATTCACGTAGGTCGCGAAATACAGGCTGTCGGTGAGCAGGAACGCATAGTGCGACAGGTTCAGCGCGATGTGCACCACGCCGTCCGCGTATGACGCGAGTTCCGTATACGGCGGAATGCCGAGCTGCAGCTCCGCGAAGCTGATCTTCACGACCAGCACGAACGGCACGAGGAAGAACAGCACGAGCCACGTATACGGCCCCGCGACGACCGCCGAGCCGCCGGTCAGGTTGAAGCGCCGCACGGGCCATGCGAGCAGGGACTTGAGCGTGCTCATGACGTCAGCACCACGCCCGCGGTCGCGCTCCAGCGCACGTAGATCTCGTCGCCGAGCGACGGGGTGTCGAGCTCGGAGATCGCGAGGCTCGACACGTTCGCGATCACCGTCTTGCCCGCATCGAGCTTCACGTGATACAGCGAATAGCCGCCCATGTACGCGACGTTGGTGATCTTGCCGCGCGCCCAGTTGAACGCGCCTTCGGGCGGCTTGCGCGTGAGCGCGATCCGCTCGGGGCGCACCGACACCGTGACCGGCATTCCGAGCGGGCCCGTGATCCCGTGGCTCACGTACAGGCGGCTCGGCAGCTCCGGCGATTCAATGTACACGTGATCGGGTTCGTCCTCGACGGTGACGCCTTCGAACAGGTTGGTCGAGCCGATGAACTCGGCCGAGAAGCGGCTGTTCGGATATTCGTAGACTTCGTTCGGCGAGCCGATCTGCACGATCTGCCCTTCGCTCATCACGGCGAGCCGGTTCGCCATCGTCATCGCCTCTTCCTGGTCGTGCGTGACCATGATGCAGGTGACGCCGACCTTGTTCAGGATGTTGACGAGCTCGATCTGCGTGCGCTGGCGGATCTGCTTGTCGAGCGCCGACATCGGCTCGTCGAGCAGCAGCACCTTCGGGCGCTTGACGAGCGAACGCGCGAGCGCGACGCGCTGCTGCTGGCCGCCCGACAGCTGGTGCGGCTTGCGCTTCGCGTACTTGCTCATCTGCACGAGCTCGAGCGCCGCCGCGACGCGCTCCTTCAGCTCCGCCTTCGGCGTGCCTTCCTGTTTGAGGCCGTATGCGACGTTCGATTCGACCGACATGTGCGGGAACAGCGCATACGACTGGAACATCATGTTCACGGGCCGCTTGTACGGCGGCGTCTGCGCGAGGTCCTCGCCGTCGATCAGGATCTTGCCCGACGTGACCGTCTCGAGACCCGCGAGCATGCGCAGCAGCGTCGACTTGCCGGAACCCGAGCTGCCGAGCAGCGCGAACAGCTCGCCCTGGCGCACCGTCAGGTTCACGTTGCGTACCACTTCGGTCTCGCCGAATTTCTTGACGACGTCGACAATCTGGACAAAGTTCTCGGCGCGCGCATCGGCGCCGGACGAAGGAACGAAGGACGGCGCGCCCGCGACCGGCGCCCCCGACTGGCTATTCATGATGTGCTGCTTCTCTCCTGCGTTTGACGAACAAAGCCCCCGGGGACACCAGGGGCTTCATGACTGCTGGCCTGCTCCGGCTCGCTTCAGCGGCCCGATTTCAGCTCGGTCCACAGACGCGTCTGCAGACGCTGGATTTCAGGCGGCAGCGGCTTGAGCAGGAACAGCGTCTTCACGACGTCGGCCGGCGGGTAGACGGCCGGGTCGTTCGCGACGTCCGGCCGCACGTACTTGCGTGCCTCGGCGTTCGCGCTCGGGTAGTACACGGCGTTCGTGATCGCCGCGTGCACCTTCGGATCCTCGATGTAGTTGATCCACTGCAGCGCGGCGTCCTTGTTCTTCGCGTCCTTCGGGATCGCCATCACGTCGAACCAGACCGGCGCGCCGCCCTTCGGAATGTAGTACTCGACCTTGTACGGCTTCTTCGCCTCGATCGCGCGATGCTTCGCGATCACGACGTCGCCCGACCAGCCGAACGCGAAGCAGATGTCGCCGCCGACCAGGTCGTTGATGTAGCCCGACGAGTTGAACTGCGTGATGTACGGGCGGATCTTCTTCAGCACTTCCATCGCGGCCTTGTAGTCGGCCGGGTTCGTGCTCATCGGATCCTTGCCGATGTAGTGCAGCGCCGCCGCGAACATCTGGTCAGGCGCGTCTAGCACCGACACGCCGCAGGTCTTCAGCTTCGAGATGTTTTCCGGCTTGAACAGGATGTCCCAGTTGTCGAGCGGAACCTTGCCGAGCGCCTGCTGCGCCTTCGTCAGGTTGTACGCGAGACCGGTCGTGCCGTACGCCCAGGGCACCGAATACTTGTTGCCCGGGTCCGCGCCGGCGACGAGCGCCATCAGTTGCGGATCGAGGTACTTGAGGTTCGGCAGCTTCGACTTGTCGAGCGGCGTGAAGATGCCGGCCGCGATCTGCTTGCCCGCGTAGTTGCTGGTCGGCACGACGATGTCGTAGCCCGAGCTGCCGGTCAGCAGCTTCGCCTGCAGCGTGTCGTCGCTGTCGTAGTTGTCGTAGCGAACCTTGACGCCCGCCTGCTTCTCGAAGTTCGGGATCGTGTCCTTCGCAATGTAATCGGACCAGTTATAGACATTGAGCTGCGTATCCTTCGCCGCCGCCGCCGATGCACCCACGCACAGCGCAAGCGCTGCGAACCGGCCCACTACCTTTGCTTTCATCCCGTTCTCCCTCCGGCCGAACCCGTGTCCGGCTGCCGTCTGCCTCGTCATGGCGGCGCATCCCGGCACGCCGCCCCTCGAAAACCCCGAACGCTACCACCATTCGCGCTCCGTCACAAAAAAATCATGCCGGTGTCGCGCAAACGGAACAGATTGCCGCGGCCGGCCGCTCGGGCGGCCCGCGCAGCGGGGCGTTCCGGAGGAATTCTATCGGGTAATCGGCGTCTGTCCATCAGGAAAAGAAGGCGGCCGCGACACCGTCCGGACGGGTGGCCGTCGCGCCGCCGGGATCGCGGCCGGGGCGCGTCGTCGCGATGCATTAAAATGACGCCCTGACGATTCAACGCGCGAACCCTTCCGATGGCCTCCAACCTCCACGACCTGCCCGACAGCCCCTGCATCGGCGTGTGCTCGACCCTCTTCGACGAAGTCTGCAAGGGCTGCGGCCGCACGGCCGGCGAAGTGTCGAACTGGGTTTTCCTGAGCGACGACGAGAAACGCGCGGTGTGGGAGCGCATCACGCGCGAAGGCACCGCGATGCGCTTTCAGTACGACAAGCTGTAAATCCGCCGCACAAAAAAAGAGCGGCATGCCGACTGCCATGCCGCCAACCCCAACTCTGTTCTTTTTCGCTCGCGTCTAGAACTTCATCCCGACGCCCACGCCGACGATCAACGGATCGATGTGCAGCGTGCCGATGCCCTTGTCGCCGAGCGTCGCATCGGTGCTCATCCAGATCTTCTTCACGTCGACGTTCATGAACACCTTCTTCGTCAACTGCACGTCGACGCCGAACTGCAGCGCGGGACCGAAGCTGCTCTTGTTGATCGACACGCCTTCCCCGCCGACGTTGAGCCCGTTGTTGTAGAAGTACGTGTAGTTCAGGCCCGCGCCGACGTACGGACGCACCTTGCCGGCATGGTTGAAGTGGTACTGCAGCAGCAGCGTCGGCGGCAGCACGCCCACGCCGCCGAGATTGCCGAGGCTCGACGTCATCTGGTGCCGCGACGTGCCCAGAATCAGCTCCACGCCCAGGTAGTCGCGGATCATGTACGTGAAGTCGAGTTCCGGCACGATCGCGTTGTTCACGCCGGTATTGATCGCGCCGAGCGTGTCGCTCGCGCGCTCGTTCGGCTGGATGCTGATCGCGCGCAGCCGGACCAGGACGTCACCCTGGTTGATCCCGTCTCCCGCCGACGCCGCGTGCGACAGCGAGGGCATCGTGACGAGGCTCGCCGCCACGGCGGCAGCGGTGATGCATGTTCGAATCGTTTTGTGCATGGTACGGACCCCTTGTAGAATTTATTCCATTCTCCACGTAGGGTCTTTGCGTCGTCTTGATATCCGTCAAGCCAGCGTAAACATTGGACGGTTTGTCGCAGGCTCCGTCGCACGGCCCGTCAGCAGCAGGTCAAGCAGATCGCGCACGCTGCGGATCGCGTTGCCGAACGGCAGCGCTTCGCGGCCGCGGAAGAACAGGCCGTTCGCGACGTCGCCGCGCAACGCGGCCGAGAGCCGCGTGTCGATGCAGAAATGGCCGAACTTTTCGATACCGTCGCGCAGTCCGCAGACGCTCAGGCACTCGAGCGCGGTCGGGCAGCGCTGCTTGAACGCGCCGAGCTTGTCGCGAATGCGCGTTTCGTTGCGCAGGTAGCGATCGAGCCACGGGGTCTTCACCGCGCGCGCCGGCAGCCCCGTCACGCTGACGAATTCGACGATGTCCTCGGGCAGCGCATCGGCCAGCACGCGCTTGAAGTTCGGATGCGCATCGCCCTCTTCCGTCACCGCGAACGGCGTTCCTACCTGGACGCCGTTCGCGCCGGCCGCGAGCGCCGCACGCACCGTGTCGTGACTGTTGATCCCGCCCGCGACGATCAGCGGGATCGCGTCGCGTGCGAGACCGAGCGACGCCATCACCTGCGCGGTCTCGTCGAGCACGCGCGCGAAATCGAAGCGCGCATCGTGCATGTCGTCGATCTGCGTGACGCCGAGGTGGCCGCCCGCATGCGCGGGATGCTCGATCACGATCGCGTCGGGCAGCCGCCCCTTCTTCATCCACTTCTTCAGCACCAGCGCGATCCCGCGGCTGTCCGACAGGATCGGAATCAGCGCGATGTCATGACCCTGCGTGAGATCGGGCAGATCGAGCGGCAGGCCTGCGCCCATCACGATCGCGTCCGCGCCTTCGTCGCATGCGACGCGCACGTAGTCCGCATGCGCGCTCACCGCCTTCATCACGTTGACCGCGATCATCCCGCGTCCTTCGCTGTAGGTCTTCGCGAGGCGAATCTCGCGCGCGAGCGCCTCGAGGTTCGCGGCCTCCAGCGTCGCGCGATCGGGATTCGCGCGACAGCGTGCGAGCAAGTCCGCATGGTGGTGACGCAGGTCGATGCTCGCGATCGTGCCGAGCGCGCCTTCGCGCGCGACGCTGCCCGCGAGGCGGTGCGCGGAGATGCCGACGCCCATGCCGCCCTGCACCACGGGCAGCAAGGTGCGGCCGCGAATCGTGAGCGGCGGGAAGGAAGTGCGTGCGGTCATCTGAACCTCGTCGAAACATCGGAAATCGGAAACGCGATGATCGACGGATCCACCGGCGCGCACCTTGACGGCGGTCAATAAAAAAACGGCACGCGAGCGTGCCGTTCCGGGTCATGCGGCGTGAAACGCTCAGGCCGGATTCACCGGCTTGAGCTGCATCGACTTGTATTCGAGATACTCTTCGAGCCCGTACACACCGTTTTCGCGGCCGTGTCCCGACTGCTTGTAGCCGCCGAACGGCGCGGCGCCGTTCCACGTGCCGCCGTTGATGTCGACCTGCCCCGTGCGGATGCGGCGCGCGACGCGCATCGCGCGTTCGTCGCTGCCCGCCCATACCGCGCCGCCGAGCCCGTACGGCGAATCGTTCGCGATGCGCACGGCTTCGTCTTCGTCGCGATACGTGATGATCGACAGCACCGGCCCGAAGATCTCTTCCTGCGCGATCGTCGATTTCGGATCGACGCGGCCGAACACCGTCGGCTTCACGAAGAAGCCCTTCGCGAGCCCTTCCGGCAGGCCCGTGCCGCCGGTCACGAGTTCCGCGCCGTCGTCGATTCCGCGCTGGATGTACGCCTGCACGCGCTGCTGCTGCACGGCCGATGCGAGTGCGCCGAGGCGCGTCGTTTCCTGACGCGGGTCGCCCGCGACATACGCTTCGGCTGCCGCCTTCGCGATCGCGCGCGCCTCGTCGTAGCGCGCCTCCGGCACCAGCATCCGCGTGTGCGCCGAACAGGTCTGGCCCGCGTTCAGGTAGCACGCGTTGACCGTGCCCTTCACCGCCGCCGCGAAATCGGCGTCATCGAGAATCACCGACGCCGATTTGCCGCCCAGTTCGAGCGCGACGCGCTTCACGCCCGCCGCCGCGAGTTCGGCCACGCGCTTGCCGGCGCGCGTCGAACCCGTGAACGACACCATGTCGACG
The DNA here is from genome assembly GCF_001522185.1 of Burkholderia sp. RF2-non_BP3. Taxonomy (NCBI): domain Bacteria; kingdom Pseudomonadati; phylum Pseudomonadota; class Betaproteobacteria; order Burkholderiales; family Burkholderiaceae; genus Burkholderia; species Burkholderia sp. RF2-non_BP3. The sequence goes on along the minus strand of NZ_LOSU01000036.1, from coordinate 18,794 downwards.
TCCGGATCGGTCGCCAGCACCTCGCCGACGACCGGGCCATAACCGCACACGAGGTTGAACACCCCCGCCGGCAGGCCCGCTTCGTGAATCGCCTCGGCGAGCATGAACGCGTTGAGCGGCGCGACTTCGGACGGCTTCAGGACGACCGTGCAGCCGGCCGCCAGCGCCGGCGCGACCTTCAGCGTGATCTGGTTGAGCGGGTAGTTCCACGGCGTGATCGCCGCGACGACGCCGACCGGCTCGCGCACCACCAACGAGTTGCCGACCTTCGCCTCGAATTCGAACGATTCGGCGAGCTTCGCGTATGCCTTCCAGTTGTAGATCGGACCGCCGACCTGGATCGCGCGCGACAGCTTGATCGGCATCCCGACTTCGCCGGTGATCGACTGCGCGAGTTCCTCGCTGCGCGCCTGCAGACGCTCGACGATCTTGCGCAGATAGGCCGCGCGCGTCGCGGCCGGCGTCGCGGCCCATGCGTCGAATGCCGCGCGCGCCGCGCGGATCGCGTCCTGCGCGTCCGACGCCACGCCCTCGGGAATCCGGCCGATCACGGCCTCGGTGCCCGAGTCGATCACGTCGATCGTGCCCGTTCCGGCCGGTTTGCGCCATGCGCCGTCGATATAGAACTGATCGTAGATTTTCATCGCTTCCTGTCTCCCGGAAAACGGCCATTCTAATGAGTGCGGCGCGGCTCCGCGACGACGCCGAGCGTGACTTCGAGCGTCGTCGAACGGCCCGCGCGGACGCCTGGGACCGGGCGCCGGACGCCCGCTTCCCGCCACCGCGGCATCCGCGCCGCGCCGGCGCGTCACGAGGTCGCACCTCGGGCCCCGCATCGTGCTATGTTTTTAGTATCGGCGCCGGCTGCTGCAGGCCGCGCCACCCGGAATCGATGCTTTCGTGAGCGCTGCCATGACCGACGCACCCCATATCCTCGGCTCGCAAGATCGCCTGGAGCTGCTGTGCTGGCTCACCTGCGGCAATCTCGGCGCGTTTTACCTGAATGAATCCTGGCCGGACGCGTCGTTCCAGGTGCAGGCCGCACACCGCTGGCTCGACCGCCACCACCGGCAGTCCGACTGGCTCGCGATCGCGAAGCTGGCCGCGCTGGCGCAGGACATCGCAAAGCGGCACGCCGATTTCGTCGACGCGTCGTGGGCGCGCGACGCGGTCGAGGAAATCGTCGATACCGACGATCTCGACTACCGGGCGAAACTCGTGCAATGGGTGTACGAAGACTGCTGCAAGGCGCTCGCCGACAAGCGGCTCGCGGATTGACGCGCCGGGCGGCGCGCGAGGTGGTGCAAGCGGCTGCCTTCGGGAAACGGCGCCGCCGCGTCGAATCGCGATCGCGGGCGCAACGCCCGACCTGACATTTTCCCTTCATCGGGACGCCGGGCTGGCGCGGCACGCGCTCACCTGGTCGGCCTGGATACGAAAAAACCCGCCAGGCTTCCACCTGGCGGGCTTCCGGTACATCAGATCGGGCATGGCTGCCCGAGCAATTACTCCTGCCCCTGGCTCGTGAGGAACTCCTCGTAATTCCCGCCGAAGTCGAACAGCGTGCCGTCCGTGCGCACTTCGATGATCCGGTTCGCCAGCCCGCTCACGAATTCGCGGTCGTGGGACACGAAGATCAGCGTGCCTTCGAACTGCTCGAGCGCGATCTGCAGCGACTCGATCGACTCCATGTCCATGTGATTGGTCGGCTCGTCCATCAGCAGCACATTGTGGCGGCCGAGCATCAGCTTGCCCCAGATCATGCGGCCCTTCTCGCCGCCCGACAGCACCTTCACCGACTTCTTGATGTCGTCCGACGAGAACAGCAGGCGGCCCAGCGTGCCGCGCACCATGGTTTCGTCGTCGCCGTCCTTGCGGTACTGGTCGATCCAGTCCATCAGCGTGATGTCGTTCGGGAACTCCTCGTACGTGTCCTGCGGCATGTAGCCGACATTCGCGTTCTCGGACCACTTCACCGTGCCGTGATCGAGTTGCAGCGCGCCCAGCAGCGAACGCAGCAGCGTCGTCTTGCCCGCGCCGTTCTCGCCGATGATCGCGATGCGCTCGCCCGGCTGCACCGACAGGTTGAAGTTCTGGAAGATCGTGCGCTCGTACTTCTTCGTGATGTCTTCGGCGACCACCGCGACGTTGTGCAGCTTCTTCTCGAACTCAAAGCGAATGAACGGGTTCTGACGCGACGACGGCTTGAATTCCTCGATCTTGATCTTGTCAATCTGCTTCGCGCGGCTCGTTGCCTGGCGGGCCTTCGACTTGTTCGCCGAGAAGCGGCGCACGAAGTCCTGCAGCTCGGCCACGCGCTCCTTCGCGCGCGCGTTCGCCGCGGCCTGGCGCTCGCGCGCCTGTGCCGATGCGAGCATGTAGTCGTCGTAGTTGCCCGGCCAGACCTTCAGCGTGCCGAAGTCCATGTCGGCCATGTGCGTGCACACCGAGTTCAGGAAGTGACGATCGTGCGAGATGATGATCATCGTCGAGTTGTACTCGTTGAGCGTGTGCTCGAGCCAACGGATCGAGTTGATGTCCAGGTTGTTGGTCGGTTCGTCGAGCAGCAGCACGTCCGGCTTCGAGAACAGCGCCTGCGCGAGCAGCACGCGCAGCTTCCAGCCCGGCGCGACGTCGGCCATCGTGCCGTTGTGGAACTTCTCCTCGATGCCGATGCCGAGCAGCAGCGCGCCCGCGCGCGCCTCGGCGTCGTAGCCACCGTATTCGGCGAACTTGCCCTCGAGCTCGGCCGCGTGCATGTAGTCGTCGTCGGTGGCATCCGGGTTCGCGTAGATCGCGTCGCGCTCGGTCATCGCGGCCCACATCTCGGTGTGGCCCATCATCACGACGTCGAGCACGCGCACGTCTTCATACGCGAACTGGTCCTGGCGCAGCTTGCCCAGGCGCACGTTCGGCTCCAGCGCGACGTTGCCGGCGCTCGGCTCGAGGTCGCCGCCGAGGATCTTCATGAAGGTCGACTTGCCGCAGCCGTTCGCGCCGATCAGACCATAGCGGTTGCCCTCGCCGAATTTGACCGAGATATTCTCGAACAAGGGCTTCGGCCCGAATTGCATCGTGATGTTGGCAGTAGAAAGCACGGCAGGTCCCGTAAGAGAGAAATCGACGGAAAACCGTGTATTTTAGCAGGTGTCGGAGAAACTGCCGACCGCCCTGTTCCGGCCCCGCCAGCAGGGCCGCCGCGCGCGGCGCCGGCCCTGCCCCGGACATCCTCACTTGCCGGCCTTCAGCGCCTCCTTCTGCGCCGCCTTCGCCTTCATCTGCCCGAACAGCTCCGAGCACGGCACGTCGCGGTTATTGCTCGGCGCGATTAGCGGAATCAGCGCCGCGAACGGGTTGATCAGGCCCAGCCCGACCATTGCGCCCGCGCGCAGCGCGAGCGCGCCGGCGTCGACGCCGACCTTCGGGTTCTTGAACGTACCCTTCGCGTACAACGGCGAACGCAACGAGAAGACCCGGAAACCCTTCGTATGCGGATGGATCTTCAGGTCGATCGATTCATCGCGCAGGTTGACCGGCCCGTCGACGTTGATCAGCGCGTCGTCCGTATCGAGCGCGAACACCTTCGGGTCGAGCATGCCGTCGTTCGCGACGAAGTCGATCGCCGCGCAATTGATGTTCACGTCGCGGGTGCCGAACAGCTTCTCGTAGACGACGTTCGCGACGTTCAGCCCCGCCGCCTCCATCAGCAGCAGGCTGATGCGGCCATCCGTGATGAGCGCCTTCACTTCGCCGGTCGACGTCGCCGCGAGCGCGGCCGGCGAGTTGCCGGTCGCCGACAGCGACGCGTCGCCGTTGATTTCGCCGAGCGCGGTCTGCATCACCTTCTGTGTCGGGAACAGTTGCTTCAGCCTCAAGTGACGCGCGGCCAGCGTAAAGCGGCCCTTGAGCGGCGTGCGGCTGCCGTCGAGATGCGCGTTGGTCGCGAGCGTGCCGCCCGCGACGCCGAACTGCAGCGGTTCGAGCGACAGCACGCCGTCCTGCAGCAGGATGTGCGTGTAGAGGTCGGTGATCGGCAGTTGCGGGCTCTTGATCAGCTTGCGCCCGGTGAACTTCACGTCCGCGTCGATCGCGCTCCAGCGCTCGGTGCGGAACGTCGCGACCGGCAGCACGCGGTCCGGCGGCTGGCGCGTCGTGTCGCCGCGCTTCGCCTTGCTCGCGGCGGAGTCGGCGCCGATCACCGGCGCGAGGTCGGAGAACTGCAGCAGGTTCGACACGAGCTCGCCCGACAGCTTCGGCCGCGGCTCGCGCTGCGCCCAGGTGAGCGTGCCACGGAGATCGCTGCCGCCGACGCGGCCGTTGAAATTCTCGTAACGGAACGTGCTCGCGTGCTGCTTGATGTTGCCGATCAGGCGCCCCTCGGTCGCATACGGCGGCGTGTCCGGCAGCGTGATGCCGGTGATCTGGTAGAGGTGCGACATCGAAGTGCCTTGCAGCCACAGACGCAGGTCGAGTGCCGCGAGATGCATCGGGTCGGTCAGCGTGCCGACGATCGCCAGCCGCGTGTCGCCGGCCTTCACGTCGGCCTGCAGCGGGAACGGCTGCGTCGCGTTCTCGATCGCCAGCACGCCGCCCACCTTGCCGGTGCCGCTGATCGGCACGTTCTTGTAGCGGCCGTCGACCTTGAGCCCGAACGCATACGTCGGGCCGGCCGGCTTCGCGGGCGCAGCGGCACCCGACGCAGCGGACGCACCGCTCGCGCCGGATGCCGGCACGGCCGTGGATGCGGAGGAAACCGAAGTAGCCGGCGCGGCAGCGGAGGCACCCGACGCCGTTGCGGCGGGCACCCCGCTCGCGCCTTGCGCCGCCGACGTACCCGACGCGGCCTCGGCACTCGCCTTCGCGCTCAGTCGGGCGGCTCCGCTCTTGCCGACACGCTGCGCCGACGCCGCGCGCGACGTTTGCTCCTGCTCCTTCAGCACGTCGCCGAGCGGAATCGGCTGGCCGAGCGTATCGATCGCGACCGTGAGATCGGCCTTCGTGATCGCATCGCGATACGTGACGATGCCCTTCGCGAAACCGAAGCTGTCGAGCCGCACCTTCCACGGCGACGGCTGCGACGATTGCTTGAACTGGAAGGTCCACGTATTGCGGCCGTCGGCGAGCCGCTCGAGGTCGACCGCGGGATTGACGACATCGATCGACGGAATGACGATTTCGTGCGCGAGGAGCGGAAGAATCGCGAGATCGAAATGCGCGGCATCGAGCGTGACGAACTTGGGCCCCTTCGCCCAGTCCGGGTTGCCGATCTCGAGTTGCGTGGCGGAGAAGCTCGGCCAAGGCACCCATGCGCGCCAGCCGGTCTCGCCGTCTGGGCGGCGCCAGCCGACCTTGAGATCGCCGTTGATCGCGAACGGGCGGCCAAGTGCGGTACTCACATGTTCGTTGACCCACGGTTTCGCGTGGTTCCAGTCGAACGTGAAAATGAAGATGCCGGCCGCCGCGAGGATCAGTGCGACGATACCGACGATCCATGCAGCCGATTTGCCGATGGCTCGTGCTAGCGTCATGGCGGTTCCGTTGTTGTTCTGCAGAGTTTGCGCGCCATGTCGGGCCACTTGCGTGAGTGAACGGAGCACGACACCGGCGGCTTTTCAATAGGTATTATGGCGCACGCTGCAGTAACGCTTCGGCGCCATTAACGCTTTTTTTCATTTGTGACATGACAGCCCCCTCCGGTCTCATCGATGCGCAGCACATCACGCGCCGCGACGCCAGCAGCGGCAAGACGCTGCTGGCGCCGACCGATTTCAGCCTCGCCGCGGGATCGCGAATTGCTATCACGGGACCGTCGGGCTCCGGCAAGAGCGTGCTGCTGCGCGCGCTCGCGTTGCTCGACCCGCTCGACGGCGGGCATATCCTCTGGCGCGGCAAGCGGATCAGGCGCGGCGCGATTCCGCGCTACCGGCGCAGCGTCGCCTACGTGCGCCAGCGGCCCGCGCAAATGGACGGGACCGTCGAAGCGCAGTTGCGCTATCCGTATTCACTCGCGATCTATCGCGACGTGACGTTCGACCGTGCCCGCGCCGAAGCGCTCGCCGCACGCGCCGGTCGCGGCGCCGATTTTCTCGACAAGCGGGCGAGCGAACTGTCGGGCGGCGAAGCGCAGATCGCCGCGCTCCTGCGCGTGCTGCAGCTCGACCCCGACGTGCTGTTGCTCGACGAACCGACGTCCGCGCTCGACCCCGACTCGACGCGCGCGATCGAAGCGCTCGTCGGCGCCTGGTTCGACGCGGCCCCCGGTGCACGCGCCTACATGTGGATCTCGCACGATCCGGCCCAAGCCGCCCGCATCGGCACGATGCGGCTCGTGATGCAGGCCGGCGTGCTGCACGCCGCGAACGCGATGGAGGCGCAGCCATGAGCCCCGCTCTGCAGGATCTGAGTCTCGTCGACGTCGGCATCGCCGCCGCGCTCGTCGCGATCAACGGTGCGATCTCGGCCGCGCTGTCGCTCGGCCTCGGGCGCAAGCTCGCGCTCGCCGCCGTGCGCACCGTCGTGCAGCTGCTGGCGATCGGCTACGTGCTCGGCTGGGTGTTCGGTCATCCGCACTGGACCGTCGTGCTGCCGCTCACCGCGTTGATGACGCTGATTGCAGGCTTCGCGGGCGCCGGCCGCGGCAAGCGTACGTATCGCGGACAGCGCGTCGACAGCATTGCGTCGATCTGGTTCAGCAGCTGGTTCGTCGCGGCCGTCGGCCTGTTCGTCGTGATCCGCATTCATCCGTGGTACACGCCGCAATATGCGATCCCGATCCTCGGGATGATCCTCGGCAATACGCTCACGGGCGTGTCGCTCGGCGTCGAACGGATGATGGAGGAACTGACCGCGCGACGCGACCGCGTCGAGACGGCACTGGCGCTCGGTGCGACGCGCTGGGAAGCCGCGCAGGACGCCGCGCGCCAGGCCGTGCGCGCCGGCATGCTGCCGACGCTCAACCAGATGGCGGTCGTCGGCGTCGTGAGCCTGCCGGGGATGATGACGGGCCAGGTGCTGGCCGGACAGTCGCCGCTGCAGGCCGTGCGCTACCAGATCGTGATCATGTTCCTGATCGCCGCGGCGTCCGCGCTCGGCACCGTTGGCGCAGTGCTGATGACGTATCGCCGGTTGTTCTCGGCCGATCACCGCTTTCTTGCAACTCGGCTCGAGGAACGCGCGCATTGACCCGCGGCGCCGCAGCGCACGCGGCATCCGCGTGGCGTGCGGTCAGCGGGCGGCGCGGCGTTTGCCGATGGCCTGGCGCAACGCGGCCGCGACGTCGGCGTCGGGCGCGAGCCCGTCGACCGACGCGACGAGCCGCACCGCGCGCGGCGTCGTCACATAGGCCTGCGCACCGACGTAACCGCCGCTGCCGGCCGAGCGCGTCGTGACGACGAGCGCCTGCGGCGCACGCGCGCCGAGGTCGGCCGTGAAGGCATCGGCGACGGTGCCGTCACGTGCATGCAGCACGCCAGTCACGTAGTCGTCCGTATCGAAGCCGGGGGCGGCATGCGCGGTCGAATACACGCGCACCGCGTAGCTGCCGGTCGAGCACGGTTCGAGCGCGCCGCTCGACACGACGGCGATCTGCTGTCGCGTCGGCAGCTCGACCTTCTTCACGAAGCTGCAATCGTCGGCCGCCTGCGCATGGGCAGCAACGAACGCAGCAGCCGACAGCAGCACGCGCATGTAATGTTTCATCGGAATGTCGTTCGGGGAAGATGGAGGATGCCGCAAGGATAGCGTGACATCCGCAGGACGTCACGCAGGCCGCCTGCGCAAATGACCGCGCCACCGTCGTGCGCCGGGCGTGACGAAGTCAAACATCGCTCAATGGAAAGGCCCGAAGCCGCGCGCCACGAAACCGTCACGCGCGACCCTGCCCGAATCGCCCTGATGCGCATCGCGATGGTTGCGCGCGCACCGGACGCCTTGCCGGCCCGCGCGCCCCGCTCAGCGCTTGATCGACACCGTCACCTTCGTGCCGTCGCTCATCGTGACGGACTTCGACCCGCCATTGGTCGAAATCGACACCCACTTGACCTGGCTCACTGACACGACGTCCGGGCACTGCAGCGACTTGCCGCCCGCGCTCACGTTGCGCGTGCCTTTCGGCGCGGCGGCCTGGAAGCTCATCTGCACGTTCGCGATCCCCTTCGCGTCGACCGACGGCGCGAGCCGCACCTGGGTCTGGCGCACCATCGCGCCGTTCGCGTCGCGCGGCAGGTTGTCGGCGTTCGGGCAACCGTCGGGCATCGCGACCGCGCCGCCCGGCGGCACGGACTTCCAGTTGAAGTCGTCCGTTTCGCCCGAGCGGATCTTGCGCGTCTCCTGCGTATTGCCGAAGGTCTTCGAGTCGACCTTGACGGTGTATTCGAGCTGCCCCGTCCCGCCGCCCTTCAGGCTGCCCTTGACCGGCGGCGCCGCGAATACGCTCGCGCTGACGCACGCCGCCGCGAACACGGCAGACCACGATGCGGCGACTGACAAGCTGCGTTGGCTCATGCTGACCTCCTTGTAATGCGGCGGCACGCGCGTGCCGCGCGGTTTTCGATGCATGATGCGTTGCCAGTCTACCGCCAAGCGGCATGCAATGCGCCGCAAACGCATCGGGTGTTACCCCGCTTGCGTTCGCGACGCCGTATCCCGTACGGGCGATGCCGCCTCTCGAGAAAACGCCGGGCCACCTCGGGTTTTTCGCCCCGACCTCGAGGTCAGAATCCGCTCAGCACCAGCTTGCCGATCGCGCGCCCGGCCTCGAGCAGTTGGTGCGCGCGCCGCAGGTTCGCGGCGTTGATGGTGCCGAGCTGCTCGCCGAGCGTCGTGCGCAGCGTGCCGCCGTCGACGAGCCTCGCCACCTCGCTCAGGATCTTGTGCTGTTCGACCATGTCCGGCGTCTCGAACATCGCGCGCGTGAACATGAACTCCCAGTGAAACGCCGCGCTTTTCGCCTTCAGCAGCTCGACCGGAATCGGCTTCTCGTTCTCGACGATCGTGCAAATGCCGCCCTGTGGCCGGATGACTTCCGCCGCGGCAGGGAAATGACGATCCGTGTCGTTGAAGATCAGTACATAGTCGACGTTCGCATGACCGATCTCGCGCAGTTGCGCGGGCAAGTCGCCAAAATGGTCGACCACGTCGTCCGCGCCGAGCGAGCGCACCCATTCGGCCGACGCCGGCCGCGACGCGGTCGCGATCACGTGCAGCTTGCCGAGCGTCTTCGCCAGCTGGATCGCGATCGAACCCACCCCGCCCGCGCCGCCGACGATCAGCACCGACTTGCCCGCGTCCGCACCCTGCGGCGACACGCGCAGCCGGTCGAACAGCGCCTCCCACGCGGTCAGCGCGGTGAGCGGCAACGCAGCCGACGCCGCGAAATCGAGCGAGCGCGGCTTGATCGCCGCGATCCGCTCGTCGACCGTGTGAAATTCGCTGTTCGCGCCGGGGCGCGTGATGCTGCCCGCGTAGAACACCTCGTCGCCCGGCCGGAACATCGTCACCTCGGCGCCGACCGCGACGACCGTGCCGGCCGCATCCCAGCCGAGCACGCGCGGGGTCTCCTCGACCTGCGGCTTCGGCGCGCGCACCTTGGTGTCGACCGGGTTCACGGAGATCGCCTCGACCTTCACGAGCAGGTCGCGCGGGCCCGGCACCGGTTGCGGCAGCTCCACGTCGACGAGCGACTGCGGGTCGTCGATCGGCAGATAACGGGTCAGTCCAACGGCTTTCATCACGAAACTCCTTCAGGGAAATCGGGCGGGCCGCGGCGCAGCCCCATGCCTGCCATCGTAGGCGGCCCGATCCTTCGAGAAAACCGCTATATTTCCTGAAACATTTTCAGGAATTTCAGAATAATGGCATCCGATCCGATTCCGGCCCCCGACAAGCCGCTCGACCTGCTCGACGTCGGCCTGTTCGTGCGCGCGGCGCTGCTCGCGAACGTGAGCGCGGCCGGACGCGAGTTCGGCGTGTCGGCCGCGGTCGCAAGCGCGCGCATCGCGCAGTTGGAACGCCAGCTCGGTGCGCGCTTGCTGCATCGCACCACGCGCCGCATCAGCCTCACGCAGGACGGTGAAATCTTCATGGCCCGCGCTGAGGCGCTGCTGTCGGCCGCCGACGCCGCGCGCGCGTCGGTCGGCCACGGCCGCAGCGAGCCGTATGGCCGGCTGAAGGTGTCGATGTCGTCGTCGTTCGGCCGCCAGCACGTCGCGCCCGTGATCCCCGCATTCCTGCGCCGCTACCCGTCCGTGTCGCTCGACCTGCGGCTATCCGACGAGATCGTCGACCTCGTCGACGACGGCTACGACGTCGCGATCCGCCTCGGCGCGCTGAAGGACTCGACGCTGGTCGCGCGCAAGCTCGCCGCCAACCGGCGCGTGCTGTGCTGCTCGCCCGCGTATCTCGCCGAACACGGGACGCCGCGCCATCCCGCCGATCTCGCACAGCACGAATGCGTGATTCTCGGCGACCAGCGCGACTGGTCGTTCGTCACGCCGCAAGGCCCGCTCACCGTGCGCGTCGGCGGCCGGCTCGTCGCGAGCAACGGCGAGGCGATCCGCGAAGCGCTCGTCGACGGCTTCGGCATCGCGATCAAGTCGACCTGGGACGTCGGCCCGCTGCTCGCGAGCGGCGCGCTCGTCACCGTGCTTGACGATTACCCGTTCGCGAACGACGTCGCGATCTGGGCCGTCTATCCGAGCCGCGCGCACGTGCCGCTCAAGACGCTCGCGTTCATCGCGTTCCTGGCCGAACACTTCGGCGATCCGCCTTACTGGGACGGCGCGGGTGAACGATAGGCGCCGTCCCCTGAGCGGAGCTTGCGGCGGCGCCGGCCGGGCATCCGCGGCGATCCGGTCGCGCCCTGACACCAACCGGCTACAATGGCGCGTTCGCGACGCGACGGCCCGACGCCGGACGGGGCCCGCGTTCGCAGGCGGCCGCATGCCGGCCGCGCACGCGTTTCATTCGCTTCCAATCATTCCGTCATGACCCACAACCTCGTCATCCAGAGTCTCGCGCCGTTGTCGGACGCGCATCACAAACCGCTGCTCGCGCTGTCGCGCGGCACCCGCATCGTGCAGACCGACGATCACGCGCTGCGTATCGAAAACGCAAACCCCGCGCAGCGGCTCGACATCGACGCGTACTGCGGCACGCACGCGCTCGACTTCGGCTTCGTCGAAGCCGGCCGTACGCTCGGCGAGTTCGGGCTCGTCGTGATGGACATGGATTCGACGCTGATCACAATCGAATGCATCGACGAAATCGCCGATTTCTGCGGGCTGAAGACGCAGGTCGCGGAGATCACCGAGGCATCGATGCGCGGCGAGATCCGCGACTTCAACGAAAGCCTCACGCGTCGCGTCGCACTGCTCGCGGGGCTCGACGCGCAGGCGCTCGAGCGCGTGTACGAGGAACGGCTGCAATTGTCGCCGGGCGCGGAGACGATGCTCGCCGGCGTGAAGGCCGCGGGACTGAAGACGCTGCTCGTGTCGGGCGGCTTCACGTTCTTCACCGAGCGCCTGAAGGCGCGCCTCGGCCTCGACTACGCGCACGCGAACACGCTCGAGATCGTCGACGGCAAGCTGACCGGCAAGGTGCTCGGCGAAATCGTCAACGCGGACGTGAAGGCGCGCATGCTGCGCGATACCTGCGCATCGCTCGGCCTCGAGCCGAGCCGCGCGATCGCGATGGGCGACGGGTCGAACGATCTGAAGATGATGGCCGAAGCCGGGCTGTCGGTCGCGTTCCACGCCAAGCCCGTCGTGCGCGATGCGGCCACCGTCGCATTCGACCACGTGGGCCTCGACGGGCTGCTGCGGCTGTTCTGATTTCCGGTCTGCGCACGCCGTCCATGAAAAAACGCCCGCGCGATATTGCATCGCGCGGGCGTTTCGTTTTTCCGCTTCGGTTCCGTTATCGGCCGAGCGTAGCCTGCAGCGCGCGCTCGATGTCCGCACGCAGGTCGGCTTCGTCTTCGAGACCGACGTAAAAGCGCACCAGCGTGCCGCGATGCGGCCACTCCGCACGCATCGACGCCACGTCGTAAGGCATCGCGAGGCTGCATGCACCGCCCCAGCTCCAGCCGATCGCGAACAGCTCGAGCGCCTCGACGAAACGATCGATCTGCTCGCTGCTGTAGCGTTCGTCGAACACCACCGAGAACAGCCCGCCCGCGCCGGTGAAGTCGCGCACGAACGACGCGTGCCCCGGACAGTCCGGCAGTTGCGGATGCAGCACGGCGGCGATCTCCGGCCGCGCCTTCAGCCATTTCGCGAGCGCGAGCGCGCTCTTGCTGTGCGCGTCGAAGCGCACCTGCATGTTCGGCAGGCTGCGCAGCACGAGCGAGCAATCGTCGACCGACACGCCGATCCCGCAGCGCATCCGCGCGAGCTTCAGTTGCGCGTGCAGCTCCGCGTTCGCGGTAATCGTCGCGCCCATCAGCACGTCGCTGCCGCCCGATTGATACTTGGTCAGCGCCTGCACCGAGATGTCGACGCCATGCTCGAACGGCTTGAACGCGAGACCGGCCGAATACGTGTTGTCGATCGCGGTGACGATGCCGCGCGCCTGCGCGACCGTCGTGATCGCGCGCACGTCGGGCACTTCCATCGTCACCGAGCCCGGCGCCTCGATCCAGATCAGCCGCGTGTTCGGCTGGATCAGGTCGGCGATGCCCGCGCCGACGAGCGGATCGTAGAAGCGCGCGGTGATGCCGAAATCCTTCGCGAGCCAGTTGCCGAAATCGGCGTTCGGCCCGTAGATGTTGTGCGGGATCAGCACGTCGTCGCCCGCCTTCACGATCCCGAAATAGACGTTCATGATCGCCGCGAGGCCCGACGGCTGCAGCAGCGCATGCGTGCCGCCCTCGATCTCGGCGAGCCGCTGCGCGAGCGCGAGCGACGTCGGCGTCGCGTGCAGCCCGTAGCGCCACTGGTTGTCGTTGTGCCAGACCAGCGCGCGCATCGTCGCGAGATCGGGGAACACGACCGTCGATGCCCGCGCGACCGGCGGGACGAACGAGCGGAAGCCTTCCGGAATGATGTCGTCGGGTTGAACGATGCGGGTCTGGAGTGCGCGCTTCGGAGTGGATGCAGTCATGGCAGGAGGCCGGGGGAAAGGCCGTTCGGTTGCGGAATGTGTCGCTAGATTAGCCAAAATCGGCGCGCTTGGCCCGGTACAATGCGCGCCGCGCGCACCGAGCCAGCGCGCGCTCAGTCGTCGGTGCGCAGGTTGACGATGCCGCCGACCGTCTCGATTTCCCGTATCCGGCCGTCGCGCACCTGCAGCGCCGCGCGCTTGCCCGGCGCCAGGCGCAGCACGACGGGTTGCGGATCCGATTCGTCCGAGTTCATCCGGTCGGCCTTCAGGTCGCCCGTCGCGTCGAAGCGGCCGATCCACACACCCGTGATGTTCGTGCCGTCGTTCGATTCCTCGATTTCGAGCGTGTCGCCGTCGCGGTCGCCGGCGAGCAGCACGACCTCACCCGTGTCCGCGAACTGGTATTCGCCGTGCACGCCTTCCTCGTCCGTCTTCGGCCCGAGATGCACGACGATCGGCCGGTCGCCGAGCGTGCCTTCGTAGCGCGGCAGGCGGGCGAATTCCGGATTCGGCCGCAGCGGCCGCGCGGGTGTCGCTTCATCCTGCTGCACGCCCGGCGCGGCGGCCTGCGCCGCGACCACGCCCGGCATCGCGAGGCCCGCCGCCAGCGCACCGGCGATCACCAGCGCCCGTTGCCATTCCGAATATCGACCCACCTTGTGTTGCTCCTTGCTTCAGATTCGCTCGAAAAAACACGGCGGCATGCTGCCTGCCGCCGATGGTCGTCGTCACGCGCGCGTAACGATCGCGCGTGCGAAAACGCCGATCGCGGTACGCACGCCGCTGGCCACCTTCGCGTTGCATGTCGCCCGTCATCCAGGGATTGCGGATGCGTGCGTCACGCGCGCGAGGTCACACCGGCATGCGTGATCCGCGTCAGCCCTGCATCAGGCGTTCCACCGCCTCGCGGCGCGGAATCGGCGCGACCGCGCCGTAACCCGTCGTCGACAGCGCCGCGGCCGCGTTCGCATAACGCGCCGCCGCAAACGGATCGTCGCCCGCGACGATCCGCGCCACGAACGCGCCGCCGAAGCAGTCGCCCGCGCCCGTCGCGTCGACGGCCTCGACCGCGAAGCCCGGCACCACTCGCCGTTCGTTCGGGGTCGCCACGTACGCGCCTTCCTTGCCGAGCTTCAGCGCGACGACCCGCGGCCCGTGTTCGAGCATCGCATCGACGATCGCGTCGCGATCGTTCGCGCCCGTGAGCGCCGTGACGTCGTCCCAGCTCGGCAGGCAGATGTCCGTCTGGCGCAGCGCCTCGCGCATCACCGCGCGGGCGCGCGGCAGCGGCCACAGCTTCAGGCGCAGGTTCGTATCGAAGCTGACCTGCGCGCCGTTGCCGCGCGCGTGGTCGATCGCCGCGAACGCGGCGTCGCATGCGGCCGTGCTGATCGCGAGGCTGATGCCCGACAGGTGCACGGCCTTCGCCGCGGCCAGCGCATCGAGCGGCAGGTCGGCGACCGCGTAGCGGCTCGCCGCGGAGCCCGCGCGCAGATAGTCGAACTGGTGGCCGTCCGCGCCGTGCGTGACGAAATACACGCCGGTCGGCGCCGAGCGGTCGATCCGCACGTACGTCGTGTCGACGCCTTCCGTCGCCCACATGTCAGCCAGCAAGCAGCCGAACGGATCGTCGCCGATCGCCGACACGAAGCCCGTCGACGCGCCCTGACGCGCCGCGGCGATGCAGAAGTTCGACGTGTCGCCGCCGAAGCCCTGCAGGAACTCCGTGCGCCCCGGCTGCGACTGGTTGAATTCGATCATCGCCTCGCCGAGCGCGAGGATCTGCGGAAACGCTGCGGTCATCGCTTAGACCTCGCCCCACAGGTCGTGGCCGTCCGCGCCGGCGATCTTCACCGACACGAAATCGCCGACCTTGTAGCGCTTCGACGCCTTCGTCGCCGGTTCGATGTAGACGACGCCGTCGATCTCCGGTGCATCCGCCGCCGTGCGGCCAATGCCGCCTTCCTCGCTGACTTCGTCGATCAGCACCTTGAGGGTCTTGCCGACCTTGCGCTGGATGCGCCGCGCCGACACTTCCTCGGCGACTTCCATGAAGCGCGCGCGGCGTTCTTCGCGAACGTCGTCCGGCAGTGCGCCGTCCAGGTCGTTCGCGGTCGCGCCTTCGACCGGCGAATAGGCAAAGCAGCCGACCCGATCGAGTTCCGCCTCGCGGATGAAGTCGAGCAGCGTTTCGAACTGCTCTTCCGTCTCGCCGGGGAAGCCGGCGATGAACGTGCTGCGGATCGTCAGGTCCGGGCAGATCTCGCGCCACTTCTGCACGCGCTCGAGCACCTTCTCGGCGTTCGCCGGGCGCTTCATGCGCTTCAGCACTTCCGGATGCGCGTGCTGGAACGGCACGTCGAGATACGGCAGCACGTGGCCCTTGAACGGGCCTTCGGCCATCAGCGGAATGACTTCGTCGACGCTCGGATACGGATACACGTAGTGCAGGCGCACCCATGCGCCGAACTGCGCGGCGAGTTCGCCGAGCGCGGCGACCAGGTCGGTCATGCGCGTCTTGATCGGCTTGCCGTTCCAGAAGCCCGTGCGGTACTTCACGTCGACGCCGTACGCGCTCGTGTCCTGCGAGATCACGAGCAGTTCCTTCACGCCCGACTTGAACAGGTTCTCCGCCTCGAGCATCACTTCCGCGACCGGACGCGACACGAGATCGCCGCGCATCGACGGGATGATGCAGAACGTGCAGCGGTGGTTGCAGCCTTCGGAGATCTTCAGGTACGCATAGTGGCGCGGCGTGAGCTTGATGCCGGCGGCCGGCACGAGGTCGACGAACGGATCGTGCGGCTTCGGCAGGTGCGAGTGCACGGCCTGCATCACTTCGCCCACCGCGTGCGGGCCGGTGACGGCGAGCACCTTCGGGTGGACTTCCTCGATCAGGTTCGAGCCGCTGGCGCTCGACTTCGCGCCGAGGCAGCCGGTGACGATCACCTTGCCGTTCTCGGTCAGCGCTTCGCCGATCGCGTCGAGACTTTCCTGCACGGCTTCGTCGATGAAGCCGCAGGTGTTGACGACGACGAGGTCGGCACCGTCGTAGGTGCCGGAGATTTCATAACCTTCGGCGCGCAGTTGGGTGATGATTTGTTCGGAGTCGACGAGCGCCTTCGGGCACCCGAGCGACACGAAGCCTACTTTGGGGGACTGGGACATCTGGAATGTGGGGGCGTGGCGGCAAAAGCGTGAGTTTACAGCTATTTATGGGTCAGGGAGGCAAAACTGGCGCTCAAGACGCCGTGGATGGCGCCCTCAATACCCAGCACGCGCCGGCGGAACCGGCAGCTGATCCAGCCTTTCGGACCGGCGACGATGAAACGATGAATGCGATCACCGCCCGTCATGCACGACAATCGCCCCCGGGCCTCACCCCGCCCCTATGCGAAAATCGCAACATCCGCTCTCTTCACTTACCCAACGGGCTTCGCATGACCACCCACATCACGATCGAATTCACCGAGCACGCCGCCGAGACCATCGGCGAGCAGACCAGCACCAGCTTTTCCTATGATCAGGGCGCCCACGTGCCGCAGCCGGGCGACTTCGTCGAACTCGAGAATTCGCGGCAGACGTTTCTTGTGATCGGCCGGGTGTTTTCGCTGAAGGCGAACTACTGCGCGGTGAAGCTCGTGCTCGACCTTCCTCCCGCGGACGATCACCAGGATTTCGATCCGGCACTTTGAGCCAAGCCGGCGGACGCGCAGGCTTTGCCGCTGCGCGTTGTGACGCGGCCCGACGCAACGGCGATCGGCCGCACTGGCACAAACTCACGCCGTGCGGCGCGACACGCCCGTGTGTCGAGTTGCTGATGACTCTCTGGAATTAGACAAAAGCGACCGGACCACGAGCGCACCGCCCCCACGCGAGGGCACGGGCATTCGGTGCCGACGATCAGGAACGACCGTCGGCGACATCTTGCGCCGGCGGCCAGCGGCCATCGTCGTGCCCGAGCACACGATCGGCCGCATCGCACCGCCGCGCATCGCGGCGCCAAGCCAGGCGGCGGGCGGCGGGCGGCGGGTGCCGCCGCGACCGGCCTGCCGCGCAAGCGTTACTTCTTCTCCGGCTCCGGCGCGCCCGGTTGCTTGAACGGGAACGTGCTGAACATCGACTTCGCCTGGTTCTGCATCTGCTCCTGCATCTGCACGAACATGTTCTTCGACTGCTCGATGTAGCTCGTCATCATCCCTTGCATCATCGGCGCCTGCATGTTCATGAACTGCGACCAGACTTCCGGATTCATCGCGTTACCTTCGTAAAGGTTCTTCGATTGATCCGCGAGCTTGTTCTGGATGTCGATGAACGCCTGGATATTCTTTTCCAGGTACGTGCCCATCATGCCCTGCATCGCATGACCGTAGAAACGGATGATCTGCGACAGCATCGACGACGAGAACATCGGCACGCCGCCGCTCTCTTCCTCGAGGATGATCTGCAGCAGGATGCTGCGCGTCAGGTCTTCGTTGGATTTCGCGTCGACGACCTTGAAGTCCTCCTGTTCCAGCACGAGCTGCTTGACGTCGGTCAGCGTGATGTACGTGCTCGTCTCGGTATCGTAGAGCCGGCGGTTCGGGTACTTCTTGATGAGCCGCTCGGCCGTTTTCTTTGTAGTAGTCATGTAACGCCTTTGGGTGCAGCGTAGCGCAAGTGACAAATCCCCGCCCCCCGGATCCGGGAGGCGGGGGCCTTCGGAAACGCCGGGCCGCGCGGCCGAAGCGGCCCGCGCAGCCGGACGTTCAGCCCATATGCAGGCCGCCGTTCAGCGAGAAGTCGGCGCCCGTCGCGAAGCCGGAGTCGTTCGACGCGAGCCACGCGACGATCGAACCGATTTCCTCCGGCGCGCCGAGACGACGCACCGGGATCGTCGCGACGATCTTCTCGAGCACGTCCGGACGAATCGCCTTCACCATGTCGGTGCCGATGTAGCCGGGCGACACGGTGTTGACCGTCACGCCCTTCGTTGCGACTTCCTGCGCGAGCGACATCGTGAAACCGTGGATGCCGGCCTTCGCGGTCGAGTAGTTCGTCTGGCCGAATTGCCCCTTCTGGCCGTTCACCGACGAAATGTTGATGATCCGGCCCCAGCCGCGCTCGACCATCCCGTCGATCACCTGCTTCGTCACGTTGAACAGGCTCGTCAGGTTGGTGTCGATCACGGCCGTCCAGTCTTCATGCGTCATCTTGCGGAACACGACGTCGCGCGTGATGCCCGCGTTGTTGACCAGCACGTCGATCTCGCCGACTTCGGCCTTGACCTTGTCGAACGCTGCCTTGGTCGAGTCCCAGTCGCCCACGTTGCCTTCCGATGCGATGAAATCGTAGCCGAGCGCCTTCTGGTCCTCGAGCCATTTCACCCGGCGCGGCGAGTTCGGGCCGCAACCCGCGACCACCTTGAAGCCGTCTTTCGACAGACGCTGGCAGATGCTGGTGCCGATGCCGCCCATCCCGCCCGTTACGTACGCAATTCGCTGAGACATAAATCTCACTCCATTTTTTGGTTTCGAGAGCCGCCGGAGGCCCCCTCTGACTTCACGTAACGCCGACCGAAGCCGCAATCGGCCGGCGCCCGGATTGGTTTGGCCGTGACGGACGACCGGTTACGGACGCTCGACCGCAAGCGCGACGCCCATCCCGCCGCCGATGCACAGCGACGCCAGCCCGCGCTTCGCATCGCGCTTGACCAT